>NZ_AFWY03000005.1:0-291214 GCF_000231075.2 Amycolatopsis sp. ATCC 39116 | reverse complement strand
CCGGGGCCACCATCGCCGCACCGCTTCCACGGTGGTGTCCGGTCCGGTGTTGAAGCAGAGCACCGATTCCGGGGAGTGAGTGCGTGCTATGTTGACCAGCTTCTCGAAGAGCGGGGTCATCGACGGCTCAAGGCGGACGCCGCCACCGATCACGATGATGTCGTAGTGCTTGCGGCGGACGGCGGCGCGGAACTCCTCCTCGGCCGACGCGCTTCGATCGAGAAGGCAAGTCTCGAAACCCAGGCCCATGTGGGCGAGCTCGGCGGCGGCCCGGTCCAGGCCGGCCTGCACCTCGGCTGCGTCGACCTTGGGGAAGGCTTCGCTGGGTGCCGTAGGGTCACCGACGACACGTGGATCGAGTCCGACATTCAATACTGTGCTCATTCGCAATTCCTTTCGGACAGGCTGCGTCTGCCGTGGCAAAGATCATTACTTCGAGTCCATTTTGCCCAGTGGGTCGCCGGCAAGGGCGGCCCGGGTGGTGTGCCAAGCGGTGTCGTCGAGGCCGAGCACGGTGCGCAGGTACGCCTGCGCGCATGAAGGGGAACAGCTGGGCCGTGAGCGCGCTGAGGTCGGGGCCGCCGGTTCCGGGCAGGCAGAGCACGACGGCTGCCTTGACGCGCTGGTCGGTCCTGCTCTGCCCGGGCAGGCCGTCGGCGTCGGGGACCCGCACACCCACGACGGTGCTCGCGATTTGCGCGCTCCACGAGAGCCCGGCGACCGCGACGCGCTCGTGGTCGCCGTGTCCGGTCAGCCCGGGCACGGTGGCTTCGATGGTGTCGAGCTGGCCGATCACGTGAGTCAGGTCGTCGGTGCGGCTGCGCCACGTGAGCGGGGTGCGCGGGTAGTCGGCCGGCGCGCCCCGCGAGTCGAGGTGGGTGGGCTGGACAACGACGAACCCGTGTACGGCCCAGAAGCGGTTAGCCGCTCGTGGTCGTCCGTCGTCGGTGTCATGCCGTGCGAGAAGACGACGACCGGCAGGTCATCGCCGCGCCCGGGGGCGTCCAGGGGCACCGGCTTGGCCGACTGACCGGGGACGGGCTGTCGTTCATGGAGTCCCTCTTCGACGTCTGCGTTGATCCGCCATGCTCGAATGCGGAGCGCCGTTCCACATCAAGATACGGAACTCTGCTTCAACCTGCAAACGTGAAGGTGGGGCGCTAGGTCCTCGCTGACATCCGCCGGTCAGAGATGACCGGCCCGAGCGCGAACTTGTCGACGTCGGAGGTTGCCTGGATTCAGTGATCGGCGTGGTCGAGCATGTCTGGCGACACACCGGCCGCGGCGTACGTGATACGTCTAGCTGGCGAAGCCTGGGCAAGTGCCGACGCAAAATCTAACCGGCGCTCCATCGGCACCGGCGGACGCAAGACCGGCCCGTTCTACACCGCCCGCCGCACCTTGTACCGGAGCCGCGCTGCTCACCGACAAGCAGCGCGACCCGGCTCACCTGGTTGTTCGCTGACGATGCACACGTCGAGGTCGAGGTCGCCTGGCGCATCTGCCAACAGATGATCGCCGCCTACCGTGAACCCCGTCCGGACAAAGGGGCGCGAACCGATGGGTCAGGTTCATCGACTCGATCAGCGCCGCCGTGCCCAACGCGCTCGCCTACTTCGACCGCCCCGGCACATCCAACGACCCCACCGAAGCTATCAACGGACGACTCGAACATCTCCGCGGCTCCGCACTCGGATTCCGCAACTCGACCGATTACATCGCAAGGTCGCTCCTCGAGACCGGAGGATTCCAGGCCTGACTACACCCTCGATCGTGAAGAGCCCAGAAACGCCAGTACCCAGCTCGGCCCTGTTCCCGTTGGTTTCCTACGGGGCTCGGCCCGCGCTGGCGTGGCCGCTCCCGCGGTGTGCTCGCACTGCGCGGGCCCCCGCTGCACTTCAAGCAACGCTTGGCGGCATGCCGGGTTGTCGGCCTTGGTGATCTGACCTTGGACCATCTTGCGTTCTGCAGCGCGGGTATGTGGCCGGTGACGCCCCATGCGCCCGTCATGCCGGTCGGCGGGACCGGCGGTCGGCGTTGAGGTGGCCGGTCAGCCGTTCCCAGTTGCCGGATCCTATGGCGGCCTTCTCCTCCTCGGTGAAGGGTGCGTTCTCGAGGAACGACCTGGCGATGCCGCCGCTGGTGTCCAGGTAGGGGAAGCCGCCGGGCCGGGTGCCGAAGGTGTACGGGTAGTCGGTCGAGTAGAGCATGCGGTCGGTTCCGACGACCTCGGCGGTCCAGCGCAGGTAGCGCTCGCTGACCGTACCGCTGCCGGCCACCCAGAAGTTCTGACGGAAGTAGTCGGCCAACGGCCGCTGCAACCTGGCCATCTCCCCCAGGAAGCCGACGTGATCGAGGTAGAACAGCACGACCTCGCCCCAGTGCCCGGCGATCACTTGCAGCCCGGGGTGACGGTCGAACACCCCGGAGAAGATCATCCGCAGGTACTGCACACCCAGGTCGTAGTACCAGCCGAGCCCGGCGGTCGCCAATGCCGCCCCCACCCCGTTGGGCAGTCCCGAGTAATACGCCGCTTGGACCGCACGCACCGGCGCCTGGGGGTGGAAGTGCAAGGGGACGTGAAGCCGTTCGGCGGCTCCGTAGAGGTCGTCGAACTGCGGCGCGTCGGCCAGTGCGTCGCCGGTGCGGCCATACAGCATCGCACCGCGGAAGCCGAGTCCGGTGACCGCGCGCTCCAACTCTTCGACGGCGGCTTCGGGCGAGGACGTCGGGATGGCGGCGAATGCCTGGAACCGCGAGGGATTGGCGTCGACGATCGCGGCGAGCGCGTCGTTGGCCTCGCGCGCGACGCGCACGGCATCGGCCGGCGGGAGGTTCTGCACCCCCGGAGTGGCCAGGGACAGCACCGCGACGTCGATGCCCTGCTCGTCCATGTCGGCCAAGCGTTCATCGCCGACATCGCACAGCCTTCGCGTGACCGGGTGGTCGTCGGGGTAGACGTTCGGCCGGACTCCCGCCGCCGCCCACGCGTCGAGCAGAACGGGCAGGACCACGTGTTCCTCAAGGCCGACGATACGCAGCTTGTCGCTCATGTCAGCAACTCCTCAACTGGTGTTTCCAACGATACTCGAATCATGGTATCACCGAAAACATCAGTGGAAGCAAGTACTCGATATCATTGACACATGGTTGATGGATCGGAGGACGCACAGGTCGCGGCACGCGAGGTGTCCCGACAGCGGCTTGTCGAGGTGGCGGCGGACCTGCTCGCGCGCGAGGGACGCGAGGCGGTCACCACCAGGGCGGTCGCGGCCGCCGCCGGGGTACAGGCCCCAGCGATCTACCGCCTGTTCGGCGACAAGGACGGGCTGCTCGACGCGGTGGCCGAACACGGCTACGCCACCTTCCTCGCGGCCAAACACGCCGACGCCCGTCCGGAGGATCCCGTCGAGGACCTGCGCACGGGCTGGGACCTCGCCGTCGAGTTCGGGCTCGCCAATCCCGAGCTGTACACGCTGATGTACGGCGAACCCAGGCGCGGCACGGACTCGGCCGCCTTCCGAGCCGGCATGGAGATCCTGCTCGATCGCATCCACCGCCTCGCCAGCAGCGGCCTGCTGCGCGTCGGCGAGGAACTCGCCGCCTCTCTCATCCACGCGACCGCCCGCGGAGCAGTGCTCACCTGGCTATCACTCCCCCGCGATCAACGCGACCCCGCCCTCCTGACCGCCCTCCGGGAAGCGATGATCACCGCCGTCACCCTCGAGGAACCCGCCGTACGCGACGCAAGCCCCGCCTCTGCCGCCCGGGCGCTGCGCGCCCTTCTGCCCGAACAAACAACGCTCAGCAGTGCGGAACAACACCTGCTGAGTGAGTGGCTCGACCGCCTCACCGCCGACCACCACAAGGACCGCTGACCCGGCCTCCACGGCCCGCGCGTTTCCGGCGGGGAAGTCCGGCGCAGGACCACAGCACCAAGAGACACGTTATTCGGCAGTGGCCGATCTTCGTTGAACGACAACCATACTGCCTGCAAAGACTGATCCCGGCCGGGCGGGCGGAAAACCTCGCCACCGCCGCCCGCACGACACGCCCGTCGCGACACATCACAACGTGAATCGCGTTACATCGGTGTCAATGGCTACGGACTTTCGTCTGATCGCCCACGACAAGGGCGCAGACAAAGAGGATGAGGATGGCCCCACCAACGAGTCGAGGACTTCGAGGCGAAACGGTCCATCGTTTGCGCAGGAGTGTCACCGCCGACGACCAGTGGGGTGCGCATCACTGCGAACGGAGTACGTGGGCAGCACGGCACCACACCGATCACGACCACGACATGTGACGGCGACGAACACGACACGGCGAGCGGCGTTGGCGCGATCGGCCACCACTGTGGCGCGTTGTGTCACTGCCCGATGAATCGCAGCTCCTTATGCTTCTCGCGGAGCAAAGATCCGTAAGGAGCAATCACAATGTGGTCGACCAAGGACATCCCGGAGCAACGTGGACGAGTAGCGGTGGTGACCGGCGCGAACGGGGGCCTCGGACTGGCGACAGCCACCGCGCTCGCCGCACGTGGCGCTCACGTCGTCGTGGCGGCGCGCGACCGGTGGAAGGCCGACCAGGCCGGTGAACGGATCCGAGCGGCGCACCCGCGAGCCTCGGTCGAGATCGTCCCGCTCGACCTGGCGTCCCTGAAGTCCGTGCGCAGCGCTGCCGCGGACATACTGACGAGGCATTCCCGAGTGGACCTGCTGATCAACAACGCCGGCGTGATGGCGGTGCCCGAAAGCGTGACGGCCGACGGGTTCGAAACCCAGTTCGCCGTCAACCACCTAGGGCACTGGGTGCTCACCGCTGGGCTGCTCCCCGCTCTGGTGCGCACCCCTGGAGCCCGCGTAGTGACCCTAACCAGCACCGCACAGCACTCCGGCCGCGCGGTGACCGACGGCCGGTACCTTGGCCGGCCCTACACGCCCTGGCGCGCCTACGACACGTCCAAGCTCGCCAACCGCCATTTCGCCCAGGGGCTCGACCGCCAGTTCCGCGCAGCAGGCATCTCCGCCAGGGCGCTGACCGCTCACCCCGGGTTCACCAACTCCGACCTGTTCGACACGACGCGGGCGGCCGGCGCGGCCGGGGTGCGCGGCAAGGTCCTCCGCTCCGTGGCGCGTTCGATCGGCATGGACACCGAACACGGCGTGCTGAGCCAGCTCCGCGCCGCGACCGATCCGGACGCCGAAGGGGGCACCATGTACGGCCCGCGCTGGGTGGTCACCGGCCCGCCCGTCGCCCGCAGGCTGATCCGGCCCGGCGCCGACCGGGCCATCGGCCGGTTGTGGCAGATGTCCCGGCGCCTCACCGGCGTCGACGTTGACGTGGCCGGTGCTCTCGCCGAGTCGGTCAGCCGCGACGCATGACCGCGGGCAAGTTCTACCTGGGCTCCGGGACGGTGGCGATGTTCGCCGATCTCGGCATCGAAACCGGCTCTGTCCTGCGGACGGCGGGACTGCCGGAGGATCTGCTGCTGCAGGGGCAGACGGCCCTCACTCCCGCGCAGTTCTACCGGTGCTGGACCGCGGTGGAACAGGTGTCGGGCGATCCCGCGCTCGCTGCGCGGCTGGCCGCGCAGTTGCGCGTGGAGACCTTCCAGCCACTCGTCTTCGCCGCTCTGTGCAGCCCCGACCTGCGTCGTGCGGCGGAGCGCATCGCCCTCTACAAGCGCCTCCTCGGGCCACAACTGGTCACACTGGACGGCGGCGCCGACCGGCTGACCCTCACCATGCGCTGGCCGGTACGTCCACCGCCTCCCAGCGGCCTGATCGCGTACGAACTCGCGTTCTGGGTCGCGCTCGCGAGACTCGGTACCCGGAAGCGGATCGTCCCGTTGCGGGTCACGGCACCGGAGCCACCCCACCGCGATGCGGTGGACGCATGGCAAGAGTACCTCGGTGTTCCCGTCGAATCCGGTACGACAGCGGCGGTGACCTTCGCCGGAACCGACACCACGACGCCGTTCCTGACCTCCAACGCGCAGATGTGGCAGGTCTTCGAACCCGACCTGCGCCGCCGGCTCGCCGACCTGGACCAGGCCGAGTCCACCGCCCACCGTGTTCGTGCCGTGCTGGTCGAGCTGCTGCCCGCCGGCAACCACACGGCAGCGGGCGTCGCCAAGCGGCTGGCGCTCAGCACCAGGACTTTGCAACGGCGGCTCGCCGAGGAGCACACGAGTTTCCAGGCGGTACTCGACGAGACCAGACACGCACTGGCCCGTCACTACCTCGAACAGCAGGAGATCTCCGTCACCGAGATCGCGCTCCTGCTCGGTTACGACGAATCGCGCTCGTTCTACCGAGCTTTCCGGGCCTGGTCCGGAACCACACCGCACCGAGTCCGCACCACCGAGGAGACATTGAAATGATCAAGTTGACCATCGTGCTGCGACGCCGGAGCGGCCTCACCCACGACGAGTTCGTGGAGTACCACCGCGACCGGCACGCGCCGCTGTTCAAGTCGGTCGAAGCGGTGCGCGACAACGTCCGCCGCTACGTCCAGCAGCACACCCTGACACCGGACACCCCCGGTCTGCCGGTCAGGGGAGACGTCGACGGCCTCACCGAACTGTGGTTCGACGACCAGCACGCGCTCGAACGAGTTTTCGGTGACGCTGAGTACCTGGCCCTCGTCCGGCCGGACGAAGCCAAATTCCTGGACCTGGACCGCACTGAGTGCTTCCTGACCGAAGAATGGACCGGATGTGCTTGAGTAACAATTCGTTCTCCTCGTCACGAGCAGCGGGCGGCCGCGTGTGCCACTCGTGATAGCCGGAACGGGAAACCTTCAACACCCGGCAGGCCACCGCGACATCAATACCGTCGTCGGCTAACTCGCGGACCAGCGGGTAGATTACTTTGGGAGGATGTTTTCCCGGGCGAAATAGGCCGCTGCCCGTTTGAGGATCTCGTTCTCCAGCTCGAGCTGCCGGTTCTTCTTCCGCAGCTCGGCCAGTTCCTTCTTCTCCGCACTGGTCAGCCGCGCCGAACTACCGTTCTCATCGGCGTCCGCCTGGGCCATCCAGTTCCGCAGACACGACTCGCTGATGCCCAGGTCCTTCGCCAGCGCGGCGACCGGTTTGTCGCCCAGACGGGCCAACTCGACGGCGCGCTGACGGAACTCAGGCGGGTGTGGTGCAGGCACCGCAACATCCTCCCCGGTGACCGACGGTCACCTCAGGTCAGGTGTCCGGGCCACGGGGCCAAGCTCAGCGAGTTCGGAGCGGATGGTGCGCGCGAGCTTGACGAACTCGGGTATCCGGCATCGTGTCGCCCAGGACAGCCAGTGTTGTAATGCTTCCTTTCCGTCTTCGCCGCCGACGGCGAAGACGTGCCACCTCCGCGACTACCGGCTGGGGCTGAAGAACCACCACGAGGGCGAGGACGAGCTGCTGTGGCCGCCGCTGCTGTCCCGGGATTGCCTTGGCCAATCGGGTGGTGGCCTCGGGTTCCGGCTGCGCTCTGGTGATCCGGATCCAGTTGCCGCCCGGGTCGATGACCGCGAAGCCGGTGTAGCGGTCGTTGCGCAGCCGGGGTCGCGTCATCCGCGGGATGCCGGAGATGAGCAGCTTCCCGTGCCTTTTGCGCATAGCCGCCGCGAATTGCTCGAACAACCCGTGGATGTCCGGCACGACCACGATGCACGTGCTGTAGGACTGCGCCGGGTCGTAGCCGTCCATGCCGAAGAAGTGCAGGTTGATGTCTTCCCGTCGCACCGACAGGTACGGGTTCGGCCGCGTCTGCCGGTAGGTCACCTCGAAGCCGAGCATCTCGTAGAACGACGCGATCTCGTCGATGGAAGGACAGGGCAGGGCCGGAATCGTCAGTTCGTTCGCCATCGCTCGAAGCTAAGGCCGGACCGGTCGAAACGACACGGAGGTATTTGCGCAAGCGAACACGATCTGCCGTACGAGGGTGACCGCATGTCGCTGGTGGGGAGGGGCGTCGAACAAGCGCGGATTCGGCGCCTGCTGGCGGATGCGCGCGACGAGCGCAGTGGCGCGCTGGGGTTGCGGTGCGCTGCGGGCATCGGGAAACGGTCCTCCTCGACCACGCCGTGTCGGTCGCCGAAGCCGAGGGCATGCGGGTGGTTCGCGCGGCGGGGGTCGAGTCCGACTCCGAGCTCGCGTACGGCGGTCCGCGCCAACTCCTGTTCCCGCACTTGGACCGGTTGGACCCTCTGCCCGCTCCCCAGGCCAGGGCTTTGCGTTGCGCGTTCGGCCTGTCCGAAGGAGACGACGCCAACCGGTTCCTGATCTCCGCTCGACCAAGGGTTAATGGAGGCGCTGTTGTTCGCGGCCCGCCGCTTCGTGGCCGACCCCATCGCGGTGCTGTTCGCGGTGCGCGAGACGTCGTGCCGTTCGAGATCGCGGGCCTCGAGGTCATCGAGCTGTCCGGCCTGGCCGCGCCCGAGGCCGCCCGGCTGCTCGACGACCACGCGCCGGAACTCGCCGAGCGGCTGCGGGCCAGGGTGCTCGTGGAGTCTGTCGCCGCGGGCGGCCTGCTGCCCCCGTCGAGCGCGACCACGGTGGACTACTCCGGGGACAGCCCCGTGGTCACCCCGGGCCCGTTCACCGAGGCCGACGAGTACCTGGGCGGCTTCTGGATCATCGAGGCCGACAACGACGACGTCGCCATCGAATGGACCAAGCAGGTCTCGAAGGCGCTGCGGAGCCGGATCGAGGTCCGCGCCCTCCAGGAGGAGCCCGCCGCCTGACGGCGCTGCGGCGGCCCTGGTCCTGGGGCCGGGGTCGCCTCCTACCGCGTCGGCGCGGGATCCGGCGCCATCGAGTAGGCCTGCCGCCGGGCGAGGATGTCGTCCAGGCGTGAGCCGACTTCGGCGCAGTTCGCGCGGACGATGTCCAGGAACGCGGCGAGCACCGGTGAGTCGTCGGCCGCGCGGAAGGACAGTTGCAGGTCCGGCAGGCGGAAGCGCGGGGCGACGTCGCAGAACCACACGTCCTTGCGGGTGACCAGCCGCATCCGGGCCGGGCCGAGGCCCACGCCGACGCCGCAGGCCGCGAGGCCGATGATCGTGTGGACGTCCCGCGACCGGGTGGCGGCGTCCAGCGCCGTGGTGTCCGCACCGAACAGGCTGCGCAGGTGAGCGGCGACCGCGGGCTCCTGTTCGGGCGCCGACATGATCAGCTGCTCGGCCGCCAGCTGTTCGAGCCGGATCTCCGCGCGGCCGGCGAAGGGGTGGGCGACCCCGACCACGGCGACCAGGTGATCGGCGCCGATCGGCACGGTCACCAGCCCGTCGACCCCGGCGCCCCGGGGCGCGCCGCGCCCGACCGCGACGTCGAGGTCGCCCGCGACGAGGGCCGCGGTCCCGTCCGGGCTGTTCATCTCCCGCAGGTCGAGCCGGACGTCCGGCCGCGCTTTGCGGAAGCGGCCCAGCACGCCGGGCAGCGGGTCGAGCAACGCCGAGCCGATGAACCCCATCCGCAGCTGACCGGTTTCGCCGCGCGCCGCGCGGCCGGCCTCGACCGCGGCGGCGGTCATCTCGCTCAGCGCACGCCGCGCCCGGGCGAGGAACGCGGTGCCGGCGGCGGTCGGGAACACGCCGCGGGGCGTGCGGTCGAACAGCCGCTCACCGATCTCGCGTTCGACGGCCGCGATCTGCGTGGACAGCGGCGGCTGCGCGATCCCGAGTGCGGCGGCCGCCCGGCCGAAGTGCTGGTGCTCGGCCAGGGCCAGGGCGTACCGGAGGTGTCGCACTTCCATACACACAAGATATCGCGCCGGTCTGATCCAGATATGAAAGTGGATGACCGTCACGGCGACGCGGTGGAGTGGACCTCGTTCCCACTTCCGTCGAAAGGACGTCATGAACGAGACCACCGCCTGCGTGTTCGTCCACGGTGCCTGGCACTCCTCGCTGCACTGGGCCGCGACCCAGCGCGCGCTGGCCGCCTCCGGCGTGCCCAGCGTGGCCGTGGACCTGCCCGGGCACGGCATCACCGCGCCGACACCGTCCGGGTACCTGCAGCCGGGCCAGCCGGGCCTGACCAGCGAACCGTCCGCGCTCACCGGGCTCACCACCGGCGTGCTCGTCGACGCGCTGATCGCCGACCTCGCCGAGGTGCGCCGCCGGTTCGCGCGGGTGGTCCTCGTCGCGCACAGCGCGGGCGGCGGCCCGGCTTCGGCCGCGATCGAGCGGCACCCGGAGCTGGCCGACCACGTGGTGTACCTGTCGGCGTTCGTGCCCGCGGGCCGGCCACGCTTCGTGGACTACGTCGCCGCGCCGGAGAACGCCGATGCTGTCCAGGTGCCGCGGGCCGGTGACCCCGAGGTGATCGGCGCGTTCCGGATCAACCCGCTCTCCCCGGATCCGTCCGAAGTGGAGGTGATCCGGCGGGCGTTCCTCAACGACTGGCCCGCGGACCGCCCCGGCTGGCGCCTCACGCTGCACCCCGACGAACCCCTGGTGTCGCTGGCCGGGGAGTTCCCGGTCACCGCCGCACGGTGGGGCCGCGTGCCGCGCAGCTACATCCGGCTGACCGGCGACCTCGCGTTGCCGCCGGTCACGCAGGACCTGATGATCGCCGAAGCCGACCGCGTGACACCGGACAACCGGTTCACGGTGCATTCCCTGCCCGGCGGGCACTCGCCGTTCCTGACCCGGCCCGGCGAGCTCGCCGAACTCCTCGGCCGGATCGCGAAGCAGGCATGAGGCCCGCCGCTCAGGCCGTGCTGCTGTCGGGGACGTTCGTCCAGCTGATGAGCGTCACCGTCATGCAGCTGGCCGTGCCGCGCATCCGCCACGACCTCGCCGCCGGCTCGGGCGCGGGGCAGCTCGCCCTGGCCGGCTACACGCTCACCTACGCCTGCGCGCTGATCACCGCGGCGCGGCTCGGCGACCGGTTCGGCTACCGGCGGCTGTTCGTCGCCGGCACGGCCGTGTTCACGCTGGCGTCGCTGGCCGCGGCCGCCGCGCCGGACGTGGAGTGGCTGGTGGCCGCCAGGCTGGTGCAAGGGGCGGGCAGCGGTCTGGTGGCGCCGCAGATCCTGTCGCTGATCCAGAACGCGGTGCCCGCGGACCGGCGGGCGGCAGTGCTGGGCCGGTACGGGGCGACGATGGCGATCGCCTCGCTGGCCGGGCCGTTGTGCTGCGGCGTCCTGCTGCACTTCGACCCGTTCGGGGCCGGCTGGCGGGTCGCGCTGGCGCTGCCGGTTCCGGTCGGGATCGCCGCGCTGGCCTTGTTCCGGGTGCTGCCCGCGGGGCGCGGGCCGGTGGGCGCGAGCCGGGTGGACCCGGTCGGCGCGGTGTTGTCCCTGGCGGGACTGGTCCTGCTCGTGCTGCCGCTGACCCTCGGCGAGGACGCGGCCTGGCCGGTGTGGACGTGGGTCAGCCTGGTGGTGGCGCTGGGCTTGCTCGGCGCCTTCGCCGCGTCACAACGGCGAGTGCGGCACCCGTTGGTGCACCCGGACGCGCTGGCGGCGACGACGACCCGCTGGGGCATCGGGGCGGTGCTGCTGTTCAACGCCGGGATTCCGTCGTTCAGCCTGCTGCTCTCCCTGTACCTGCAGGGCGAGCTGCACCGGGACCCGCTGGTGACAGCGTTGACGGTCGCGCCGTACGCGGTCGGCGCGCTGCTGGGCAGCGGGGTCGCCGAAGCCGCGGCGCGCCGGTTCGGCGCCGTCGCGCTGGCCGCCGCGTCCGCCGGGCTCGCCGTGGTGTCGCTGCTCGTCATCCCGGCGCTGCCGGCGCCGGCGCCGGTGCTGTGGGTAGTGCTGGCCGCGGGAGGTTTCGCGTTCGGCGTCTTCACCGCCTCGGCGTTTTCCCTGGTGCTGCACCGGGTCCCGGCGGGCGCGGCCAGTTCGGTGTCCGGGCTGTTGCCCACCGCGCAGCAGCTCGGCGGCACGGTCGGGGTGGCGCTGGCCGGAGTCGTCTACACCGCGGGGGCGATGGGCTCGGCGATGGTCTACGAGGCCGTCGTGTTCCTGCTCGCCGCCCTGGCCACCGCACGGCTGGGTTCGCGGCGCCCGGCTGCCACTGAGCGGCAACCGCCGCTTGGTGTGGGCTGAGCGGAGTGTGCACTGTGGTCGGCGGAAACTTCGTGAGAGCAAGGGGAAATCATGCCGTGGGACATCCGCGAGTCGGTGCGCCTGGACGATGTCGAGCTGGCCTACCGCGTCGTCGGTGACGGGCCCGAGCCCGCCGTGCTGGTGCACGGCTGGCCGCAGACGCACGCCTGCTGGCGGCACGTGGTGGAGCCGCTCAGCCGGGGGCGCACCCTCATCGTCCCGGACCTGCGTGGGTACGGGGACTCGGGTCTGGCGCGGTCGGGGGAGTACGACAAGCGCGCCACCGCCGCAGACCTGAGTGCCCTGATCCACCACCTCGGGTTCTCCTCGGCGGTGGTGATCGGCCACGATCGCGGCGCCCGCGTCGCGCACCGCTGGGCCCTGGACCACCCGTCGGACATCAACGCCCTGGTGCTGCTGGACATCCTGCCGACCAGGGTCGTCATGGACACCTTCGACCGCGACTCGGCGAGCGCGATGTGGCACTGGTTCTTCCACCGGAACCCGGAGCTGGCGGCGACGCTGGTCGCCGGGAACGTGGAGGCGTATCTGCGGCACTTCTTCGCCCGCGTCCTCGAATCCGGCGCCGTGGACGCGGAGACGTTCCACCACTATGTCGCCGCGTTCAGCGACCCGGGCCACCTGCGGGCGTCCTTCGAGGACTACCGCACCGGCTTCTCGACCGATCTCGACCGCGACCAGGCCGATCACGCGCGGGGATTGCGGGTGCGGGCTCCGCTGCTCCTGCTGTGGGGCGCCGAGGGCGGCCTCGGCGGGACCGACGTGGTGCGCGTCTGGCAGGAGCACCACGCCGATCCCGCCGCCGTGCGCGGCCACGCCGTCCCGGGCGGCCACTACGTCCCCGAGGAAGCGCCCGGGGACGTGGTGGCCGCCGTGGAGGCGTTCCTCGCCCGGCGGTGAGTCACACCGCGGTCAGCCCGCCGTCGACCAGGACCTCCACGCCGGTCACGTAGGAGGCCTCGTCACTGGCGAGGAAGAGGACGACGTCGGCGACCTCCCGCACCTCGCCGGCCCGCTTCATCGGCACCCCGTCGAGTTGCCTGGCCCGCCACACCGGGTCGGCCGAGCCGCGGGAGGTCCGCATCGGCGGGAGCATCCCCGGAGCGACCGCGTTGACCCGGATCCCGTCGTCGGCGTAGTGCACGGCGGCGGTCCGGGTCATCGACTTCACGGCGGCCTTGGACGCCCCGTAGCCGAGGTGCACGCCGAGCTGGCCGATCGAGGCCGAGATCGAGGACAGGTTGACGATCGAGCCGCCGCCGGAGCGGGCCATCGCGGCGGCGCCGTGCTTGATGCCGAGGAACACACCCTTGGCGTTGACCAGCATGAGCTGGTCGAAGAACGCAGTGCTGGTGAGGTCGGGATCGAAGGTGCCGCTGATCCCGGCGTTGTTGACCAGCACGTCGAGCCGGCCGAACTCCGCGACGATCTCGTCGATCCCGGTGGTCCATGAATCCTCGTCGGTGACGTCCAGGTGCAGGTAACGCGCCCGCCCGCCGCCGGCCTCGATCTCCTTGACCACGGCCGCGCCGTCGTCGTCGTTGATGTCGGCGACCACCACGGCGGCGCCCTCCCGGGCGAAGGTCGTGGCGGTGGCGCGGCCCATGCCGCTGGAGGCGCCGGTGATCAGCGCGGTCTTGTTGCGCAGTCGCATGATCGGGGTCCCTTCGTGAGGCTGCTCAGCTGCGGGCGGAGACGCGTCCGGAGACGGGCTCGCCTGCCGGTGTGCGCGCCCGCCTGCCCTTGACGATGACGGCCAGGATGCACACGGCGCCCGGGATGAGCAGCGAGAGGAACACCTGGTGGTAGTTGAGGCCGGCGGCCACGAGCACCGTGCCGATGGCCGCTCCGCCGATGGCGCCGAACCGGGCGACGCCGGTCGCCCAGCTGGTTCCGGTGGCGCGGATGCTCGTGGGGTAGAAGGCGGCGCCGATGATCGGGAAGGCGGTGCCGCAGGTGTTGGTGAACATGCCCATCACGAACATCAGCGTCCCGAGCACCAGCACGTTCGGCGGCGCGACGGCCACGAGCACGAACATCACCGAAGCGCACCCCATGGCGGCGACGACCGTGCGGTGCATGCCGAAGCGGTCCATCGCCGACCCGATCCCGAGGTTGCCCAGCGTGCCCCCCGCCTGCAGCAGCAGGCCCATCGTGGCGGCCGCGGTCAGGGAGAAACCGATGTCGGTCATCAGAATGGGCATCCAGCTGTTCGTCAGGTACACGATGAAGAACGCTGCGCTGAAGCCGATCCAGATCATGGCGGTCCCCAGCCGGAACCGGCGGGCCACCAGCCCGGCGACCCGGACCTTCGCGTCGACGGCAGGCTCGTTGAGGGCGAACCGGGTGCCGGGCGGGAAGTTCTCCGGCACGATCCGGTTCACCAGGCCCAGCAGCTCGGCCTCCCGCCCGGCCTGGCGGGCGAGGTACTTCGGCGACTCCGGCAGCGCGAAGTAGACGACCACGGCGTAGGCGATGGGCAGGACACCGGCGAGGACCAGGGCCCAGTGCCAGCTCGCGACCTCCACGACGAGGCTGGTGAGGAACCCGGCGATCGCGCCGCCGAGGGTGTGGCCGCAGTAGGTGAGCGCCATCATCGTGCCGCGGCGCCGCACGGGAGCGTACTCGGACACCAGCGTCGTCGCGTTGGGCAGCGCGGCGCCGAGACCGAAGCCGGTGAGCAGCCGGAGGATCGAGAACCACACCACGTTCGGGGCCAGCGCGGTCGCCGCGCACATCACCCCGAAGAACACCATCGAGGCGAGGATGATCTTGCGCCGGCCGATGCGGTCCGCGATCGGCCCGGCGACCAGTGACCCCAGCGCCATGCCGAGCAGCCCGCTGGTGATCACCGGTCCGAGCTGGGCCTTGGACAGGCCCCAATCGGCGAGCAGCGGCGGGCCGATGTAGGCGACGACGGCGAGGTCCAGGCCGTCGAGGACCACCACGCCCAGGCAGAGCAGCAGGACTTTGCGTTGCAGGGGCCCGACTTTGTTGCGGTCGATGACGTGTTGCAGGTCGAGACTGGTCACGTGTCCTCCGTTGGACAGGAGCCGGTGAGTGCGTTGCCGAGCAGGACCCGCAGGTCGTGTTCCGTCACCGGCCGGGGATTGGCGTAGGGCGCGGACAACGCCTGTGTCACCACGGTGTCCACACCGTCCTCCGGCATCCCGAGCGACTTCAGGGACATGTCGGCGCCGAGGTCGTCGGCGAGGCGGAACAGGTGCGCGGCCGGATCGCCGGCGCCGAACGCGTTCCGCAGTGCGGCCCGTGCGCGGGGTGCGGCCGGGAGGTTGAACGCGAGAACGTGCGGGAGCACCGCGGTGTGGGTTTCGGCGTGCGGGAGGTCGAAGGTGCCGCCGAGGATGTGGCACAGCTTGTGGTGCAACGACATCGTGGTCGCGCCCAGCACGCTGCCGGCGAGCCACGCGCCGTAGAGGGCCTCGGACCGGGCGTCGAGATCGTGCGGATCGGCGACGACCCGGGGGAGTGCGGCGGCGAGGGCGCGTGCCGACTCCGCCGCCATCAACGCCGTGATCGGTGAGCCGTCGGGCGCGTAGAGCGCTTCGGCGGCGTGGGCGAGGGCGTTGACGCCGCTGGTGACCGACAGGGACGTCGGCAGGGTGAGGGTCAGCCGCGGGTCGTAGACCACAGTGGACGGCAGGACACGGGGATCGCGGCCGGTGGTCTTGCGGCCGCCGTCGGTCAGGCCCCAGATCGGCGTCATCTCCGACCCGGCGTAGGTGGTGGGCACCGCGACGACGGGCAGGCCGGTGTCTTTCGCGATCGCCTTGGCCAGGCCGATCGCGGAGCCGCCACCGATGGCGAGACAGCCGTCGGCATCGATCTCCCGGCTGCGGGCGACCGCCGTCGCCGCGACCGCGACCGGCACGTGCGAGGTCGCGTGCGGGTGCAGTGCCGCGACACGGCCGTCGAACGGGGAGGTGAGCTCGGCGGCCAGTTCCGCCTGTTCCGGGGTGCACACCACGATCAGCCGGCGCAGGCCCAGCCGCTCGACCTCTCCGGCCAGCCGGCTCGCCGCACCCACCGCGAAGACGACCCGGCCGGGACGGCTCTCGTGCACGAAGTCGCGGGTCATGACCGCACCCGGTCCAGGATGATGTCGAACTCGATCAGCCGGAACGGGTTCGCGACCCCGTAGCGCCGGGCGCGATCCGGGTCGTCGACGTCGGTGACGGGCCGGATCAGCGACTCCTTGACCCCGAACACCGTGTCGGAGTCCAGGTACGGGCTGCCCTCGACGAACACGTGGGTGGTGAGCGGGGCATGGCCGGGGGCGTCGGCGATGACATGGATGTGCGCGGGCCGGTTCGGGTGCCGTTTGGTGGCGGTGAGCAGCCGCCCGACCGGTCCGTCGTCCGGGATCGGGTAGTAGCGGGGCACCACGGTGCGCAGCCAGAACCGGCCGTCGTCGTCCGTGACGAACAGCCCCCGCAGGTTCCGGTCGGGCTGCACGCCGGGTTGCTGCACGTCGTAGTACCCGGCGCCGTTGGCCTGCCACACGTCGACCCGCGCGCCCGGCAGCGGGGTGCCGTCGGCGGAGCGGACCTGCCCGGCGAACACGCACGGCTCACCGTTGCCGTCGAGCGAGATGTTCGCGCCGAGCTCGCGTGGCGGGGAGTCGACCATGTGGAACGGGCCGAGGACCGTCGTGTCGGTAGCGGCGGCGGATTTCCGGTTGTTGATCGCGTCGACCAGCATCGACACGCCGAGCACGTCGGAGAGCAGGACGAACTCCTGCCGGGTGTCGTCGCACATGTGGCCGGTCGCGGTGAGGAAATCGATCGCCTGCTGCCACTCCGCGTCGGTGAGCTCGACGTCCTTGACGAACGCGTGCAGGTGCTCCACGAGGCTCGTCAGGACCTGCTTCACCCGCGGATCCGGAGTGTCGGCGAAGCTCTCCGCGACGACCTCCGCCGACGTTTCCTCGGAAAACCCGGTCATCGGCTCTCCTCGAGATTGGTCGTCCACTCCGGCGCGTCCAGACCGGCGCGGCCGAGGACCTCGGCGCCCGCGGCGAAGGCGAGCCGGGCCGACTCCTCGGCGGGGCGGGCGTCGAGGTCGTCGGAGAAGACCTCCACCGACACCGGCGCGGTGACGCCACGGTCGCGCAGGGCGCCGAGCACGGCGAGCGTGTCCCCGGCGCCGCGGCCGGGGAGCAGCCGCCGGTGGCGGGCCTCCTCGGTCATGTCGCGATCCGGTTCGGGCCGCACGTCGCACAGCTGCACCGTGATGATCTTGCTGGCGGGAATGCCGTCGAGATCGCCGGGCGTGGCACCGGAACGGAACCAGTGCCACAGGTCGAGCGTGATCCCGCCGTTGCGCCGGTCCGCGGCGGCGACCACCTCCCACACCTGGGCGAGCGTGCGGACGTGGCTGTAGGGCAGGAACTCGAAACCGACCAGCACGCCGTGCTCGGCGGCGCGGTCGCACAGCGCTCCGAACGGCTTCACCAGGTCCGCGAGCGGGTGCGCCTGGAACATCGGCACGTTGAGGTGCCGTATCCCGATCCGGTCGGCGAGCCGGAACATGGCCTCCTCCGCCGGATCCGCGCCCAGCGCCCAGTCCCAGTTGTGCTCCACTTCGAGCACCCGCAGACCGTGCCGGTCCAGCAGGTCGCGGATCTGCCCGTCGGACAGGTCCGTGCCGAGGTAGTCGCTCACCCGCAGCCCGATGCCGGTGAACCCGGCCTGGGCGGCGGCTGCCACGCGGGTGGGCAGGTCCGCCGTGCGCAGCGTGCTGGCGCTGCAGTTGAGGTGTTTCATGCTCATCCCTTGCTCACTTCGCCCGCGGTGGCCGAGCCCGCGAGCCACTTGGCGCCCTCGTCGTAGAGGCGGAGCACCGCTTCGCCGGTGAGTCCGGGCAGCCCGGTCTTGACCGTGAACCCGGCCTTGGTCTGCAGGTACGCCAGGTGGCGGTACCCGGAGGGGAACCGGTTCAACAGTGCGGTGTCGAGCTCCAGGCGCGCGGCCGGGTCGACGGGGTCGAGCCGGTCCTTTTCGTAGATCGGCTGCCTGCGCACGATCGTCCACTGGCCCTCGTGGCGGCAGCAGAAGTCGTAGAACCGGCCGGTGCACACCACGTCGGCCTCGACCCCGTCGACGCTCGCGCGCTGGCTGATGGTCATCTTCGTCTGGACGACGGCCCGGTCGCCGTGCACGTCGGCGCTGTGCCCGCCGAGGAAGTGCAGGATGTTCACGCCACGGTCGAACCCTTCGCGGCTGACCGCGATGAACTCCGCGGCCGGGCCCTGGAACCAGGTGGCGGTCATCCACCCCTGCGTCGGGTGCCAGACCGTCGCGAAGCGGTCCCAGTCCCCGGCGTCGCGCCAGACGACCCAGTTGTCGACCAGTTCGCGCAGTTCCAGCCTGTCTTCGAGGCTTGTCGGCACGTCTTGCAACCCCCTTGTCATCGGATCGTCGGCGCCAGCTGAGTGCCGGCGGCGACGTGGATCACTTCGCCCGTGATGGCGCGGGCGCGGTCGGACACCAGAAAGGCCACGGCGTTCGCGACGTCCGCCGGTTCCACGAGCCTGCCCAGCGGGGAGGCGGCGGCGAACCGGCCGGTGTAGTCGTCGAGGAACTCCGGATCGGCCTTCTGGACGTTGAACGCGGTGTGCACGAAGCTCGGCGCGACCACGTTGACCGTCACCCCGAGCGGGCCCAGCTCGCGGCAGGCCACCCGGGTCAGCCCGACGAGTCCCGCCTTCGACGCGGAGTACGCCGGGGTCCAGCCGCCGCCGAGCCACACGCGTGAGCCGATCGACACCACCCGGCCGCCGCCCTGCCGCCGCCACAGCGGAACGCAGTGCTTCATCAGCAGCACCGGCCCGGTCAGGTTGACCTGCAAGGTCGCCTGCCAGGTTTCGAGGTCCAGGTCCGCCACGGTGTGCGGCGGTTCGATCCCGGCGTTGTTCACCAGCGCGTCGACCCGGCCCCAGGTGGCGTCGACCTGCTCGACGGCGGCCTGGACGGATCCTTCGTCGGTGACGTCGGCCTCGATGCCCAGGACCTCGCCGGTGTACTGATCCGCGGCTTCCTTCGCGCCGCGGCGGTCCAGCAGCGCGACCCGGAAGCCGTCGGCGAGCAGGGCCGTGGCGATGGCCGTGCCCATGCCGCCGGCGCCACCGGTCACGATCGCGACGGGCGCGGTCACGACGCGTGCTCCGCCGCGACCTTGACGATCGTGTCGGCCACGGCGCCGGGCATCGACAGCATCGGGGAGTGGCTCGATTCGAGCTCGCTCACCGAACCCACCCTGGCGGCCATCTTGCGCTGGACCTCCGGCGTGCAGGCCCGGTCGAGCGTGCAGACGACGAAGTGGGCGGGGACCGTGCGCCAGGCCGCGCGGGAGACGACCGCGGTTCTGGCGTCGGCGTGCTCGGGGGTGAGGCGTGCGGCCGCGTCTGCCGCGTCGGACGGCGTGCAGTCGTGGTAGAAGGCGTGGCGTGCGGTGTCCGGGTCGATGACCAGGTAGTCGCCGATCTGGCGGATGTCGTCCTTGCCCGCCTGGGAACCGGCTTCGGCGTCGTTGACGGAGGCGACCGACTCCCCGGGTTCCAGGCAGAACGCGCTCAGGTAGATCAGGGCGCGCACGCCCGCGGCGTCGCCGACCTCGGTGAGCAGGGCGCCGGAGTAGGAGTGGCCGACGAGCACGATGTCGCCGGGGATGCCGGCGAGCACGCGGACGAGGTGGTCGCAGTGCCCGCGGAACGTCGGATCACCCGGGGTCCGGTCCTTGCCGGGCAGCGTGACAGTGACGCAGGGGTAGCCGTCGGCTTCGAGCAGGGGCGCGACGCGGTCCCAGGCCCAGCCGCCGTGCCACATCCCGTGCACGAGGACGATCGTGGGTCGGTCGGTCATGACGCGGTCCTTCCGGTCAGTTCTTTGTCTGCTGTGGACACCGTGGTGTCCCGGGTGCGGAGGGCGTAGGTGAGCGCGATCCCGGCGACGTAGATGCCGGCGATCACCCAGAGCGTCCCGGAGACGCCGATCGGCGCCACCAGCCCGGCGAAGACGGGTCCCATGAACTGGCTGACCCCCGCGCCGAGGTTGAGGATCGCGACGGCGCCGCCCACCCGGTGCGGGGCCAGGGCGGGCAGGATCGCCGAGAGGGGAACGAATCCGGAGAGCGCGGCGCCGTAGACGATCGCGATCACGAGAATGGCCCAGAAGTTCGGGCCCAGCAGCGCCGGCACGTAGTAGAAGGCGGGCACGCTGAGGGCGCACAGGAAACCGCCGAACCACGCCACCGTCCGGACGCGCCCGATCTTGTCCCCGACATAGCCGAAGAGCACGTTGGCGAGGATGTTGGTCAGCAGCATGGTGCCCCACACCGTCTGCCATTCCGGAGTGGACAGTCCCACGTCGCGGACCATGAACGTGCCCAGGAACACGACGAAGGCGTAGAACCCGAGGGTGTTGATCATCCGGACGATCCCGCCGATGCCCACCTTGGGCCGTTCGACGACGACGGTGACGGCGCCGAGGACGGTGCGCAGGCTGGCCCTGACGCCGGCGGGCTGTTGCGGGCGGGCCTTGACCAGGAACGCGAGCAGGATCCCGCCGGCGCCGATGAACGCGAGCGAGGTGACCAGGGTGGCGAACTCGCCGATCAGCGGGATGACGGCGCCCGCGTAGTAGGAGCTGATCACGCCGAGGCCGAGCACGAAGAAGAACCAGTACCAGCCCACGGCCTTGCCCATCACCGACTCCGGCGTGTCCATCGCCACCCAGACGAGGAAGCCGTAGGAGAACAGCGGATAGCCCAGGCCGCGGACGCCGAAGCTGATCAGCATGAACGTGAAGTCGCCCTGGGCCAGCGCGACCAGGAAGGCGACCTCGAAGACCACCCAGATTGCGAACCCGGCGAACATCACCCGCCGGGGGCCGAACGCCTCGGCCAGCGCACCGGACAACCAGGCGGCGACGGCGACGACGAACCCGTAGACGCTCCACAGCAGCGAGGTCTGGCCCGGGCCGAAGCCGTGCTCGGCGAGGTAGGGGGACAGGAATCCGGATTCGATCCCGTCGCCGATCATGAACAACGTGAGCGCCACGAACCCCCAGCGCAGGTGCGGGACGATGCCCTGGCGTGTCCAGAACCCGCTCACCGGTTCGTCCACCCAGTGACACGGCGGGCACACGCCCGGTCGGTGTTCCTCATGCTCAGAACCTCCTCGTTCTGCTCCGGTGTGGCGGGAACGTAGGGATCCTGCGGCCCGTGCGTCCTCCGGCGCCAGACGTGATTGCCGCCCAGTGGCAATCGCCCGTACATTGACGGCATGGCGGGCCGAACGAACACGCCCGGTCAGTCGGTGTCCCGGCGGCTGCTGACCGTGCTCGACTGCTTCGACGTGGCACATCCGGCGCTCACGCTCACCGAGGTGGCCACCCGCAGCGGTCTGCCCATCTCGACCGCGCGCCGGCTCATCACCGAGCTCCGCGAGTGGGGCGGGCTGGAACGCCTCGACGACGGCCGGTACCGCATCGGGATGCGCTTGTGGACGATCGGCACCCTTGCCCCCCAGCAGCGCGGGCTGCGGGAGGCCGCCCTGCCCTACATGCACGACCTCTTCCAGGCGACCCAGGAGAACCTCCAGCTCACGGTCCTGGAGGGCACGCAGGCGCTGTGCATCGAGAAGATCTCCAGCACCAAGGCCGTGCCGACCCGGACGGAAGTCGGTGGCCGCCTGCCGCTGCACGCGACCGGCGTCGGCAAGGTCTTCCTGGCCTTCTCCGGAAAAGACCTGCTCCGGTCGGTCGTCGAGGCGGGCCTGGCGCGGATGACCCCGCACACCATCACCCAGCCCGGACGGCTCGCGGCCACGCTGGAGGAGGTCCGCAAGACCGGGGTCGCCTACTCCTACGAGGAGATGACGCTGGGCGCGGTGTCGGTCGCCGCGCCGATCCTCGGCCTGGACGGCCAAGTCCGCGCCGCGCTCGGCATCGTGGCGCATTCAAGGGCGGCCGTCGACCGGCTCGCCCCCGCCGTGCGCACCGCCGCGCTCGGCATCGCCCGCTGGGCCGGGTGAGCCCGGGCCGAACCTCTGTCCAGAGTGGAAGGGTGATCATCGCCGCCGACGGCGGGTCACGATTCCGGCTGCGCGGCGGCGAGTGAGTCGGTGGCGGGACTTGCGAGCGTCGCGGCGCGGAATGCGGTGACGGTGTCTCGGTGGTCGTTTCGCCGGCTGGCGATGGCCACGACGGGGTCGGGTCCTTCGAGTGGCAGGTAACGCACCCCGGGGTGGGGGTAGAAGCGGGTGGCGGGTTCGCCGTGGAACCCGATCCGGCCGGTGGTGGCGACCGCGGCCGCGACGTGGGCGGGGGAGCGGACCTCGACGTCGCGCCGGGTGGGTGCGCCGTTCCAGTCCGCCAGTCCTGGCTGGCCGACCAGCTTCACGCGGGGCAGGTCGGCGATGTCGGCCGCGCTGAGGCGCCCGGCGCCGGCGAGTTCCGATTCGGCCGGCACGACCGCGCAGCGTGCGGTGTTCATCACCGGCTCGACGAGGAGGTCGTCGGCTCCGCCGACGTCGTGCAGGACCGCGACGTCGACCTCCCCGGTGCGCACGGCGTCGTACTGCGTCGTCCAGTCCAGTTCCCGGTAGGACAGTTCGAGTTCCGGGTGGTGCGCGGCCAGCAGGGTGCGCGTGGCGGCCCACCGGTCGGCCAGACCGAACCCGAGCACCCCGACGCGCAGGACCGGCTCCGCGTGATCCCCTTCGGCGGTGCGCATGAGCTCGTCCATCTCCGCCAGCACCCGGCGCGCACGGGGCAGGAACCGTTCCCCCGCCGGGGTGAGTGCGACGCGGCGGCTCGTGCGCTCGAACAGCTTCACGCCGAGCTCGCGCTCCAGCTCCTGGATGCGCCTGCCGAACGGCTGCGCCGCGATGTAGTGGGCACGCGCGGCGCGGCCGAAGTGCAGTTCCTCGGCCAAGGTGAGGGCGTACCGCAACGACCGGACGTCCATGTCCCAGCACCTCTTCCAGATCGACGCGACCCGCTCGCCGGGATCACAACCGATTCGGCACATGTTCCTGCGCGCCGGGCCAGCCATGCTGCTGCCAAGCAACGACGCTCGGAGGACATTATGAGCTCACATCGCACCCTCGTCCGCAACGGTCACATCCTCACGATGGATCCCGCGCTCGGGGATTTCCCGGCGGGTGACGTGCTGATCGAGGACGGCGCGATCGTGGCCGTCGGGCCCTCGCTGCCGGTGACCGACGCCGAGATCCTGGACGCGACCGGGCACCTGGTGCTGCCGGGCCTGATCGACACGCACCGGCACACCTGGCAGTCCCTGGTCCGCGGCATCTGCGGGGACTGGACTCTCGCCGACTACTACTTCGGCATCCGGCTCGGCGTGTCACCCGCCTACACCGCTGGCGACGTCCGGCTCGGCAACTTCTACGGCGGGATCGACGCCCTGAACGCCGGGGTCACCACCCTGCTGGACTTCTCGCACTGCAACAACACTCCCGACCACTCCGACGGTGCGGTGCGCGGGCTTCAGGAGGCCGGGATCCGCGCGGCGTTCTGCTACGGGTTCTTCGAGAGTTCGCCGGAGGCGAGCCGGTTCGGCGAGCACGAGGCGCGGGTGGCGGACTTCCACCGCATCGCCGACACCTACTTCGCCTCGGACGGTTTGCTCACCCTGGGCGTGTCGCTGTCGGAGATCTTCGGGTTGCCGTGGGAGCACACCGTCGCCGAGCTGGCCGCGGCCCGTGAGCGCCGGGCGCTGCTGGTCAATCACGCCGGCTGCGTGTTCGGCAGCGTGCTGGCCACCGGGATCACCGAGATGGAGGCACTCGGGCTGCTCGGGCCGGACATGGTCCACGTGCACTGCTGCAGCTTCGGCGACGCCGAGTGGGAGGCGATCGCCCGCACCGGCGGGAAGGTGTCGATCTCGGTGGAGACCGAGCTGAACATGGGCTTCGGCCGTCCCGTCTTCGACCGCTGCCGCCGGCACGGGGTGCGGCCGACCCTGTCCGCCGACGTCGTCTCGCTCAACAGCGGCGACCTGTGGCACGAGCTGCGCTACGGCCTCGGCTTCGCCCGCGCGGAGGCCGACCTGCCGGTCAACACCGCGGGCGCGATGCCCGGCTCCGTCACCTACACGGCGCGGGAGGCGCTGGACTGGAGCACCGTCAACGCCGCGGAGGCCCTCGGACTCGGGGACAAGATCGGCTCGCTGACGCCGGGCAAGCGGGCCGACCTGATGCTGGTCGGCGGCCCCGCGCTCGAGCAGCACCCGCGCGTGGACCCCTACGCGACGCTCGTTTTCCAGACCACGGCCGCCGACGTGCGTACCGTGCTCGTGGACGGCCGGGTCGTCAAGCGCGACGGTGTGCTGGAGGTGGCCGATCTGGCCGCGGTCACCGCGCAGGCCGACTCGGCGGCCGACCGGATCCTCGGCAGGCTCCGTGACGCCGGACGCGCTCTTCCCGGTACCCCGGAGGGGGCGTGGGCCGCGGTCGAGCCGGCGGCCCGCGAGTTCCACGAGCAGGCGGTGCGGGAAGCGAAGAACAAGGGAGGACGGCACCTGTGAAATGGGTGACCTACGAGGCCGGCGCCGGTGCGCGCACCGGTGTGCTCGACGGTGATGCGGTTCGCGGGCTTCGCCCCGGCATCGACCTGCTGACGCTCGTTCAGAGCGGCTCCGAGGCGCTGGCGGAGGCGGGGGAGGCCGCTCGTCGTGCCCCGGAGGAGGTCCGTCCGCTCGACGAGGTTCGGTTGCTCGCGCCGCTGCCGCGTCCGCCGTCGGTGCGTGACGGGTTGTGCTTCCTGGACCACCTGCGCGGCTGTTACCGCGCGCTCGGGCGCAGCGAGGAACTGCACCCGGCGTGGTCCGAGGCGCCGGCGTTCTACTTCGGCAACGCAGCCTCGGTCGTCGGGCCGCACGACCCGGTCCCGGTCGCGCCCGGCTCCCGCATGTTCGACCTGGAGCTCGAGGTGGGTGTGGTGATTGGGCGCGGCGGGCGGGACCTGCACCCGGCCGGCGCGGAGGACCACATCCTGGGGTACACGCTGTTCAACGACTGGACCGCTCGTGATCACCAGCTGCACGACCTGGCGACGGGCATCGGCATGGGCAAGAGCAAGGACAGTGCCCTCACGCTCGGGCCCGCGCTGGTCACCGTGGACGAGCTGGCGGAGTACCGCGTGGACGGACGGCTCGCCATCGAGCTGTGGGCCACGGTCAACGACCAGGAGATCACCCGCGGCCGCCTCGACCGGATGGACTGGACGTTCGGCGAGCTGCTCGCCTACGTCTCCCGCGGCGTGGATCTCGCGCCGGGGGACGTGATCGGTTCCGGGACCGTGCCCGGCGGTTGCCTGCTCGAGCATGTCGACACCCCGGACCTGGCCGGTTTCACCGGCTGGCTGCGGCCCGGCGACGTCGTGTCCCTGCACGGGCAGGGACTCGGCTCGACCCGGCAGACCGTCGTCGAGGGGACCGGTGTCATTCCGTTGCGGCCGTGCCGGCCGGAAGGAGAAGTTTGATGCGCAGATTCGTCGACATTTCCGCGCCCCTGCGGGCCGGAATCGCGTCCGACCCCCCGGGGCTCACACCGGAGATCGAGTACCAGTCACACGCGCAGACCGCCAAGGACCTCCTGGCATTCTTTCCCGGCGCGACCGTCGACGACCTGCCCGACGGCGAGGGCTGGGCGTCCGAATGGGTGCGGCTGACCACCCACAACGGCACGCATCTCGACGCGCCTTATCACTATTCGGCCACCATGAACGGCGGCGATCGCGCGATGACCATTGACGAGGTTCCCCTGGAGTGGTGCCTGCAACCGGGTGTGAAGCTCGATTTCCGTCACTTCCCCGACGGTTACGTGGCGACCGCGGCCGACGTCGAGGCCGAGCTCGAGCGCATCGGGCACGAGCTCTCGCCCCTGGAGATCGTCGTGGTCAACACGAGCGCCGGTGAGCGCTACGGCCAGGACGACTACGTGTCCTCCGGCTGCGGCATGGGCCGGGACGCGACGCTGTACCTGCTCGAACGGGGCGTGCGTCTCACCGGAACCGACGCGTGGAGCTGGGACGCCCCCTTCGTGCACACCGCCGCCCGGTACGCGGCCGAGCAGGACGCCTCGATCATCTGGGAGGGACACCGGGCAGGCCGGGAGATCGGTTATTGCCACCTCGAGAAACTGCACGACCTCGAGCAGTTGCCCGCCACGGGGTTCGAGATTTCGTGCTTCCCGGTCAAGGTGCACGCCGCCTCCGCCGGCTGGACCCGCGCGGTGGCCATCTTCGACTCCTGAGCCGCTCACCCGGTTCGCCAGGGGCGTGCGCCCGGCGAAGGTCTGGACGCGCGCCCCGCGGGTGCTCGGCGGGGCGCGCGGCCGGTCACACGCGCTTGGCCAGCAGGTGTTCGACGAACCAGTCCCGGGCCGGCGGCGCCGAGCACTCGAATCCGGGTCCGTGGTAGGCGTCGAAGTGGCCGCCCGGGATCAGGACCAGCTTCTTCGGGTGCAGGGCCTCCTCGTAGACCTGCGTGGCCAGCTGCCCGTCGGCCAGCCGGTCCAGCGGTGCGACGATCATGAGCAGCGGCGTCGGCGCGATCAGCGGCGCCCAGCGTCCTGGCTCGTACCCGCGCAGGAACTCCATCGACAGCAGCGTGACCTCGTTGCGCCACTCCGGAGCCCGCTGCCGCGCGGTGGTCGTGCACCACTCGTAGGCGTCCGGGGTCGGCAGGGCGGCCGCACCGGCCGGATCGGTCGTCACCACCGGCAGCATCGACGGCTCCGCGCCGGCCAGCCGGGCCCGGCGCTCGGCCGCGAACACCGCGTCCATCTCGGCCCAGCGGTCGATCCGGATCAGCTCCTTGAACGCCATCGACCCCGACACCGGCGGAACCTGGCTCACCACGGCCTTCACCCGGCGGTCGATGCCGGCCACGACGAGGGCGTGCCCGCCGGCGTAGCTGGAACCCCACAGGCCGATCCGCTCGGCGTCCACCTCCGGCCGCGACTGCGCGTAGGTGATCGCGTGCTGCACGAACCGGACCTGCTGCCACGGGTCGATCTCCAGCCGCGGGCACCCGGGCACGGCGTCACTGGCGCCGAATCCGGGGTGGTCGTACACCAGGCACGCCAGCCCGGCCGCCTGGAACAACTCGGCGTAGCTGTCCAGGTACATCTCCTTGACGCCGGAGAACCCGTGCTGCAGCACCACACACGGCGCCTCGCCGGTCGCTCCCTCCGCCGGGTAGAACCAGCCGCGCAGCGTCGCGCCCTGCGCGGTGAACTCGATGTCCTCACGTGCCACGAAATCCTCCTCGATCCACAGCGGCTACGCCGATCAGCCTGGCCCGGGCGCCGCCGCCAGCGCCTGCATCTGCCTGCCAGCCGGTGGCCCATTCGTGCCGGCCCCGGCCCGGTGGTCGCGTGGGGTGCACCCGTAGCGCGCGCGGAAGGCGCGCGTGAAGTGGCTGGCGTCGGCGAAACCCCAGCGCAGGGCGATGTCGGCGATCGGGTCCGCGCCGGTGGCGAGGTCCCGGCGCGCGCGGGCGAGGCGGCGGTCGCGGACGAACGCCGCCACCGTCGTCCCGGCTTCGGCGAAGACCCGGTACACGCTGCGCACCGACATGCCGTGTGCGGCGGCGATCGCCGCCGGGGTGACCTCGCCCGACGCCAGGTGCCGTTCGATCCATGCCTCCATCAACGCCAGCGGGGCGGGCGCCGAGTCGTGCTGGGCCGCCGCCGAGAACAGGTCCAGCGCCGCGGACCGGGCTGTGGCTAGTTCCGCAGGACCCAGCCGGTCCAGCGTGCGGGACAGGACGCCGAGGTAGCCGGTGAACAGCCGGACCGCGGGTGCCGACCCGTCGAGCACGACTGTCCGGAACAGACGGTGCCCGCCGGGCACGTCGGCGAGCGCGGCCAGCGGGACGATGAGGGTCTGCTTCCGCTGCGGCGCGTGCACTTCGAACCGGGCCGGGCGGTCGCTGCGCCACACCACCACGTCGCCCGGCCGGAGGTCGGCGGTGGTGTCGCCGAGCGCGACCGTTTCCCGCCCGCGCCGGACGACCATCACCCCCAGGTACGGGCGTCCGGTGCGGGCGGCGCGGCGCGGCCCCCGGCGGCCGCTGCACGGGTCGCAGGCGGTCTCCACGAGGACGACGTCGTCGATGCGCCGCCGCCGGATCGAGGCCCGGAACGACTCCGCCGGCCTGCCGAGCCGCACCGCCATGTCGACGTGCGTCTCGGCGACCAGCTCCTCGAACCGGGTCTCGCGTTCGGCGGCGGGCACCGCGGTGAGGTCGTGGAAGTCAGCCATGCGGGATCTTGAACGGCTGGGTGGCGCCGGCGTCGAGCACCATGGTGGTGCCGGTGACGTGGCGGGACTCGTCGGAGGCCAGGTACAGGACGGCGTTGCTGATGTCGTCCACGTCGAGCCACGGGATCGGCAGCGCGTTGAGCGCCTTCATGCCGACGGCGGCCTGCTCCCGGGTCGCGCCGTCGATGCCGCCGAGGAACAGCTTCCAGGACGCCTCGTTCGCCACCATCGGGGTGTCCACAGTGGCCGGGTGGATGGAGTTGACGCGGATGTGGTGCGGCGCCAGCTCGATCGCGAGCACCCGCATCAGCCCGGTGACGCCGTGTTTGGCGGCGGTGTAGTGGGCCAGGTTGGGGAAGCCGATCAGGCCGGCGATCGAGCTGGTCAGGATGATCGAGCCGCCGCGGCCGCGCTCCACCATGGACGGTGCCGTGGCCCGGACCGTCGTCCACACGCCGGTGAGGTTGATGTCGAGGACGTCGTGCCACATCTGCTCGCTGAGGTCCAGTGCGGACCCGAAGCTCGCGATGCCGGCGTTGGCGCAGACGACGTCGATGCCGCCGAAGCGGGACAGCCCTTCCTCGACGACCCGTTGCAGGGCGGCGAGATCCCGGACGTCGGCCTGCCGCGCCAGCACCCGCCCGCCGAGTTCCTCGACGCGCTTGGCGGTTTCGGCCAGGTCCGCGTCGGTCGCCCCGTCGTAGGGCGTGGTGCCGACGCTCTCACACAGGTCGACGGCGATGATGTCCGCGCCTTCCCCGGCCAGGCGCAGCGCGTGCGCGCGTCCCTGGCCGCGGGCGGCTCCGGTGATGAAGGCGACTTTGCCTTCGGCTCGCTTCATGGGTGTCCTCCACGGATCGGGGTGACCGTCAGCGTGACCGCGACGCCGCGCGGTGTCTTCGGTCAACCGGTCAACCGCGGGGCGCCCGGTTGACCATCTGGCGGATACGCTGAGGCCATGTCCGCGGCGACCGACGACGCGATCCGCGCGGCCACCAGGCATGTGGCGGCGGCGATGCTGCCCGACCTGACCGCGATCGCCGACGGCACGGTCGCTCACATCGCGGCGGGCATGCCCGAGCTGGCCGAGCGCGACGCGCTGGACCTGGCCCGCGCGACCGCCTTCGCCAACAGCGAGGCGCTGCTGCACGCCCTCGTCCGCGGTGACCAGCCGAAGGACGTGACCACCTCGCCCGAGGTGGTGCGCTCGACACGGTCGATGGTGCAGCACGGGCTCAGCCACGACGCGGTGATGCGCGGCTACCGGCTCGGCATCACCTACTGGTGCACGCGGTGGGGGCGGGCGGTCGAGGAGCACTGTCCCGACGTGGCGCTGGCGGTGCCGGTCGTCAACCAGGGCACGACGTTCCTGTTGTCCTGGCTGGAACTGGTCAGCGACCGGCTCAGCGCCGAGTACCGCGACGAGGCCGAGCGGCTGGCCAGGGAGGGTTCGCTGGAACGCGCGGAGTTCGTGCGCCGCGTGCTCGCGGGGGAGACCGACGTCGCGGAGGTCCGGCTGCGGCTGGGGTACGACCTCACCGGAAGCCACGTCGCGCTGGTTTTGAAGAACCCGCGGGAGGGCAAGCGCCAGCCGCTGGAATCGACCGCGCGGGCGCTGGCGGCCTCACTGACCGCGGCGGCGCCGCTGGTGGTGCGGGTGGATGTGGACACCACGTGGTGCTGGGTGCCGACGCGCGACGCCGCCCGGCTGCCGTCCGCGGGCGCGCCGGTGCTGGCCGGGCAGGGGTTGCCCGCGGCGGGGCCGGAGGGGTTCCGGCGCAGCCACCGGCAGGCCCGCGAAGCGCTGCGGGTCGCGCAGCTCGCGGGCCGTCCGGCGGGAACCGTCACCCACTTCGCGGACGTCGAGGTGGCGGCGCTGTGCAGCACCGATCCCGGCGTCTGCCGCACGTTCGTGGCCGAGACGCTGGGGCCGCTGGCCGCCGGCACTGAGGACGCCCGCCGCCTGCGCGCCACGCTCGCGGTGTTCTTCGACGCCGGTGGCAATTTCCGGGCGGCGGGCGCGCGGCTCGGCGTGCACCACAACACCGTGCGGTACCGGGTGGACCAGGCGGCCGCCCTGCTCGGTCAGGCGCCCGGGGAGCACCGCCTGCGACTCGAACTGGCGCTCCACCTGGCCGACCAGCTTGGCCTGGTCAGCTGACCGCGTCGGATGCCGTGGTCAGCCGCTTGTGCTGCTCGGGGGACAGGTCCAGGGTGGCCGAGGCGAGCAGGGCGTCGAGCTGGCCGGCCGCGCTGACGCTGGCGATCGGCGCGACGACCGTGGGCTGGGCGCGCAGCCACGCCAGGGCCACGGTGGCCGGCGCGGCGTCCACTTCGGACGCGACCGCTTCGAGTTCCCGCACCACGGCGAACCCGGCGTCGGTGAGGTAGTCGCCGATCAGCGCGCCACGGGCGGTTCCCGCCGCGTCCGCCGCCGAGCGGTACTTGCCGGTGAGAAAGCCCGAGGCCAGGCCGTAGTAGGGGACCACGCCGAGGTTGTTGCGCTCGGCGACCGGCCGCAGGTCGCGCTCGAACGCGGTGCGGGTGAGCAGGTTGTAGTGCGGCTGGAGCGACACCGGCGGCGCGGCGCCCAGGTCCTCGGCGACGTCCACCCACTCCTGGACCCGTTCGGCGGAGTAGTTCGACAGCGCCACGTGGCGCACGAGGCCGCGCTGGACGAGGCGGTCGAACGCGGCGACCGTCTCCTCCAGCGGGGTGGCCGGGTCGTCGACGTGGGCGTAGTAGACGTCGAGGTGGTCGGTGCGCAGCCGCTTCAGCGATCGTTCGGCGCCCGCGGTGATGTTGTCCGCGCTCAGGCCGGGGTGGGCGGGGTGGCCGGAGACCTTGGTCGCGATGATCACCCGCTCGCGGTCGGCGCCCGCGGCGAGCCACTCGCCGATCACGCTCTCCGCCTCGCCGCCGCTGTTGCCAGGCGCCCAGACCGAGTACACGTCCGCGGTGTCGATGAAGTTGCCGCCGCGGTCGGTGAAGGCGTCCAGGATGCGGTGCGACTCCGCGGTGCTCGCGGTCCACCGGAACGTGTTGGTTCCCAGGGCGAGCGGAAAGACGTCCAGGCCGGACGATCCCAGAACGGGCATGGTGTGCTCCTTGTAGGATGAACTAAACGGGGAACTCCCCGTTACTCCGACAGTAAGCGGGGAGTTCCCCGTTTCGCAACCTGCGAGGGGTGAGGGTGACCGCGAGCACACCGAAGCGGCGTGCCGACGCGCGCGAGAACCGGGGCGCCATCCTGGCCGTGGCGCGGCAGGCCCTCGCCGAATCGCCGGAGATCTCCCTGAACGCGATCGCCAAGCGGGCCGGCGTCGGCAACGCGACGCTGTACCGGCATTTCCCGACGCGCGAGGCTCTCGTGCTGGCGGTGTACGGGCGCGACGTGGCGGAGATCCGCGAGGTGGCGACGCGGCTGCTGGCCGAGCGGTTCCCGATGGAGGCGCTGCGGGAGTGGATGCGCGAACTCGCCCGGTGCGTGCTGACGCGCCGCGGCCTCGGCGACGCCTTGCGCCTGGCGACGGGCCCGGACCGAGCCCAGCTGGCCGACACCTACCAGGCGATGAGCGACGCGCTGGACGAACTGCTGGCGGCGAACGAGGCGGCCGGCACCGTGCGGCCGGGTCTGGATCCGGAGATCGTGCTGCTGGCGCTGGGCAGCCTGTGGCAGCTCGACCCGGACGGCGAGTGGGCCGGGCAGGCCGAGGGGATCATCGAGTTGCTGATCGCCGGGCTGGCCGCGCGATGATCGCTGCAGGGGCGCGGCGCGACTTGGCGGGCGCGGTGCGGTGCGCTGATCTCCCGGCGGTATCGCCCGCGAGTGCGGTGGAATCGTGGATCGCCACCCGTGTATTCACGGCGCCGCCCGCAGCGCGCTCAGGAGGTCATGCGCACCGGCCTCCGTCGATCAGGTAGGTCTGGCCGGTGATGTAGGACGCGGCGCCTGAGAGCAGGAACGTCACCAGGTCGGCCACCTCCTCCGGCGTGCCGAGCCGGCCCAGTGGCGTCCGCGCCGCGGTTTCGGCTCGCATCTGAGGCGTCAGGTCGCCGGCCAGCGGGGTGTCGATCAAACCCGGCGCCACCGCGTTCACCCGGATCCCGTCGCCGGCGTACTCCAGCGCGGCCTGGCGCGTCAGCATGCTCACCGCGGCCTTCGAGGCGGTGTACGCGGCGAACCCCGGCCGCGCCCGGACCGCCCCCACCGACGCGGTGTTCACCACCGCGCCCCCGCCGGCGAGCATCAGCGGCAGCGCGGCCCGCAGCACCAGGAACGCGCCCCGCAGGTTGACTGCCAGCACGCGGTCCCACTCGGCCGCCTCGTACTCGTGCACGCGGCGGGCCGGGGCGCCGCTGATGCCGGCGTTGTTGAACAGCACGTCGACCCGCCCGAACCGCTCCCGGCACAGCTCGAACAGTTGCCGGACGTCCCCCTCGTCGCTGACGTCGCACCGCGCGGGAACCCAGTCGGCGCCGGGGATCTCGCTCCGGTCCGCGGCCACCACCGTCGCGCCCTGGTCGTGCAGCCGGCGTGCCACCGCGGCCCCCAGTCCGCTCGCCGCGCCAGTCACCACGCCGATCCTGCCCTCGAACTCACCGCTCACGCGAAGCTCCATTCATCATAGATCAAATGATGTGATCCTTGACAATCTCAGGTGACACTTCCTACCGTTCAGCAGGTCGCTGGTCAACGTCGACCTGGCTGGAGGTCAGAGATGACGCGCTTCGCCCCCGTCGCCACGGGGCCCCGGATCGCCTACCGGGACACCGGGCAGGGGATCCCGCTCGTGCTCGGGCACGGGTTCATGCTGGATTCCGGCCTGTTCGACGAGGTGGCCGCGCCGCTGTCCGACCGGTGCCGCCTCGTCACGTGGGACGCCCGCGGCCACGGACGCACCACCTACGACGGAGCACCCTTCACGCTGTGGGACAGCGCCCGCGACCTCCTCGCCCTCCTCGACGCGCTCGGCATCGACCGGGCCGTTGTGGGCGGGCACAGCCAGGGCGGCTTCGTCGCCCTGTCGGCCGCCCTGCTGGCCCCCGACCGCGTCGCCGGCCTCGTGCTCATCGACACCACGCCCGCCGGCCAGGACGGCAGCGCCCTCGGTGAGCTGACCGCGTTCGCCGACGCCTGGCAGGCCGACGGGCCCACTCCGGAGTTGTGCCAGGTCCTCGGCGCGATGGTCTTCGGCGACGGTGACGTCGGACCCTGGATCGAGAAGTGGATGAAGCAGCGCCCCGCGGAGTTCGCCACCCCGTTCCGCGCGGTGATGGAGCGAGACGACCTGTCGCCCCGGCTGCGCGAGATCACCGCACCGGCGCTGGTGGTGCACGGCGGCGCGGACTCGGCCATCACCGTGGCCGAGGCGCGGCAGTGGGCCGCGCTCCTGCCGCACGCGGATCCGGTCGCCGTGATCGACGGCGCACCGCACGCCAGCCCGGCCACCCATCCCCGGGAAGTCGCGGCCGCACTCGGCCGCTTCCTGTCCAAGCGCGTGCCCGCGTTCTGACCCCTGCTCTGCGAACGGAAGACAACCATGACCGAGACCGGCTCGGCGCCCGACCGCACGAAACTGTGGCGCAAGGTCGCCCTCCGCACGTTCCCCCTGCTCGGCGCCGCTTACGTGCTGGGCTACATCGACCGGGTCAACATCGGCTTCGTCGCCGCCCCGATGTCCCGCGACCTCGGCCTGACCAACGTCCAGATCGGACTGACCTCGACGCTGTTCTTCATCGGCTACATCATCGCGACGGTCCCGAGCAACCTGGCATTGCGGCGCTTCGGCGCACCGACCTGGATCGGCTGCACCCTGCTGGCCTGGGGCACGGTCACCGCGGTGATGGCGGCCGTCGACTCGGCCGGGGCCCTGTACGTCCTGCGCGTCCTGCTCGGACTCGCCGAAGCCGGCCTGGCTCCCGGCGTCCTGCTCTACATCACCTACTGGTTCCCGGCGAAACAACGCGCCTGGGCCTACCCGGTGTTCGTGTCGGTGATCGCCGTGTCCGGCATCGTCGGCGCGCCGCTGTCCGCCGGGCTGCTCAAATGGGGGCAGCACCTGACGGGCATGGTCGGCTGGCGATCGGTCTTCCTCGTCGAGGGCGTGATCACGGTGGTCGTCGGGATCCTGCTGATGGCCCGCCTCGCCAAGAGCCCGGCCACGGCGAAGTGGCTGTCCACTTCGGAGCGCCGATACATCCAGGAACAGCTGGACGCCGAGGCGGCGCTCAAGCGGAACAGCGCGGTGCCTGCCCGCATCACCGACGCGCTCAAGAGCGGTCGCGTGTGGGCCCTGGCGTTCGCGTTCTTCGCGCTCACCTTCGGCATCTACGCGTTCAGCTACTTCCTGCCGCAGATGCTGCAGCTGCTCACCAACAAACGCGGCGCGTCCCCGACCGACGTCACCAGCGTGCTGCTGTCGGCCATCCCGTCCGCCTTCGCGTTGCTGGTCATGCTGGTGTGGCCGAAGGTGTTCGCCCGGCGCAGCGCCGTCTTCTCCACGACGCTCCCGTTGTGCGTGGGCACGGCCGGCGTGGTGCTGGCGGCGATGACCGACAACCGCATCGCGTTCCTCGTCGGCACCTGCCTGAGCTTCGCCGGTATCTACACGTCGCTGTCGCAGTTCTGGCGCATCCCGGTGCTCGGCCTGACCGGCGCCGCCGCGGCGGCCGGCATCGCCGTCATCAACTCGTCGGGCAACCTGACCGGCATCGTCAGCCCCCTGCTGACCGGCAGCATCCAGCAGGCCACCGGCAGCTTCCGCTACGCACTGCTGCTCATCGCGCTCGTCATGGTGCTGGGTGTGGTGACCGTGCTGGCCGTCGGGCCCCGGATCGAGCGGATGAACACCGAATCCCCAGCGCAGTCGCAGGAGAGGAAGGAAACAGTATGAGCACGGCCCTGCCGACGTTCGACGACCCCGCCTACCGGGTCCCGGCGCCGCCCGTGGCGGCCTCACCGGAGGAGGAACGCCTCCGCCGCAAGCGCGAACTGGCCGCCACCTTCCGGCTGTTCGGGAAGTTCGGCTTCGGGGAAGGGGTGGGTGGTCACGTCACCGCCCGCGACCCGATCCACCCCACCTGCTTCTGGGTGAACCCGTTCGGCGTGCCGTTCGAGCACATCCGCGTGTCGGATCTGCTGCTGGTCAACGAGAACGGGCGCCTGGTGGAGGGTGCGGGGCTGGTGAACCTGGCCGGCTTCTACATCCACTCGCGCGTGCACGCCGCCCGCCTGGACGTGCAGGCGGTCGCCCACGCGCATTCCCTGCACGGCAAGACGTTCTCCGCGTTCGGCCGGCTGCTCGACCCGATCACCCAGGACTCGCTGGCATTCTACGACGATCACAGCGTCTACGACGGGTTCGGCGGCCTGGTGTTCGACCCCGAGGAGGGCAACCGCATCGCCAAGGCCCTGGGCGACCACAAGGCCGTCATCCTGCAGAACCACGGCCTGCTCACCGTCGGGCGGACGGTGGCCGAGACCGCGTGGTGGTTCATCTCGATGGAGCGGTCCTGCCAGTCGCAGCTGCTCGCGATGGCCGCCGGTGACCCGATCCTCATCGACGAGGCGGAGGCGCGTCAGGTGTCGAGCGTGACCGGCACGCCCGGGTTCGGGTGGTTCAACTTCCAGCCGCTGCACCAGAAGATCCTCAAGCTGGAACCGGATCTCCTGGACTGACGGGGGAGGGAGCGGGCCGGGGGCGTGCGCGCGCCCGGCCCGTTCGCGTCACCAGGTCAGCGGTAGCTCGCCGGTCCAGGCGCGGTCGAGGATGCGCAGCAGATCGTCCCGCCCGCCGATCGGACGGGGGTTGCCGGGCGGGCCGGATTTCAGGAGCGCGTCCGCGACCAGGGGCAGCTGCCCGCGATCCACCCCGGCCGCGCACAGGCCCCGCGGCACGCCGAGCCGGTCGAGCACCGCGGTGACGCCGTCGAGCGCGGCCGGGGCGCGCAGCGCCTCGGCGATCAGCGCGTGCCGGTCCGGCACCGCCGGGGCGGTGTAGCTCATCACCGTCCGGCACACCACCCCGTGGGCCACGGCGTGCGGAACTCCGAGGACCGGGGCGAGCACGTGCACGATGGCGTGCGCGGCGGCCATCCGGACGCGGGGGAGGGCGGCGAGCACCGCCGCGGACTGGAACGCGCTCAACGCTCCGTGCGGATCGTCCAGCCGGTCCACCCCGTCGCGGATCAGCGCCAGTGAACGCAGGTAGAACGCGTCCGACAGCGGCGAGCGGCCCGTGCCGACCAGACCCTCGACGCAATGCGCCAGCGCGTTGGCGACGGAGACGCGCGTGAGCCGCGACGGCAACGCCGCCGGCACCCGCGGATCGAGCACGACGACGTCCGGCACGATCCGCTCGTCGCCGATCCCGACCTTGCGGCCCTCGTCGGTCACCCCGGCGCGCGAGGTGACCTCCGCGCCGCCGAACATCGCGGGGACCGCGACCGACCGGCGGCGCGTGGTGCCGAGATCGAGCCACACAGCCGCCTTGACGGTGTCGATCACGCTGGACCCGCCGAGCGCGACGTAGCCGTCCGCCCCGGTCGCGACCGCGAGGTCCCGCAGCGTCCGCACGTCGGCCATCGGCGAATGAGGCGCGACCGTGGCGTGCACGACGTGGTCCCCGGCCCGCTCCCGCGCCATCGCGAACACCGGGCTGCGCGCCATGGACGGGCTGGTCACCAGCACGACCCGGGCCAGGTCCAGTTCGGACAGCAGGCCGGGCAGCGAGTCCAGCGCGGACGGACCCGAGACGATCCGCCCGGGCGCGGGCGGCGACCAGTCGTAGGCGTCCACGGCGCTATCCGGCGTGGTGCTCGACGACGCGGCGGAGGAGGTCGGCCAGCGTGCGGCGCTCGGCCGGCGACAGCCCGCTCGTCCACTCCCGTTCGCGGTCGTGGTGGCTGCCGAAGGTCTCCAGCACCGTCTCCAGGCCGCGCTTGGTCAGCTCCACCGTCACGATGCGGCGGTCGGTGGAGTCCCGGCGCCGTTCGACGAGCTCGGCGTCCTCCAGCGTGTTGAGCACGCTGGACACGCTCGACCTGGTGACGGCGGCGAGCTGGGCGAGCTGCCGCGGCTCGCTCTCGCCCACGACCCACAACGCGAACAACACGCGGAAGCCCGCGTAGCTCACGCCGCGCGCCCGGTAGACGTTCTGCTCCAGGTCCGCGACGAGCTTGTTCGCCGCGCGCACGAGGTTGAACGTCACGGCGAGCACGTCGAGGTCGACCTCGACGCCGGAGCGCTCGGCGCGCTCCACCATGAGCTCCTCGTACTCCTTGGCGTGGATGTGGTTCACGGACACCCCTGTCGTCGCTCGGGCGCACCGGTCGAGATCTGACCATCAGCACCCACTTCATCCGGGTCCACGCCATCGTACGGGATCGAGCAAATCGAGATCATCAGAATTGAGATGATTTGATTCTTGACGAGTTTGGGGTCGATGGGGGACCGTAGAGGAGTCCGGGCCGCAGCCCGGGCGCCGACCACGTGCAACGGTGCCGGGAAGGAAGTGAATGCTGGCGTGCGCACACTGACCGATGTCACGCGCCGGGGAGCGAGGCGGTTCGCGGACCGGACGGCGGTGTCGACGGGCGGGTCCGCCCTCACCTACGCCGAACTCGACCGCGACGCCGACCGGCTGTCGGCGGCGTTCCGGGAACTGGGCGTCCGGCGCGGCGACCGCGTCGCGATCCTGGCGGAGAACTGCGTCGAACTCGTCGTGGTGGCCTTCGCCGCGATGAAGGCGGGCGCCTGGTTCGTCCCGCTCAACTTCCGGTACGGCCCGGAGGAGCTGTCCTACGTCCTGGCCGACACCACGCCCCGCGTGGTCGTGGCGGGACCGGGTTACGCGGGAGCCCTGGACGCCGCGCTGCCGGCCGAGCGTCCGGCGCTCGTCGTGGTCGACGACGGCGAGGCGGTGACCGGGCGGCTGCCCTATCGCGACCTCCTGGCGGCGCACACCGGCGCCGCACCGGAGGACCTCAGCGAACCGGGCGACATCGCCACGGTCCTCTACACCAGCGGCACCACGGGTTTTCCCAAGGGCGTGCTCGCCACGCACGACGCGACCGTGCGGCTGCTGCCGGTCTACGCGATCGAAGGCGACCTGGGCGCCGGTGACGTCATGCTGATCTCGATGCCGTTGTTCCACGGCGGCGGGCTGGTGATCCAGCTCCTGCCGGCGCTCGCGCTGGGCGCCACGGTCGTGCTCACCGGCCGCGGGTTCTCCGCCGACGGCGTGCTGGAACTCGTCGAGCGCGAGCGGGTGACCGTGACGCTGTGGTCGCCGACGATGCTCGCGATGATCCTGCGTGACGCCGACGTGACGGCCCACGACACCGGTTCGCTCACCAAGATCTGGTACGGCTCCTCGTCGATCGCGGCGACCACCCTGGAGCGGGCGCGAGAAGCCTTCCCGCAGGCGGGGTTCTACCAGTGGTACGGCACCACCGAAGCCACCACGATCGCGGTGCTGCGCCCCGAGGACCACCGGGATCGCGCCGACCAGACCGGCCGCGAGGTCTACGGGGTCGACGCCCGCATCGTCGATCCGTCGGGCACCGAAGTGGCGGTGGGACAGACCGGTGAGGTCGTCGTCAGCGCGGCAGGGACCTGCATGGTCGGCTACCACCACCAGCCCGAGGCGACCGCCGAGGCGATCCGCGACGGGTGGCTGCACACCGGCGACCTCGCCGTGCGCGGCACGGATGGGTACTTCACCATCGTCGACCGCATCAGCGACGTGATCATCTCCGGTGGGGAGAACATCTACCCGCGCGAGGTGGAGGAAGCGCTGCACAGCCACCCCGCGGTCGCCGAGGCGTCGGTGTTCGGCGTGCCCGACGAGGTGTACGGCGAGTGCGTGGCCGCGGCCGTCGTCCTGGTCCCGGGAGCGGAGGCGACGGCCGAGGACCTGGGCGTGCACGTCGCGGAACGGATCGCCCGCTACAAGCGGCCGACGCGGTGGCGCCTGGTGGACCAGTTGCCGCGCAACGCCTCCGGCAAGGTGCTCAAACGCGCCCTCCGGGATCAGCTCGGCGCGCGGGCCGAGGCGGTGTGACCGTGCCGGATTTCAACACCATCCTCGTCGCCGATCGCGACCAGGTCCGCTGGATCACGCTGAACCGGCCGGAGCGGCGCAACGCGATCTCCCCGCTGATGCTCGACGAACTGGAAGCCGTCCTGAAGGACACGGCCGAGGACAGCGAAGTCCGGGCGCTGGTGGTCACCGGAGCCGGGAGCGCCTTCTGCGCCGGCGCCGACCTCACCGTCGACCCGGACGACCCGGACGCGCTGCCCGACGTCGACCTCGCCCGCAGTGACGCGGTGTTCGGCCTGCTGGAACGCCAGCCGCAGCCGGTGATCGCCGCGGTCAACGGCACGGCCGCGGCGGGCGGGCTGGAATTGCTGCTCTGCTGCGACATCGTGCTCGCCGCCGCGGGCGCGCGCATCGGCGACCTGCACGCCAACGCCGGGCTCCTGCCCGGCGCGGGCGGGACCTACCGCCTTCCCAGGCGGGTCGGCCGCAATCCCGCGCTGTGGCTGCTGTTCACCGGCGACACCGCACCGGCCGAGGACTTCCAGCGCTGGGGCCTGGTCCACCGCGTCGTGCCGGGGGAGGAGCTGCTCGCCGAGACCGGGCGGCTGGCGGCCGGGCTGAGCCGGAAGAGCCCGCTCGGCCTGCGCCGCATGAAGGAACTGGTCCGCGACGGGCTCGAGCAGGACCGGCGGACCGGACTGGCGCACGCGCTGGAGGTCGCCCAGGCACACCAGAAGTCGGCAGACTACGCCGAAGGGGTGCGGGCCTTCGCCGCCCGCCGCGCACCGAGGTTCACCGGGCGATGACGAACCTCGACGGCAAAGTCGCCCTGGTCACCGGCGCCTCCTCCGGACTGGGCGCGCACACCGCCCGCATCTTCGCCGATCACGGCGCCACCGTGATCGGCGCGGCACGCCGCGCCGACCGCGTGCCCCGGCACGGCGACCGGATCGTGCCACTGGAACTGGACATCACCGACCGTGTCGCGGTGCGCGAGGCGATTCCACGGATCGCCGAGACGACCGGCTGGCCGGACATCGTGGTGAACAACGCCGGTGGCGGCGCCGTCAAACCCGCCCTGGAACACACCGATGCCGACTGGGACCACGCGCTGGCGGTCAACCTGACCGGGGCCTGGACGGTGTCCACTGTGGTCACCGAGGGCCTGCGGCGGCTCGGGCGGCCGGGGAGCATCGTCAACGTCGCCTCCGCGGCCGGGCTGAACCCGGTGGCCGACACCGCGGCCTACGGCACGAGCAAGGCGGCGTTGATCCACCTGACCCGGCAGCTCGCCCTGGAATGGGCGCCGCTGCGGATCCGGGTCAACGCAATCTGCCCCGGCCACTTCCCGACCGAGATCAACGCGGAGTTCCTCGCCGACGAGCGCTTCCGGGACCGGATCACCCGGCGGATCCCGCTCGGCCGCCTCGGCCGGCTCGACGACCTCACCGGGCTGGTGCTGCTGCTGGCCTCCGACGCCTCGGCCTACCTCACCGGGGCCGTCATCCCGCTCGACGGCGGACAGAGTTTGCGTTCCTGACAACGACAAGGACGAACATGGACGACACCGACCACCAGAAACTGCGCCAGGCCATCGTGCGGGCGATGACCGAGCTGATCCCGCCGATGGAGGACCGGATCGAGGACACCGACTGGATCCCGAAGGACGTCCTCGTGCCCGCGCTACGCGAGGTGAACGCGTTCGGGCTGCTGCTGCCCGAGCGGTACGGCGGATCCGGCCTCACCGTGTCGCAGTACCTGCCGATCCTCGCCGACCTCTCCCGCATCCACGGCGGCCTGCGCGGCTTCGTGCACGCGCACAACTCGTCGGCGCACGTCTTCGAGATGCTCGCCGGCGAGGAGCAGAAGGACGCGCTGCTGCCGCTCGTGGCCACCGGGCACGCGTCCTTCGGCATGGGCATCACCGAACCCGACCACGGCACCGGCGCCGACATCGGCACCCGCTGCCTGCGCGACGGCGAGAACTACCGGATCGACGGGCAGAAGTGGCTGACCACCAACTCCGACTGGGTGAGCCACTTCATCGTCTTCGCCAAGACCGACCCCGCCGCCGGGGCCCGCGGGGTGAGCGCCGTCCTCGTCGAGCGGGACCGGCCCGGCCTGACGATCGCGCCGCTGCCCGGCACCCTGGGCACCCGCGGGCTGCAGCACGGCCACCTCACCTTCGACGACGTGGTCGTGCCGGTGACCAACCGGCTCGGCGAGGAGGGCCAGGGACTCGGCCTGATCGAGCACGGCATGGAGGTCAGCCGCGTCTTCGTCGCCGCCTCGTCCCTGGGCACCGCCGAAGAGGCCCTCGCGCTCAGCGTCGCCCGCGCCAACGAGCGGGTCACCTTCGGCAAGCCCATCGGCACCCGGCAGGCCGTCCAGCGCTACCTCGCCGAGATGGCCACCGACGTCTACGCCCTGCGCGCGATGCTGGAGGACGCCGCGGCCAAGCTCGACGCCGGGCTGCGCATCCCCATCGAGGCCTCGGCCTGCAAGCTGTTCGGCTCCGAAGCCGTCTGCCGCGTCACCGACCGGGCCCTGCTCGTGTTCGGCGGGATCGGGTTCACCCGCAAGTACCCGATCGAACGCATGCTGCGCGACGCGCGCGCGAACGTCGTCGAGGAAGGCCCGCCGACCATCCAGCAGTTCGTGATCGCCCGCAACCTCCTGGACGGCGCCACCCTGCGCGGTCCGTCCATCTTCGAACCCACGCACCTGTGAGGCACTGATGAACCAGAACGTGTTGTCCATGCGGGGCCGGGTCGCCCTGGTGACCGGCGCAGGCCAAGGCGTCGGCCGCGCCGTCGCCCTGCACTTCGCCGCCCACGACGCCCGCGCCGTGGTGATCAACGACTTCTACGAAGACCGCGCCGAGAAGGTTGCCGAAGAGGTTCGCGGTCAAGGCGTGGAGGCCCTCCCGCTGGCGTTCGACGTCACCGACTACGCCCAGGTCGCCGACGCGTTCGCGCGCGTGCAGAAGGAATACGGCGAACTGCACGCGCTCGTCAACAACGCCGGCAACGCCGGACCCGCCGGCCGGGCGGGGTTCTCCGACTTCTGGTCCGAGGAACCGGCGGACTGGGACCGCTGGCTGGGCACCAACCTCTACGGCGTGCTCAACTGCGTCCGGCACGGGGTGCCGCTGATGCGCGAGCACGGCACCGGCCGCGTGGTCACCGTGATCTCCGACGCCGGACGCCAGGGCGAGCCGGGGCTGGAGGTGTACTCGGCCGCCAAGGCCGGGGCGGCCGGGTTCACCCGGGCCGTGGCGCGCAGCACCGGCCGGTTCGGCATCACCGCGAACGCCGTGTCGATCGGCGCCACCCGCACACCCTTCGTCGAGGACATCCTCAACGACGAGGCGGCAGCCAAGGCGCAGCTCAAGCGGTACGTCATCCGCCGGTTCGGCGAGCCGGAGGACATCGCGAACATGATCCTGTTCCTCAGCTCCAACGCGAGCTCGTGGGTGACCGGGCAGACGATCCCGGTCAACGGCGGCTACTCGGTGACGTTGTGAGCGCGCCCGGCCTGCCCGCCCGCCGCTGTGCGCGTTGCGAAGCGGCATTCCCGTCGGTGGAGAGCCCCGGCCGCTGCCCGTTCTGCGGCAACACCTGGCTCTCCGACACCACGCTGTCGTCCACCGGGACGGTCGTGACCAGCACCGTGGTCCGCGTCGCGCCACCCGGCACCGAGGTGCCGTACACGCTGGCCTACGCCGACTTCGCGCCCGGTGCGCGGCTGTTCGCGCGGGTGCGCGGCGCCGCGCCGATCGGCTCGACCGTCCGGCTGGTGCCCGCGCCGGAACCCGACCACTACGTCTTCGAGCCGGAGGAGAAGCCATGACGAACAGGCGCGTCGCCGTGATCGGCACCGGTCTGGTGCCCTTCGGCAAACACGAGGACACCGGCCTCGAAGAACTGGGCATCACGGCGGCCGAGGCCGCGCTCGCCGAAGCCGGGTGCGAACCCGGCCGGATCTGCGCGGTCTTCTCGTCGAACGTCCTCGGCGGTGGTGGCGCCGGGCAGCGCATCCTGGCCGGTGTGGGCGTGTCCGGCGTGCCCGTGGTCAACGTCGAGAACGCCTGCGCGAGCGGGACGACCGCCGTGCACCTGGCCCGCCTGGCGATCGAGTCCGGCCGGCACGACGTGGTCCTCGTGATCGGCGCGGAGAAGATGACCGGGAAGTTCCAGGGCGGGATCACTCTGGACCGGACCGACCGGCCCACCCTGCTGGGCCTGACCATGCCCGCCATCTACGCGCTCAACGCCCAGCGCTACGCCCACGACACCGGCGCCGCTCTCGACGACTTCGCCGAGGTGAGCGTGAAGAACCGCGCCGCGGGGGCGCGCAACCCGCACGCGATGTTCCGGCAACCCGTCACACGGGAGGACGTGCTCGGCTCCCGTCCCGTCGCCGATCCGCTGACCCTCCTGCAGTGCTGCGCCAACGCCGACGGCGCGGCGGCGCTGGTGCTGGCCGCCGAGCACGTGGTGGAGTCCCGGCACGATCCGGTGTGGCTGCTCGGATCCGGGCTCGCCTCGGGGACCGCGACGGGCCCGAAGACGGAGTTCGGCACCTCGCGTCCGTCGGCGCTGGCCGCGGGGCAGGCGTACGCGGCGGCCGGGATCACCGCGGCCGACATCGACTTCGCCGAGGTGCACGACGCCTTCACCATCGGCGAGATCACCTCGGTGGAGGCGCTCGGGCTGGCGAGCCAGGGCAAGGCGCTGGCCGCGGTGGTGGCCGGTGAGTTCAGCCCCGGCGGCCGCGTGCCGGTCAACGCCAGCGGCGGGCTGCTCGCCAAGGGACATCCGGTCGGCGCGACCGGGGTCGGCCAGGTCGTCGAGCTGACCACCCAGCTGCGCGGCGGCGCGGGGGAGCGGCAGGTCGGCGGCGCCCGGATCGGCCTGTCCCACACGGTCGGCGGCGGGGTGGCGACGCTCGACGCGATCGCCAGCGGCGTCGTGATCGCCGGTGTGTGAACGGGGCCCGCGATGACTGTCACGCCGACCCTCGCCGGTCTGCTCGGCCGCGCTCACGACCGATATGCCGAGCTGACCGCCCTGCGCGAGGGAACCACCGCCCTGACCTACGGCGAGCTGGGCTCGCTCGTGCGCCGCGCGATCGCCGGGCTCGCCGAGCGCGGACTGCGGCCCGGTGACCGGGTGGTCACGATCGCCGCGAACTCCCTCGCGTACGCGGTCCTCGACCAGGCCTGCTTCCTCGGCGGGTTCGTCCGGGTCGGCGTCAACCGCCGGCTGAACCCCCACGAACTCCCGTCGATCCTGGCCACCGCGAAGCCCGCGCTGCTGTGCGCCGACGCGGAGTGGGCCGCCCGCCTCGACGCCGAGCCGTCCGTGCGGGGCGATCTGCCGGTGCTCGACCTGGAGCGGGACTTCGCCGCGCTCACCGACCGCGCGGACCCGGGGCCCGCCCCGCTGCCGCCGCCGGACGCCCCGGCGGCCCTGCTGTTCACCTCCGGCACCACCGGGGAGCCGAAGGCGGTGGTCGCCACCCAACGGGCGATGGCGTCGATGGTCCGCAACGTGCTGGTCGCCTTCCCGGTCCAGCCCGGCGACCGGGTGCTGCAGGCCATTCCGCTGAGCCACGCCGCCGGGCACCTCGTGCCTGCCTTCGCCTGCCACGGCGCGGACCAGGAGGTGCTGCCCGCCTTCGTGGTCGACGAGGTGCTGCGGCGGATCGTGCGGGACCGGGTGTCGGTGGTCTCCGCGGTGCCCACCGTCGTGGGGCCGCTGGCCCGGGCGGCGCTGGCGGGCGGGCACGACGTGTCGGCGCTGTCGGCGATCGTGTACGGCGGGTCGCCCATCGGGCGGGCCGACCTCGCGACCGCGGTCGAGGCGTTTCCGCACGCGCTGTACCAGGTCTACGCGCAAAGCGAGAGCCTGCTGCCGGTCACGGTGCTCACCCCCGCCGACCACCGCGCCGCGGCCGGATCCAGACCGGAACTCGCCGGTTCCGCGGGGCGGGCGGTGCCGTTCCTGGACTTGCGCATCGCCGACCCCACCGGGAAACCGTGCCCCGCCGGTGAACCCGGCGAGGTGCAGTTGCGGGGTGACACGGTGATGACCGAGTACTTCGAGAACCCCGAGGCCACGGCCAAGGCGCTGGAACCGGACGGCTGGCTGCACACCGGCGACGTCGGCTACCTGGACCCCTACGGCCACCTCCACCTGGTCGACCGCCTCAGCGACGTGATCATCACCGGCGGGTTCAACGTGATGCCGTCCGAAGTGGAGCGCGTGCTCGCCGCAATGCCCGGCGTGCGGGACGCCGCGGTGTTCGGGTTGCCGGATCCGCGGTGGGGCGAAACCATCTGCGCCGCGCTCGCGGTGGACGGTCCCGCCCCGGCGCTGGAGGAGGTGCAGGAGTTCTGCCGTGCACGGCTGGCCCGGTTCAAGGTTCCGCGGCGGCTGGTCGTGCTGGACGACCTGCCCTACAACGCGACGGGCAAGCTCGACCGGCGCGGCCTGCGGGCCCGCTTCCGCGAGGTGCCGGCGTGACCGCCGGCCCGCTCGACGGGGTGCGGGTGGTCAACCTCAGCGAAACCGTGCCCGGCCCGCTCGCGGCGCTGCTGCTGGCCGATCTGGGCGCCGAGGTGATCACCGTCGAGCGCCCGCCGCCTGGGGACCCGGCCCGGCGGTTCCCCGCGGTGTTCGCCGCGCTGTCGCGCAACCAGCGTGCGGTGTCGCTCGACGTGGCCGATCCACGCGGGCTCGGGCTCTTCGCACGCCTGGCCGAGCGCGCGGACGTGATCCTGGTGGGCCAGCGGCCCGCGACCGCACGCAAGCTCGGCGTTCACCCGGACCAGTTGCGCGCCCGTTTCCCGGACGCCTCCGTGGTGAGCGTGTCCTCGTTCGGGCTGACCGGTCCCGGCGCGTCCCGGCCCGGCCACGACCTGGTCTTCCAGGCCATCGCCGGACTGCTCGACGGGCCGCCGGGGGCGGTGCCGGTGGTCGACATGGTGTCCGGGTTCCTCACCGCGATCGCCGCCCTCGCCGCGATCGCGGGGCACAACCGGGACGGGCGGGCGCGCACGGTCGAGACCGCGATGTTCGACGGCGCACTGGCCCTGAACACCTTCGCGCTGACCCGCGAGCTCGCCGGGTTGCCCGCGGACGCCACCCCGGTCGCGCCCGCGGGGTACGGGGTCTACCGGCTCGGCGACGGGTCGCGGGTGTGCCTCGCGGTCTCCTACGAAGCGCACCACTGGCGTGCGCTGTGCGAAGCCCTCGACCTGCCGGATCTGGCGGGCTTGCCGTTCGAGGAACGCGTCGCGCGCCGCGACGAGATCGACGGGACGCTCGCCGGCCGGATGCGGGAATGGCACGCCGAGGATGTCCGCAAGGTCCTCGCCACGGCGGGCGTTCCGGCGGAACCGGTGCTCGAGCCCGTGGAAGTCGTGCGCACCGCGGAATTCGCCGGGCACATCATCGACGGGCATCACCTCGCCGCGCCGTTCCGGATCGACGGGCGGCGCGCGGGCGCGGCGCGGGGCGTGCCGAGGATCGGCCGGGACACCGCGGCGGTGTTCGCCGAGCTGGGACTCGGCCCGGCCGAGCTCGCCCGGCTCGCGGCGGAGGGAGTGGTCGTCCTATGACGTCCGTGGCCGTCGTCGGGGCGGGTGGCATCGGCACCGTGCTGGCGTCGGTGTTCGCCGACGCCGGGCACGACGTGGTCGTCTGCGCCCGTTCCACGCCGGGGCCGCTGATCCTGGAACGCGGCGGGACGTCGACGAAGCTCGACGTGCGGGTGCTGACCGAACCGGGTGCACTGTCGCCTGTGGACTGGGTGCTGCTGTGCACGAAGGCCCACGACACACCGGCGGCGGCCGCGTGGCTGACAGGTTCGTGCGCCGCGGGAACGACGGTGGTGGTGTGCCAGAACGGGATCGGCCATGCCGACCGGGTCGCGGGCCTGACCGGGCCCGCGCGGGTGCTGCCCGCCCTGGTCTACATCGCGGCCGAACGGATCGCGCCGGGGCGGGTCCGCCACCACCGCGGCGCACGGCTCGTGGTGCCGGAGGGGGAGGCCGCTGTCCGGCTGGCCCGGCTCGCCCCTGGCCTCGACGTCACCGCCGAGCCGGATTTCCGGACCGCGTCATGGCGCAAGCTGCTGACCAACGTGGCCGCCAACGCGGTGACGGCGCTGACCGCTCGGCGCATGGACGTGCTCGCCGAGCCGGAGATCCGGGAACTGGTCACCGCCCTGCTGACCGAGGCGGTCGCGGTGGGGCAAGCGGTGGGCGCGGACCTCGGCCCGGCGGACGTGGCCGCCACCGTGAGCTTCTACGACCAGCTGGGGCCTGCGGACGGCACCTCGATGCTCTACGACCGCCTGGCCGGGCGGCCCACCGAGTACGAGCTGTTCAACGGCGCCGTGACCCGGCTCGGTCGCAAGCACGGTGTCCCCACCCCGGCCAACCAGGCGGTCTACGCCCTGCTCGGCGCCGGCGAACCCGGATGAGGGCCGTCCTCGCGACCACGCTCACCGGGCCGGACGGACTGCGGACCGGGGAGATCGCGGAACCGGACGGGCGGGACCGCGTCGTCGTCGACGTGCGGTACGCGGGCGTCGCGTTCCCCGACCTGCTGCGGACCCGCGGCCGCTACCAGGTCCGGTCGGCGCCGCCGTTCGTGCCCGGAGCCGAGGCGGCGGGCATCGTCCGGTCGGCGCCGGAGTTGAGCGGGTTCTACCCCGGCCAGCGGGTGGCGGTGATCGCGGAGGGCACCTGGCAGTTGGTGGTCGCGGCGGACCCGGCGATGGTGTTCCCGCTGCCCGACGGGATTCCGCTGGCCACCGCGGCCGGGTTGCCGCTCAACCACTTCACGGCTCACTGCGCGCTCGTCCGGCGGGCCCGGGCGCGGCCGGGTGAGACGGTGCTGGTGCACGGCGCCGCGGGCGGGGTGGGCAGCGCGGCGCTGGGCCTGTGCCGCGCACTGGACCTGCGCGCGATCGCCGTGGTGAGCTCCGGCTCGAAGATCGCGTTCGCCCGGACGGCCGGTGCGACCGAGGTGGTGTGCGGTGCGGATTGGGCCGGCCAGGTGCGTTTCCACACGGCCGGACGGGGCGTGGACGTCGTCCTGGACCCGGTCGGCGGCGACCGGTTCACCGAAAGCCTGCGCCTCCTCGCACCGGAAGGCCGCCTCGTCGTGCTCGGCTTCACCGGGGGCGCCATCCCGGAGGCGAAGGTGAACCGCCTGCTGCTGCGCAACACCGCCGTCCTGGGCGCCGGCTGGGGCGAGATCGCCGTCCGCGAACCCGACTACTCTGGTACACAGTGGACGGAGCTGGTGGCGCTGCTGGAGCGTGGGCGACTGGTCTTCCCGGAGCCGGAGGTGCTGCCGTTCACCGAGGCCGGTGCCGCACTGCGCCGCCTCGAAGACCGGGCCGCGACCGGCAAGATCGTGCTCGCGTTCCACCAGAGTTGAGACGACGTGGACCCCGGCGAGGTGCTCTAAGGCGGCGGTTGCTGCTCGTGGACAGGGGAATTGGTTCAGGCTCTGGGCGTGCCCGTCACTGTTCGGAGGCGTTGTCCTTGTCGTGGTCGCCCGGGATGAGCGCGTCGGTGAGGGCCTGCGACGGGGCCTTCGCCCGTCCGGTCAAGGTGATCTCGCCCTCGTTGTGCAGCCGTTCGACCATGTGCGGGTAGTGCAGCTCGAACGCCGGGCGCTCGGAACGGATCCGGGGCAGCTCGGTGAAGTTGTGCCGCGGCGGCGGGCAGGAGGTGGCCCACGCCAGCGAGTTGCCGTAGCCCCACGGGTCGTCCACCGTGACGAGCTCGCCGTAGCGGTAGCTGGTGAACACGTTGTAGATGAACGGCAGGGTCGACGCGCCCAGGATGTAGGCGCCGATGGTCGAGATCGTGTTCAGCGTGGTGAAGCCGTCGCTGGCCAGGTAGTCGGCGTAGCGGCGCGGCATGCCCTCGGCGCCCAGCCAGTGCTGTACCAGGAAGGTGGCGTGGAAGCCGAGGAACGTGGTCCAGAAGTGCAGCTTGCCCAGCTTCTCGTCCAGCATCCGCCCGGTGATCTTCGGGAACCAGAAGTAGATCCCGGCGAAGGTCGCGAACACGATCGTGCCGTAGAGCACGTAGTGGAAGTGCGCCACCACGAAGTAGCTGTCCGACACGTGGAAGTCGATGGCCGGGGCGGCCAGCAGGATGCCGGTCAGACCACCGAACAGGAAGGTCACGAGGAAGCCGACCGAGAAGATCATCGGCGTCTCGAAGCTCAGCTGGCCCTTCCACATGGTGCCGATCCAGTTGAAGAACTTGACACCGGTCGGGACCGCGATCAGGAAGGTCATGAAGGAGAAGAACGGCAGCAGCACGGCGCCGGTGGCGTACATGTGGTGCGCCCACACCGCGACCGACAGCGCCGCGATGCCCAGCGTCGCGAAGACCAGGCCCTTGTAGCCGAACAGCGGTTTGCGACTGAACACGGGCACGATCTCCGACACGATCCCGACGAACGGCAGCATCACGATGTAGACCTCGGGGTGGCCGAAGAACCAGAACATGTGCTGCCAGAGGATCACACCACCGTTGGCCGGGTCGAACACGTGCGCCCCGAGGTGACGGTCGGCCGCCAGGTCGAGCAGTGCGGCGGTCAGGATCGGGAACGCGATCAGGGTCATCACGCTCGTCACCAGCACGTGTTCCAGGTGAAGATCGGCATCCGGAACATGGTCACGCCCGGCGCGCGCAGGCAGACGATCGTGGTAATCATGTTGACCGCGCCGAGGATGGTGCCCAGACCGGACACCGTCAGCCCGGCGATCCACAGGTCGCCGCCCGCGCCGGGCGAATAGATCGCGCTCGACAGGGGTGTGTAGGCGAACCAGCCGAAATCGGCGGCGCCGCCCGGGGTGAGGAAGCCGGAAACGGTGATGACGCCGCCGAACAGAAACAGCCAGTAGGACAGCGCGTTGAGGCGGGGGAACGCCACGTCCGGGGCGCCGATCTGAAGCGGCAGCACGAAGTTGGCGAAACCGAACACGATCGGGGTCGCGTACAGCAGCAGCATGATCGTGCCGTGCATGGTGAACAGCTGGTTGTACTGCTCCTGCGACAGGAACTGCTGTCCCGGGTGCGCCAGCTCGGTGCGGATCAGCATCGCCATCGCGCCGCCCACCATGAAGAAGGCGAACGACGTGACCAGGTACATGATGCCGATCTGCTTGTGGTCCGTCGTGCGCAACAACCGCAGCAGCACCGAGCCCTTGGGAGAGCGGCGCGCGACCGGCCGGGTGGGCGCCGAGGTAGGGGCAGTCACGAAGGCCAGGTTATCTCGCTCGCGAGCGAACTATCTGCTCAAGGGGTCATGCGAGTGTCCGGAGACACACGAGGTACTACTTCACGACATGGATGGTGATGTCGTCGGCCGCTCGGTGGCGCTGTGGGCCGAGCAGATGCCCGAACTGGACGTGTCGGCGTCGGAGGTGCTGGCCCGGATCCTGCGGATCGCGCAGCACGTGGAGGGCGCGGAGAACGCCCGGCTGCGCCGCCGGCGCGGACGGATGGTGGCCAACGTGGGCGACTTCGAGGTGCTGCGGGCGCTGCGGCGCATCGGTCCGCCGTACGCGATGACACCGTCCCAGCTGCGCGCGGAGATGCTGATCTCGTCCTCCGGGCTGACCGGCCGCCTGCACCGGCTGGAGCGTGACGGCTGGATCACCCGGGAAGCCTCGGCGGACGACCAGCGCAGCGTCCTGGTGACGCTGACCGCAGCGGCCGTAGCGGACCTGGACCAGGACATCGCCGAACACTTCGCCTTCGAGGACGACCTGCTCGCCCCTCTGACCGAGAAGCAGAAGGGCGACCTGGCCGCTTTGCTCACGCTCCTGCTCCGGCGCTTCGAAGACCGCTGAAGGTGTTGGCCGGGATCTCAGCTCAGGAACCTGGACCGGACCTCAGTGGGCGGTCCACCCACCGTCGACGCGGAGGGTGCTGCCGGTCACGTACGACGACGCGTCGCTGGCCAGGAAAACCGCCGCGCCGGCCAGTTCGCTCGCGTCGCCGATGCGGCCCTGCGGCACGGCGTTGACGATGACCTCACCCCAGTGGCTGTTCACCAGCCCCTCGGACAGGTCAGTCGCGAAATAGCCGGGCGCGAGCGTGTTCACCCGCACGCCGCGGTCGGCCCACTCGACGGCGAGTACGCGGCTGAGGGCTTCGACGCCGCCCTTGCTCGCGGCGTAGGCGGCTATCCGCGGGAACCCGGTTGTGGCGTGCACCGAGGACACGTTCACGATGCTGCCCGCTCCCTGTGCCAGCATGCGGCGCCCCGCGGCACGGCAACAGAGGTACGTCCCGTCGAGGTTGACCCGCAGCACGCGGTGCCAGTCCTCGTCGCCCAGCGACTCACTGCGGGTGAACACCGGGCTGATCCCGGCGCAGTTGACCAGGACGTCCACCCGTCCGATGCGGTCCACGCACTCGTCGGCGAAGCCGGGGTCGTCGACGGATCCCGGCAGCACCATCGTGTCCGGGCCGGTCTCGTCCGCCAGCGTGCGCAGGTCCTGCTCAGTCCTGGAGGTCACGGCGAGCCGCGCGCCCGCGGCGGCCAGGGCCAGGGCCATCGTGCGGCCGAGACCCTTGCCCGCCCCCGTCACCCAAGCTGTCTTCCCGGTGAGGTCGAACATCGTCACGCGATCACCGGCAGGGTCCGCAGGTCGCGCTTGAGCACCTTGCCCGACGGCGTGCGCGGCAACTGGTCGAGGAACCGGACTTCGGCGGGGACCTTGAACTTGGCGAGCCGGTCGCGGCAGAACGCCACCAGGCCGGCGGCGTCGACCGTGGCTCCGGGGCGCAACACGACGAACGCCTTGGGAACCTCGCCCCAACGCTCGTGCGGCATGCCCACCACTGCGGCCTCGACCACGTCCGGATGTTCGTACAGGACGCGTTCGACCTCAGGCGTCGCGATGTTCTCCCCGCCCGAGACGATCATGTCCTTCTTCCGGTCCTCCACGTAGAGGTAGCCGTCCTCGTCGAGCCGGCCGATGTCCCCGGTGTGGAACCACCCGTCGCGCAGGGCTTTCGCCGTCGCATCGGGGTCGCGCCAGTACCCGGCGAACACCTTGGGCCCGGAGAGCGTGATCTCACCGAGCTGCCCGCGCGGAACTTCCCGTCCCGACTCGTCCACGATGCGCACCCGCAGGTGCACGACGGGCCGGCCCACCGACCCGACCTTCGACAGCATGTGTTCGGCGTCGTTGAACGTGTCGCCCGAAACCGTTTCGGTGAGCCCGTAGGCGTCGGCGAACCAGGCCGACGGGAACACGGCGCGGATGCGTTCGACGAGGGGGACCGGCATCTTCTCGCCACCGCCGATGACGAACCGGATCGAGGAGGTGTCGCGTTCGGTGATGCCCGGCAGGTGCAGCAGGGCGTTCATCATCGACGGGGCGAGCCAGACGTTGGTCGGACGGTCGCGTTCGATGATGTCGACGACCTCGCGGGCGTCGAACTTCCTGGTCAGCAGCAGAGAGCCGCCGGCGTGCAGGGTGGCCAGCGCGGGCAGGTCGAGTCCACCGACGTGGTAGAGCGGGCCGCACACGAGTGTGGTGTCGGCGCTGGTGAGCCCGAACTCCACGATCTGCCCCAGATTCTTGTACAGCAGGTTGGTGTGGGTGATGCACACGCCCTTGGGGCGGGAGGTCGTGCCGGAGGTGTACATCAGGCGCTGGAGCGCGTCCGGGCCGACCGGCTCGACCGGCACCGTCTCCCCGAGGTGGCGGGCGACGAGCTCGTCGTAGGACACCCACCCGTCCCGTGTTCCACCGAGGAGAAACCGGTGCCGGACCGCGGATTCGGGTACCGCGCCGGCGAACTCGGGTTCGGTCAGGATCGCGGCCGCCTCCGAGTCGCCGAGGATGAACTCCCACTCGGCGGGGGAGAGGCGGTAGTTCAGCGGCAGGAAGGCGGCGCCGATGTGGTTCAGCGCGAGCACCGTTTCGACGAACTCGAGGTGGTTGTACAGCAGCAGGGACACGATGTCGCCGCGTCCGATGCCCAGTTCGCGCAACCCGGCGGCGAGGGCGTGCACCCGGGCGGACAACTCACGGTTGGTCACCCGCCGCTCGTCCTGGGTGAGCACGATCTTGTCCGGGTACCGCCCCACGTTGTGCTCGAGCACGGCGGCGAAGTTGTACATCAGCGATCCTCCGAGTGGAAGCTGTGCAGTTCCGCGCCCGCCTTGCCCCAGTGGATGGTGCTGATCATGCCGCCGTCGGCGACGAGATCGGCGCCGGTGACGAAATCGGCTGCGGGGCCGGCGAGGAAGGCGACGACGCGGGCGATGTCGTCCGGTTCGCCAAGCCGGCCGAGTGGAATGTTGTCCACAGTGGCCGTCCTGATCGCCTGGTTTCCCAGGGTGTCCCGGTTCAGGCCGCTTTCCACCACACCGGGGCTGACGGAGTTGATGCGGATCCGGTGTTCGGCCAGTTCCGCCGCGAGCTGTTTGGTCAGCGCCAGTACCCCGCCCTTGGCCGCGGTGTAGGAGGAGAACCCGTATCCGGTGTGCCCGGCGATCGAGGCGATCTGCACGATGGACCCGCCACCCGCGGCGGACATGGCCGGGACCACGTTGCGGAGGAGGATGAAATACCCGGTGAGGTTGACGTCGACCACCCGGCGCCACTCCTCGACGGAACATTCCAGCAGCTTCTTGCGCACGATGATGCCCGCGGCGTTGACGAGCACCCGCGGGGCCGCGGGCAGCCGGCCTATGACGTCGCGCACGGCCTCGTCGTCGGTGACGTCGACCGCGAACTCCGCGGCCTTGCCACCGCGTTCCTCGATCTCGCGACAGGTCCCCGCCGCCCCGTCGAGGTCCAGGAGGGCTACCGTCGCCCCCGTGGTGGCCAGGTGTAGCGCACAGGCTCGTCCGATGCCGGACGCGGCGCCCGTGATGACAGCGCAGTCCATTGTGTCTCCTTGCTCAACTCATCGCGTATCCGCCGTTGACGTCGACGACGGCGCCGGTCAGGTAGCTGGCCGCGGGGGAGGCGAGGAACGCCGCCACCCGCGCGATCTCCTCGGGCTGGGCGAGCCGGCCCAGCGGGCAGTAGTCGGGCCGGTACCCGCGCCCGGCGACCATCTCGGTGTCGACCACGCCGGGAGCGACCGCGTTGGCGGTGATCCCGTGCGCCGCTTCGGTCTTGGCCAGCCACTTCACCACCGCGTGCACCGCTCCCTTGCTCGCCACGTAGTGCGGTCCGGCGAGCACGCCGCCGACCTTGCCCGCGACGGAGCCGATGCAGACCACCCGGCCACCGCGTTGCCGCAGGAGCGGCAACGCGGCCTTGATCGTCCACAGGGTGCCCTTGACGTTGACCCCGAGGACGAGGTCCACTTCCGACTCGTCCACGTCGTCGAGGGCCACTGTGTCGCCGTACACCGCGGCCGAGGTGACCAGGACGTCGAGCCGGGGCAACCCCGCGAGGACCCTCCGGACGGCGGCGAGGTCGCTGACGTCCACGGCGTGCCCGGAAGCGGTACCGCCGTCCGCCGCGATCGTGGCGACGGTCTCCGCGGGGTCGTTGACGTCCAGGACGGTCACGGAAGCCCCGGCCCACGCCAGTTCCCTGGCGATCCGGGCGCCGATGCCGCGGGCGGCCCCGGTCACGACGGCCTGCTGTCCGTGCATGCCGGCTGGACCGCCCGCGGCGAGAACTCCGTTCACGAACCCTGGCCGTTCTTCCGCTCGTGGGCTTCGAGTTCTTCCATCAGCACCGGCACGCCGAGGGTGCAGGTGTGGATGCCGAGCACGCTGGTCAGCTCCAGGACCTCCATGATCTCTTCCTTGGTCGCCCCGTAGCCGAGTGCGTTGCGGATGTGCTGGCGCAGACCCGGCTCGTACAGGTGCGTCGTGGAGGCGTCGATGGCGGTGTAGATCAGCTCCCGCACCTTGGGTTCGAGAACCCCCTTGCGCCAGGGGACGGCCGAGAAGTTCAGGTAGGCTTCGAAGAACTCCGGATCGAGGGTTAGCAGCCCTTCCCAGAACTTGTTCCAGTAGCCGCGTTCGGAGAGGAACTGCTCGCGCAGTTCGCGCTGCCGATCGGTGAGTTCGGTGGCTGTCATTCGGGTTCCTCCTTACCGGGCGGCCATCTCGGCGCGGCGCCGACGGGTGGCCGCTTCGTCCACCTGCAGCCCTTCCGGATCGTTGACCGGGTCGCCGGTGATGACGACCCCGTAGTCGCGGTAGGCGCCCTCGACGGTCACGTACTCGTCGCGCACGTCCTTCTTGACCCGCTCCGGGTCGCGTCGCAGCGGGTCGCCCCAGCCCCCGCCGCCGTTGGTGAGGTAGCGGAACACGGCGTGGGGTTTGGTGTGCCAGACCGGCGTGCTGGCGAAGTAGAAGTACTCGCCGTCCGGGTCGACGCATTTCGTGGCGGGGTCGAGCATGCCGGCGACCGGGGTCGCCCCGGCGTAGACCTCGTCGGCGGTCCCGATCAGCTCCTTGCGGCGCACGACATCCCCGTCCTCGGGGTGGAAGATCCACGTCGCGCCGAGCCCGCCGTTCCGGCCGCCGTAGACCCCCAGTCCGCTGGGGCTCTTGGTGTGCAGCGGGCTGGACCAGTGCTCGGCCGCTGTCAGGTACAACGTGTCCTTGAGGACGGCCGCGCCGCCGCGGTTGGTTCCCGCGCCGCCGCTGTCCGGTGTGTACTCCTTGCGCAGCACGACCGCCGGGAGCTCGGATTCGATCGCCTCGGTCGCCGGGTCGAGGTTGTTGGCCTGGTACACCACGGAGTAGCTGTCCGCGTCGCCGGCTTCGGTGGCGCCCCACGGGCCGTGCTCGCCGCCGCACTGGGCGGTGGTGACCCACGGTGTGCCGTCCTCGAGGACGCCGTTGGCGTTGTGGATGTTGAGCGAGCCGTAGTCGCCGCCGACCGCTTTGCGGCCCAGCGCTTTCTCCAGCGCGCGGAACACCGCCAGCAGGACGGGGCCGGTGCTCTCCCAGTAGAGGAAGACCGCGCCGTCGGGTGGGGTGGCGCTGATGAAAGTGCCCGCGGGCAGCACGATGTCGATGTCGCGGTAGGCGCCGGAGGTGAACGGCGTGGCCGGGTCGATGAGGAACTTCAGCGCCACGCCGACGGCGGTCTTGGTGTCCAGGATGCCGGCGTTGATGCTGGTGCGCGCCTGGGGTGAGGTGCCGCTGAAGTCCAGTTCCATGCGCGGACCGGTCTTGGTGATCCTGACCTTGATCCGGTAGTCGATGGTGTCGTCGATGCCGTCGCAGTCGATGCCCTCTTCGGCCTCGTAGACGCCATCGGGCAGTGCGGCCAGGGCGGTGCGCATCGCCTCGGCGGAGACGTCGGTGCTGTACCGGATCGCGCCCAGGTAGGCCTCGGTCCCGTACCGGTCGACGCTTTCCAGGATGAGCTGCTCGCCCAGCAGGAGGTTCGCGTAGATGGTCTTGATGTCGGGCAGCAGCAGGGCGCAGTACCGGGCGTTGTCGAAGATCAGGTTGAACGCCGACTTGACCGGCTTGTCGTCGCGGTAGAGCAGGGTCGGCGCGATCACCAGGCCGTTTTCGTACACGTTCCGCTTGGTACCGCTGAACCCGGCCGGGACCACGCCGCCCATGTCCAGCTGGTGGGCCCGCAGGGTCACGAACGAGATGATGCGGTCGCCGGCGAAGACCGGCCGGATGAAGCAGATGTCGTTCACGTGGTTGCCGGCGCGGTACGGGTCGTTGCAGATCACCACGTCACCGGGGCGGAGGTTCTCCGGACCGTACTCCTCGATGGTGTTGCGCACCGCCTCGGACATGGTGCCGAGGAACATGGCGAGGCTGTTGCTCACCGACGACATCGGGTAGTTCTGCTCCGGCGGCCCGGAGATGGTCGCGGCGAAGTCGTACCAGTCGCGCAGGATCAGCGAGAACGCGTTGTTGAGCAGCCCCGTGCACATGTGCTGCACGATGTAGCGCATCCGGCTGGACAGGACCGTGGCGGTGAACCGGTCGGCGCCGTACCGCTCGGTGAACTGCGCGTCGTCGAGGTCCTTGAGTGAAACAGTCATGGTCTTCCCTTCACGCCTTGCGGATGCGCAGTTCGCCGTGCGTACCGACGTGACCGGTCTGCCCGGGCACCAGGAACGTCGTGGACAGCGGCTCGCGGATGACCGCCGGACCGTCGATCGCGTCGCCCGCGCGCAGGTCGGCGCGCTGGTACTCGTGGGCGGGCAGATCCTCGTCGGTGAGGTAGCGGATGGTCAGCGTGCGGGTCGGTTCCGGGCGTTCGCCCGCGGCCCGCTCGGGCAGCACCGGGTACTCGACCTTGTCGGCGTGCACGACGGCCTGGACCCGGTAGGTCACGCCCTGCACCGGCAGCGCCTCGAACTTGTTGCCCGAGCGCTCGGCGTAGGCCGCGTGGAAGTTGGCCACCATCTGCTCGACGCCTTCGGCGGTGATCTCGCCGTCGGGCACCGTGATGAACGGCGTCTCCCACGTCTGGCCCGCCAGGCGTCCGTCGAAGCTGCGGACGAACGTGACGTTGCCGCGGTCCTTCTCCTTGAGTCGCTCCGACAGGCGCTGCTCCATGGAGCGGTACACCTTGTCGATCGACTCGGCGGCTTCGGCGGTGAGCAGGGTGTAGGCGCTGCGGCTGTCGGCGTAGACGAGGTCGGTGCTGACCAGACCCAGCGCGGAGAACAGGCCCGGGTGCGGCGGCACGATCACCTCGGCGGCGTGCACCAGATCGAGCACGGCGGGCAGCAGCATCGGGCCCGCGGCACCGTAGGCGACGAGGCTGTAGTCCCGTGGGTCGACACCGTGCTGGATCGCGATGTTGGTGACGCCCTCGGCGATGTTGTTGATCCCGATGTTGAACGCGTAGGACACGCGCTGCTCGAACGAAAGCTTCGTGTCGAGCGCCTCGAACGCCTGCCGGGACAGCTCCGGGTCCAGCTTCATCCGGCCGCCGGCGAAGCCGTCCGGGTCGATGATCCCCATCAGCAGGCAGGTGTCGGTCGTGGCGGGCTGGGTGCCGCCGATCCCGTAGCAGGCGGGACCCGGATCCGCGCCGGCGCTGCCCGGCCCGACCTTCAGCTCGCCTGCCGCGTTGATGGTGACCAGACTGCCGCCACCGGCTCCGATGCTGGAGATCTCGTTCGACAACGCGTTGACGATGAGGTCGTGTTCGAGTTCGAACGTGGTGTTCACGAACGGCTTGCCGTCGGTGACGATGCTGATGTCGCACGAAGTTCCGCCCACGTCCGCGCAGAGCAGGTTGTGCGCGCCGATCACGCTGCCGAAGTGCGCACTCGAGACGGTGCCCGCCGCGGGGCCGGCGAACACGATGCGGAACGGGTGCTCCATCGCGACGTCCGAGCGCACCAACTGAGCGGCGCAGTCGGCGAAGTTCAGGTCGCCGGTGAACTTCAGCTCGCGCAGACCCGCGTCGAGGCGACGGGTGTAGTCGCCGTAGATCAGGCGCATGAACACGTCGACCACGGTCGTGGAGGCCCGGGCGAACTCCTTGGCCAGCGGTGAGACCTCGCTGGAGATCGAGACCGGGATGTCGCCCAGCTCCTCGTGCACCAGTTGCCGCAGGCGTTCCTCGTGGTGGTCGTTGACGTAGGCGTTGAGCAGGCAGATCGCCACACCTTCGACGCCGCAGCGGCGCAGCACCGACAGCTGCGCGCGGGCCTGGTCCTCGTCGAGCGGGATCAGCACGGCGCCGTCGGCGGTGAGGCGCTCGCGGATCCCGCGACGGAGGTAGCGGGGCACCAGGGGACGGTTCGCGTCGCCGTAGGAGCGTCGCCAGGTGGGGTTCATCAGGCCCTCGACCGGGCGCCACGTCCGTCCGATGTCGAGGATGTCGCGGTGGCCGTCGGTGGTGAGGAAGGCGATCTTGGGCAGGCGCCGGGTGATCACCGCGTTGAGGCCGTGGGTACTGGCGTGGTTGAAGACCTCGGCGGCTTCGACGCCGATCTCCTCGGCTCCCTTGAGCACGCCCCGCTCGGTGGTCCGCACATCCGTGGACACCTTGACGGTCTTGATCTTCCCGTCCTCAATCGCCACGACATCCGTGAAGGTGCCGCCGACATCGACTCCGATCATGATGACCTTCCTCTCTCAGTTCACGTCCAGGCCATCGGAGGCCAGGGTGATCGGGCCGAGCAGCGGGCCCGGCTCGCGGGCGACCGACTCGAGCGTCTTCTGGTGCTTCACGGCGATGAACCAGCCGCCCTCGGACAGGACCGGGTACCGGCGGAAGTCGGCGGCGGTGCTGCCGGGGAAGTCGCGGGCCAGGTCGACGCCCAGGGCGCGTAGGTCCTCTTCGGAGACTTCCTCCCGTGGCACGGCAAGGCCTTGCTGAGCAGGAGATTTTTCATCACTCACGGGCCATCACTCCAGTGTGTTGTGCCGGTGGCGGGTTTCGTGTACCAGTCGGTCTACGAAACGGTGACGGGAAGCACTCTAAGGCTCGGGCCGGGACCTGACAAGCCCGGACCGGGTGAGACCGGGGAAGCGCGCGGGCGGTCTCCCAGGCGGGCGCACGCGTCGCCGGGAACGCGGAATAAGCTGTGGGCTTATGCCAAGACCACCGGGACACGGGCCGGGCTACGAGATCAAGCGGCAGGAGATCATCGACCAGGCGGCGCAGCTGTTCGCGAAGCAGGGTTACGCGGCGACGGGCATCGCCGAGATCGGTCAGGTCGCCGGCCTGGCCAAGGGCGCGTTGTACTACTACATCGGGTCCAAGGAGAACCTGCTGGTCGAAATCCAGAACCGCGTTCTCAACCCGTTGCTGACCGCCGCGCGGCGGATCGCGGCACTGGACGAGGACCCGGTGCTGCGGCTGCGCCTGCTGTCGCAGACGCTGCTGGAGCTCATCCTGGCTCGGCTGGACCACATCTGGGTCTACGAGCACGACTACCGGCACCTGCGCGGTGCGAACCTTACGCGCCTTCTGCGCCAGCGCCACGAGTTCGAGAAGATCGTGCAGGACCTCCTGGTGGAGGCCATGGAGTCCGGAGCGTTCCGTGAGATGGACGCGCGGCTGGCGATGCTGCAGTTCCTCAACATGCACAACCACACCTACCAGTGGGCCAAACCCGGCGGGGGGTGGGACGCCGAGTTCCTGTCCCGCGAGTACTGCGCCACGTTGATCTCCGGCTTCCGGAGCCCCTCCTACGACGCCGACGACCTCGAGGAGCGGGTGCGCTCGTTCCGGGAGCGCGAGGGCGCCTGACCCCGGCTCCCGGACACGCGCACGCTAGCCACGGACGGACTTCCGCACGGCCGCGGCGATCCTGTCCCGATCGGGGAGCCACGCGCGTTCCAGTGACGGCGCGTACGGCGCGGGGGTGTGGGCGGCGCCGACGCGCAGAACCGGCGCGTCCAGCGTCCAGAACCCGTGCTCGGCCGCGACGGCGGCGAGTTCGGCGCCGACGCCGAAGGATTCGACTGCCTGGTGGGCGACGACGAGCCGGTTCGTCTTGGCCAGCGACTGCAGCACGGTGCCGGTGTCCAGCGGCGCGATGGTGCGCAGGTCGACGACCTCGACGCTGATGCCCTCCCGCGCCAGGTCCCCGGCCACCGCGACGCAGTCGTGCACCAGCTTCGAGTACGACACCAGGGTGACGTCCGTGCCCTCGCGGCGAATGGCGGCCTTGCCGAGTGGCACCAGGTGTCCTGGCCGCGGGCGCGGCCCCTTGCGCCCGTACAGCAGGCGGTTCTCGATGAACACGACCGGGTTGGGGTCCCGGATCGCCGCGCGGAGCAGGCCGTAGGTGTCGGCCGGCGTGGACGGCATGACCACGGTGAGCCCGGGGATGTGCGCGAGCAGCGCCTCCAGGCTCTGCGAATGCTGGCTCCCGGAGGACTTGCCCGCGCCGAACTGGGTGCGGACCACCAGCGGCAGGCTGACCGCGCCGCCGGTCATGAACCGCAGCTTGGCCGCCTGGTTCATCAGCTGGTCCAGGCACACCCCGAGGAAGTCCAGGTACATCAGTTCCACGACGGGACGCAGGCCCGCCATCGCCGACCCCACGGCCGCGCCGACGATCGCGCTCTCCGAGATCGGCGTGTCGCGGACGCGTCCGGGGTACTTGTCCGCCAGCCCTCGCATGAGCCCGAAGACGTTGCCGCCCGCGGCGACGTCGATGCCGGCGAGGAACACGTCCTTGTCGGCGGCCAGTTCGTGCTCGAGCGCCTCGTGCACGGCATCCATGGTGCGGAAAACCTCGCCGTCGGGTTCGGGCGGTTCCGGCACCGGCTCGCGGGGGACGCCGACGAAGTGGTGCAGCGTCTCCGGTGCGGGCTCGTCGGCGGCCTGAGCCCGCTCGACCGCCCTGTCGATGATCTCGTCCACCTCGCGGTCGATCTCCGCGACGCGGTCGGCCTCCAGCCGCGCGGCGAGCAGTGCGAGCGGGTCGCGCGTCTTCCACTCTTCGAGCTCGGCGGGCTCGCGGTAGCGCTCCGGGTCGCCCTCGTAGTGCCCGTGCCAGCGGTAGGTCTCCGCTTCCAGCAGCACGGGGCCGGCGCCACGGCGGAGGTCGTGGACCAGTGCGGTCGTCGTTTCGGCGACCGCGACGACGTCGTTGCCGTCGACGTGGGCGTAGCCAGTGCCGTACCCGCGGGCGCGGTCGGCCAATGTCGCACGGTGCTGGTCCTTCGCGGCGGAGAACTCGGCGTAGTGGTTGTTCTCGCAGCAGAAGATGATGGGCAGCCGCCACACCGCGGCGAGGTTGACCGCCTCGTGGAACATGCCCTGGGCGACCGCGCCGTCGCCGAAGAACGCGAGCACCACGCCGCCCTGGTCGCGCAGTTGCGCCGCGGTGGCGGCTCCGGTGGCGATGGGCAGGCCCGCCGCGACGATCCCGTTGGCGCCGAAGATCCCCTTGCGGGGATCGGCGATGTGCATCGAACCACCTCGCCCCTGGCAGGTTCCGGTGCTGCGGCCCATCAGCTCGGCGAACATGCCGGTCACGTCCAGGCCTTTGGCGATGCAGTGGCCGTGACCTCGGTGGGTGGAGGTGATGACGTCCCGGTCGTCGAGCGGCCAGCACGCGCCGACCGCCGTGGCCTCCTGGCCGATCGACAGGTGCAGGAAACCGGGTATCTGGTTGGTGCGGTACAGCCGGGACGCCCGGTCTTCGAACTGGCGGATGAGCCGCATCCGCCGGTACATCTCGGTCTTCGCGCCGACCTCGCGGGCGGTGTCGCTCGCCTGAGTGGAAGTCATCCTGTTCTGCCCTTGTCTTGCTGGGGTTTCGGCCCGCCCCCTTGACATCTGGCGGGGAACCACGATTCTTGTACCGATTGTTCGAAAAAACAACTCTGACGCGAAGGTGGGTCGGATGCGAGCGTTGCGATGGCACGGCAGAGGTGATCTGCGGCTCGACGAGGTACCGGAACCACCGGCCCCGGCGCCTGGCGACGCGGTGGTGGCGGTGTCCTACGCCGGCATCTGCGGAACGGACCTGCATGAGTACACCGCGGGTCCGAATCTCATCCGGACCACACCCCACCCGCTCACCGGCGCCACGCCCCCGATGACGCTGGGGCACGAGTTCAGCGGCCGGGTCGCCGCACTGGGCTCGCCGGTGCCGGGGATCGAGGTCGGCACGCGGGTGGCGGTCGATCCGTGCCTGCGGTGCGGGGTCTGTCGCTGGTGCCGCCACGGCGAGTACCACATCTGCGCCAAGGGCGGTTCGGTCGGCGTCGCCTCGCCGGGGGCGTTCGCTCCGTTCGTCACCGTGCCCGCGGTTGGTCTGGTGCCGGTTCCCGACGGGGTGACGGACGAGCTGGCTGCGCTCGCCGAGCCCCTCGCGGTGGGGCTGCACGCGGTCCGCCGGGCCGGAGTTCGGCCCGGCGACACCGCGCTGCTCCTCGGTGCCGGCCCGATCGGCATCGCGGCGCTCATGGCGCTCAAGCTCGCCGGCGCCGCGGGGATCTACGTCAGCGAGCCGGTGCCCGGCCGGGCGAAGCGCGCCGCCGAGCTCGGCGCGACCGAGGTGTACGACCCGGCCGTCAGCGACGTGCGACGTGAGGTGTTCCTGCGAACCGGGCGGGTCGGGCCGGACGTCGTCGTCGAGGCCACCGGGCGGCCCGAGCTGGTCGAACTCGCCGTCAAGACGGTGCGGCGAGGCGGCCGGGCCGTGCTCGCCGGCATCAGCGGTGGCGCCGCGTCGATCCCCCTCACCCAGATCGTGCCGTTCGAGCGAACCGTGCTCGGATCGCTGGGGTACAACTTCGACATCCCCCGCGTGCTGGACCTGATCGCCACCGCGCGGCTCGACCCCACTCCGCTGCTGACGGGTGTCTACCCGCTCGCTCAGGGGCTCGACGCGTTCGGCGAACTCAGCTCGGGTTCCCACCTGAAGATCCTGCTGACCCCGGAGGAGCGCTGAGATGGACTTCGACCTGCCCGCGGAAACCGTTGCCCTGCAACGGATGTGCCGGGACTTCGCTGCCAGGGAGATCGCGCCGTACGCGGCGGACTGGTCCGAGCGGTGCTACTTCCCGGCGGAGGTGTTCCGAAGTCTCGGCGAACTCGGCCTGATGGGCATGCTCGTCGAGGAGACCTATGGCGGCGCCGATGCCGGGTTGGTGTCCTATGTGGCCGCGATGGAAGCCCTGGGCGAGGCCGATCAGTCGGTGGCGGCGGCGTGGAACGCCCACTCCACCATCGCGACCCTGCCGCTGGCGCGGTTCGGCACTGATGACCAGAAGAAGCGGTGGCTGGTCCCCCTCGCGACCGGGGAGAAGCTCGGCGCCTTCGGCCTGACCGAACCCACGGCGGGCTCGGACGCGGCGGGCATCCGCACCAGGGCGCGGCGGACCGAAGACGGCTGGGTGCTCAACGGCACGAAGATGTTCATCAGCAACGCCGGCACCGAGATGAGCCTCGGCGTGACGGTGCTGGCGGTCACCGGTACGGATGCCAGCGGCAAGAACAGGTACGGAACCTTCTTCGTGCCGGACGGCACTCCCGGCTACGCGAAGGGGCGGCCGCTGAGCAAGCTGGGGTGGCACGCCCTGGACACCCGCGAGCTCGTGTTCACCGACTGCTGGGTCCCGGAGGACCACCTGCTGGGGGAGGAGGGCAACGGGCTGCGACAGTTCCTGGAGGTGCTGGACGCGGGGCGGGTGAGCGTCGCCGCGCTGTCCCTGTCGCTCGCGCAGGCCGCCCTGGACCTCGCGATCCGCCATGCCGGGGACCGCGAGCAGTTCGGGCGCCCGTTGAACAAGTTCCAGGCCGTGGGGCACAAACTGGCCGACATGGCCACCGAGGTGGAGGCCGCGCGCTGGCTGGTCTACCGCGCCGCCTGGCTGGGCGACCAGGGACGTCCGTACGCCAAGGCCGCCGCCATGGCCAAGCTGTACGCCTCCGAGGTCGCCAACCGGGTCGCCAGCGCGAGCGTCCAGATCCACGGCGGGTACGGGTTCATCCGGGAATCGGCGATCTCCCGGTTCTACGCCGACGCGAAGATCCTCGAGATCGGCGAAGGCACCAGCGAGGTGCAGCGCAACGTCATCGCGCGGACCCTCGTCCCGTCGGGCAAGGGTGTGGCGCGGTGACAGACTGCGTGCTGGTCGACCAGCATGACGACGTTCTGGTCATCACCATCAACCGGCCGGAGGCGCGCAACGCGATCGACTCCGCTGTCGCCCGGGCGGTCAGTGCTGCCCTGGATCAGCTGGAGGAGCGCGCGGACCTGCTGGCCGGGATCCTCACGGGCGCCGGCGGCACGTTCTGCGCCGGCATGGACCTCAAGGCTTTCCTGCGCGGTGAGGGTGTGTCGATTCCCAGGCTGGGCCTGGCCGGCCTGACCGAGCGCAGGCTGTCCAAGCCGATGATCGCGGCCGTCGAGGGGTACGCCCTGGCCGGTGGGTGCGAGCTCGCGCTGGCGTGCGACCTGATCGTCGCGGCCGAGGGCGCTCGCTTCGGAATCCCCGAGGTCAAGCGTGGTCTCGTCGCCGCCGCCGGCGGTCTGCTGCGCCTGCCCCGGCGGATGCCCTACCAGTTGGCCATGGAGCACGCCCTGACCGGAGACCCGTTCGATGCGGAGGTGGCGTACCGCCACGGGCTGGTCAACCGGCTGGTGGAGCCGGGCCGAGCGCGCGACGAGGCGCTGGCGCTGGCCCGGCGGATCAACGCGAACGCCCCGCTGGCGGTCCGGGTCTCCAAGGATGTGGTCAGCCGGTGCTGGGACTGGGGCGCGGACGAGTCCTTCCGCGAACAGCAGGCACTCGTGCGGCCCGTCTTCGAATCCGAGGACGCGCAGGAGGGCGCCCGCGCCTTCGCCGAGAAGCGGGATCCGGTGTGGCGGGGTAGGTGACGGCTTCGCGTTGGCTGTTCCGCCGCGGCGGCTCCTTCGAGCGCTCGTCGAGCGCCCGCGCCGTCGCGCGCCCGCCCAGGTCGTCAGCAGGGGCAGCGGTTCGCCGTCCGCCCCGTACCCCGGGTGCGCTGTAGGTGCCCGCCCCGGGGGCGGGTGTGGATCTCTGTGATGACCTCGGGCGACGACTCCCGGCGTAATGCCGCTGGGGAGGTCGGCCGGGACCGCCAGTGATAGAGCCCCGACTGGCTGGCTTCCAGCAACCCGCAGGCCAATTTCGCCGGCAATGCCCGGTCTGCAAGGCGGGCGACTACTGTTTTCGCCCTTTGGGTCCGCTTCACCGCTGCCAGCTCCGCGCGCTCGGTGCTGCTCAGACCGGCACGTTCACCCACGGTCGATACGATCCTGTTTGGCCCAGCTGTGCGAGCACGACTCCCTGATCCCGAGCTCCTGCGCGGCTTCTCGCACTGGCTTGCCCGCTCGAACCGGGGCGACGGCGCGAGCGCGGAACTCGGGAGGATAAGCCTTCGGCAGCCTCCAGACGGCAAGCCGCGGGCTCTGCGCGTCGGCGACATTCGGTTCGGCCGCGGCGCGACCCCGGGACGCGGTACGCGGCCGAATTGGCCCTCTGACCTCATCGTTGCAGGGCGAAGGCGAGCAGCTCGTCGACTTCGTCGGAGGCGGTGAGGATGTCCTCGACGATGGCCATCACCTCGGCAGTGCCGTGCGCAACGTGGACGCCGGGCTGGCCGATGAGGTCGGCGGGCCAGCGGTTCGCCTGCACGATGAGGTCGGTCAGGATCACCGGCCGGCGGTGCGCGACGGTTTGCCGGGCCCTTGATCCGCGCACCGCTGCGCTCTCCGGCCTCCACAACAATGGTTGCGCGCCCCTACCCGGACATCACGGTGTTGTGCATCGGGAAGCCGTGCTTGCTAGGTGGGTATTCGGCCAGAACTGCGACAGCACGAGGCCCGTGTCGGCGACGCAGGACTGCAGGTCCCGGTCCTCCGGCGGATAGGACTTGAGGATGCCCGTGCCGATGATTCGCGACTGTCCGGCCGCGAGCGTCGAGCGCCCGGGTGTGCGCCGCGGTGTCGATGCCTTCCGCCCGGCCGGAGATCACCGTGATGTCGCGGTCGACCAGTCCTTGAGCCGTCGCACCAGCGATGTCCAGGCCTCGGGCGGAGGCCTGGCGCGAGCCGACCACGGACATGCCGATCTCGCCGGGTACGAGGCTGCCCTGGTGGAAGAGCACCGGTGGGATCTCGTGGATCTCCCGTAGCTGAGCGGCGTACTCCTGGTCTAGGAAGGTCAGGAACCCCACCTTCGACTCTCGCCACGCGGCGACGTCCTGCTCGGCCTCCGCAAGCGAGTTCGTGGTCGCTTCGGAGGGGGAGAACAGGGTGGCCGGGTTGTGCTCGTGCCACAGCGCCAGAGCGCTCCCGCGCGTGCCGACCTCTTCGGCAGACAGCTTAGAGCCGCTGTCGGCGGCCTGCTGTCCGCGCCACAAGCAGACCACTGTCGCTGCATCTAGCGGGCGGTGGGTGGCCGTTGGCCGCTGTCGCACCCCCTCGGCCTCGGCGTCCGCTGCACCGTGAGAGGAGCACCGAAATCATCATGTCCCACTGGCTGTTCGAGCCTGGCAACGTCAACGTCACCGTCGGCCATTCCACTACGTTCAGCGCTCTCGACGAGCTGCTGGAACCGACGCCGCTGTACGACGCGGTCGTCGACGAGGTGACCACACCCGCGATGGCCGAAGACAAAGCCCATCACCCTCTCGTCACACCCGAACGTCGAGCGTTCCCCGACGCCGGCGCTGTCGAGTGCCTGATCTGCAGTCGTGTCGGTCCGGTCGAAGCGGCGGTCCGTCACGGCGATGCGTGGGTCGGGTGGTGCTGCAGCACCGAGTACTTCCCCCACGGCAACCAAGAACCGAGTGAAAGGAGTCCCCAGTGAACACCGCCAAGACCTGGGAAACACCGGGCCTGTACTACGTCGATCCGTTCGAGCTCGTTCTCGACGACAACTCGCGGGAGATCGACGACATCCGCGCGAAGAACCCAGGCCTGTGCGCCAGCATCGCCAAGTACGGGGTGAAGACCGCGGTCACCGCGAACCCGGACGAGAACGGCACCCTGCGCCTGCGCTACGGGTTCAGCCGCGTGCTGGCCAATCGGCTGTGCGTCGACCAGCATCCCACCATCCCGGTGATCGTGGTGGAGGCGGGGGAGGAGGACGAGGCGCAGCGGCTGATCGACCAGTGGGACGAGAACACGCAGCGCGTCGGCTACACCCAGGCCGAAGAGGTGCACATCTTCGAGCGGATGGCCCTGTTCGACCTCGCACCCGAGGAGATCGCCGAGAAACTGAGCACCTCCGCCGACCGTGTCACCGCCGGCCTCGCGGTCGCGCGCAGCGCCGCCACCCGCGAGGCCCTGCGCGAGGATGATCAGCTGACGCTGGAACAGTACGCCGCGCTCACCGAGTTCGAGTCCGATCCCGAAGCGCACGCCGACCTGCTCGACACGCTGCGCTCGTGGCCCGGCAACTTCGCCTTCGCCGCTGCCCGGTGGCGCAGGAAAGCCGCTCGCCGAGCAGCCTGCGTGGAAGCCGCGGACGAGCTGCGGGCCAGGGGAGAGCTGGTGATCGTCGACCAGCTTCCCGACACCGCCGCACGACTGCACGACCTGCACGCCGACCAGGACGGCGAGAACGGCCGAGTCCAGCTGCCAGTTGACTTCGTGCAGCGCACCGATCTCGTCGGTGCGCCAGACCAGGGCGTAGTCGAAGGAGGACCGCCTTCGATGGGCAGGCAGGTCACGTTCGGGCGTGGGTAGAGCTGTTCGACCTGGACGCCCACGAGGACGGCGCCGTGTCCGGAGGCGGCGTAGGCCGGCATCTCCTGGAACCGGGTAGCGTGGTGCCGTGGGCGCCGAGCGGGTTACGGCAGGTGGTGTTCGACCCGGTAACTGGGAGGTCTTGGGCGAACACGGAAGTCTGTTCGGCGAGCGCTGGTTGAGGTGATGGCCGGGTGCGGGATCACCTGCGCGCGCCGCCGCCCCGGTCGGGGCCGCAGAAGCGGCGGAGTCGAAGCTGGGGAGTTTCGCGTCCCGGCTGAACGGCGCCGGCTTCACTCCGGCGCGTGGGTCGGCGACGGGGAGGCAGGTTGGCTTCGTGTCCGGCCGGTGTTGCCGGATGCGGCATAGTTTCTACGCTTGGATGCGGGTGTTGCCATCCGCGGCGCGCTCCCTGAGCACTCGCTCGCCGGCGTCGATGTAGGACGTGAACAGGTCCCGGACGTCACGCAGTCGTCCCGCCGCCCGTTCCGTCTCGGTCAGTTCCTCGGCCGCCCGAAGCGTGCGGATGAAGGCTCGGGCGCGTTCGTGGCTGGCCGCGAGGAGTTGTTCGAAGCCGCCGGCTGCCTCGACGAGCAGGCGGCGGCTGCCGGGTTGCGGGATCGTTCGTGCCAGCCCCCAGGAAACCAGTTCCCTGGTCGCGGTGCTCACGGCCCCGGAGCTGAGGGACAGCGCGGCGCGCAGCTCGTCCGAAGTGGACGCTTCGCCGCGCAGCAGGAGGTAGCCGTAGATCCGGCCCGTGGCACGAGGGAGGTTCCACGTCGCCAGCGTGTCGCCCAGGGCGTTGACGAAATCCTGCTGTTCCGGGGTCATGATCGCTGCTCCCCGTGTCGGATCGGGTGTTGCCAGCCGTTCAGGATCCGCAGCAGGGTATGCGAGGTTTCCGCGGGCGCGTCCCACGTGACCATGTGCCCGGCGCGCGGGATCACGTGCTCGGCGACGCCTTCGGTCGCGGCCCAGCGGGACATCGCCGTGGCGATGTTGCCCGTGCGGTCCTCGGCGCCGCGCACCAGGGCGAGTGGCACTGGCGAACGGTATCCGGGGTCGGGCGCGACGAACGACACGGTCGCCGCCCACACGTCCAGGAATCTGCGTTTGGGCATGCGGGCGAAGAGTGCTTCGGTCCGGGCGATCGCGTCGGGGGAGACCGCTGAGGCGCGGGCCATGAGATGAGGAAGGGATTTCGCGGGAACCAGGGCGAGCGCCGGCGCGGCGAGTCGGAGCGCGCACCGTTCCAGCGCGGACAGCGGGCCGGCGTTCCAGGTGGAGTCGAGCACGATCACGCCGCTCACACGCTGCGGGTGCGTCCGCGCGAAGGCCTGCGCGAGATTGCCGCCGAGCGAGTGTCCGGCGAGCACGGGTGTATCGATTCCGCACTCGGCGAGCAGCGCGTCGAGGTCCTCCAGTGCGTCCGTCGCACTGAACCGCACCCCGGGCGCGAGCGCCGACCGGCCGTGCCCGCGCAGATCCCAGACGACGACGCGAAACCCGTGCTGCGTCAAGGTCGTCACCTGCGCGTCGAACATCGTGTGGTCGACACCCGCGCCATGCGTGAGCACCACGGCAGGACCGGTGGCGCCCGAGTCCGCGAAGGCGATCTCGGCGTCACGGCGAGCGAGACGCCGAGTAAGATTCACCATCCTCTGAAAATAGTTCAGATTCGGGCCGCGTGCAAGTGATCCCTTGGCGAGCCCCAGATCCGTCAGGGGCTGGACGGGTTGAGGGGACTGCCGGCCCAGCCGCGTGTCATTCGCGGTGAGCCACAGTTCGTCGCCACGGGGGGCGCGGAGGGGACGATCACGTCGCGCAGCCACGTCATATCCCGTGCGCCCGCCGGTGAAGATGGCCCGGCTCGCGCGCCGGTTCTTCGCCGGCGCCGCCGAACGCGGCGTCACCGGCGAGCTCGCCGAGCAGATCTTCCGCCAGATCTACGCCTTCAGCGACTACGGCTTCCCGGAACAGCCACAGCCACAGCTTCGCGCTGCTGGTCTACGCCAGCGCGTGGTTCAAGTGCTACCACCCGTCGGCGTTCCTCGCCGGGCTGCTCAAGGCCCAGCCGATGGGCCTCTACAGTCCGCAATCGCTGGTCGAAGACGGGCACCGACACGGGGTGATCACCGTGGCCCCGACATCAACCGCATCCCAGTCGAGGCCACACTCGAACCCCACGCCGACAGCGCCGGCGGGCTGGCGGTCCGGTTCGGACTCGGGACCGTGCGCAACCTCGGCTGCGACGCCGCCGCGGCGATCGTCGACGCCCGCGCCGCGGGGCCGTTCACCTCGCAGGACGACCTCACGCGCCGGGTCCGACTCGACACCCCCGCCATCGAAGCGCTGGCCACCGCCGGCGCGCTACCGAGCTGGGGACAGGACTGCGGCCAGGCATTGTGGGCCGCCGGCGCGGCCGCCCGGCACCACCCCGGCCACCTTCCCGGCCTCGCCCCAGACCTGGACGCCCCGCCCCTGCCCGGCATGACCAAGCTCGAGCTGGCGGCCGCGGACGCCCGGGCCACCGGCGTCGTCGAACAAAACACCTGGTCAGGCTTCCGAACAGTCGCCCGCGCCAGCTCAGCGATGCTCGTGTGCGCCATGGTCCAACGCTCCCCCCGAAGGCGTCGTCAGCCTCCGCGCCGACCGCATCGAACACCATCCAGCACGCATCCCGCGACTTTCGCTGACTCCCGCGATCGCGGTGAGCCGTCTGTAGGGTCTCAAGAATGAGTGCGGCGCGGAGGGTCCCGATCGGCGCCTACGGCTCAGTGGCGTTGAGGATTCCCGCGCCGGCGAGAGTGGCTTGAACAGCGTCGGTGAAGCCAGCGATGTCGTCGAGCCCGAACGCGACGCGTTGGAGCACGAAACCGTGCAGTTGCGCCAGTACGACCCTGGCCCCGCGTTCGGGGTCCAGCCCGGTCGGCACCGTCCCGGCTGCTTGGCCGTGACGAAGGACCTCAGCCATGCTTTGTCGGACATTCTCGAATCCCTCGACCGCTCGCCGGTGGAGTCCTTCGTGCACGAGTAGCTCGCCCCATGCCTGCACGGCACAGCGGAGTAGTTCGTCGACGGGGACGGGCTGGCCGGCCGCATCGAGGGCAGTGTCTCTGGCGGCGGGGCCGATCGACGCAGCGACGAGATCGGCGACCGTGGCGACCTTTTCGCCTTGGACCAGTCGCGCTACCGGCTCGAACAGCAGGTGGAACGCGTCGCCGGCGAGTTCGAGAATGATCTCCTCCTTGCTGGCGAAGTAGCGGTACGGGGCGCCGACGGACACACCTGCCTCTTGTGCGATGTCCGGCATCGAGGTCTGGTGGAACCCCTCACGTGCGAAGCAGCGACGCGCCGCCGCCACGATCTGAGCGCGGCGCACCTCGCGGCGCGCGTCGGTGATCCGCGGCATCGAGCCAACCTCCGTGGTGCCGTTGACCGACACAAAATGAATGATCGTTCGCCTTGACAGCTCCATGGTAACAGTGAACGATCATTCACGGAAGCGAGGTGTAGTTGTGAGCAATCCGACGCTTGCCATCGGTGTCTACCGGTACGAACACACCGCAGCCCTGCTGGACGGGACTGTGACCGTCGAGGGCGTGGATGCCACGTTCGAGACGGCGCCACTCGTGTCGGACATCTTCCGGCGCATGGTGCGCGGGGACTTCGACGTCGCAGAGCTGGGACTGACGTACTTCCTGCGCCTGTTCGACCAGCGGGATGCGCCGTTCCTGGCGCTGCCGATCTTCCCGAACCGGAACTTCCGGCACTCGGCGATCTTCGTCAACATCGCGAGCGGTATCGCCGAACCCCAGGATCTCGCCGGGAAAACCGTGGGCGAGTTCGCGCTGTACGGACACGACGCGGGCGTGTGGCCCAAAGGTATCCTGGCCGACGACTACGGCGTCACCCCCGACCAGTGCCGGTGGATCATCGGCGGCACCAACTATCCTGTCCCGTCATTCGACTGGATCCCTCAGCCCGTGCCCCCCGGCGTAGACGTCCGACGCGCCGCGCACGGTCACACGCTCGGGGCCATGCTCGAGGCGGGCGAGATTGACGCACTGATCTCCGTCGATGTCCCGCAGACGCTGCTGGACGGATCACCGAGGGTCGCGCGACTGTTCCCCGACTACCCAACGGTGGAACGGAATTACTACCGGCGCACCGGCATCTTCCCGCCCATGCACGTCATCGCTGTACGCAAGGAACTCGCGGACCAGCCTGACGTGACAACCGCCCTCTACCGGGCCTTCAGCGAGGCGAAGGAGATCACGGCGCGCCAGTACCGCGAGGGGGCGGCCAAACAACACATGGCCCTCATGACTCCCTGGTTCAGCCAACTCTTCGCCGAGAATCGGCGCCTGCTCGGCGGGGACTGGTGGCCCTATGGCGTCGAAGCCAACCGCACGGCGATCGACACCTTCCTGCGCTACCACCACGAGCAGGGCCTGTCGAAACGCCACCTGACGAGCGAGGACATCTTCGTCAGCGACCTGCTGGGGACATGATCGTCAGCCCACGTCACAGCCAGTCCGGGGTGCGGCCGCCGGGCCCGGCAACCATCCGCAGGGTGCGCTCGTCCAGCATCGCAGGCCGTTCTCCTGTGATGTCATCTGGCGCGGTCGATCAAGCGCGGTCACGAGCTGCTCGCCGGACACTGGGAGCGCGACTGGTCGGTTCGACCGGTCGCGTTCGGCTCCGCGGGCATGCCCGTGGTCGGCGCGTCGTCCCCGGCCGGGCGGCGTTACCCGTGGTGGCCGGGTCCGGTTGTGATCGTCCGGTGCTGCGGGAACAGCCGTCCGGGAGGCGTCCGGCGGTCGCGACGAGGACCTGGTTCAGCGGGGTGCCGTTGGCTAGGACCTCGGGCTGACCTCGTGGGCGCGTCGATCGGCTACGGGTGCAGCGCCGGCGTCGTCGAGCACCGGGCAGCACCGCTGGGCCAGGTGCAGGCAGAGCTCGTGCAGCGCGCTGGACATGCTCACCTGCCCGGTGCGGCTGGCCAGCACCCACGCGGGGCGGCAGCGGCAGCCCGCAGACCTGGCATGCCCAGCGGAGCTGGCAGTCCTCCAGCCGGAGCCGGTCGACGTAGCGCCACCAGACCCGACCGCGCACGACCTGGAGGGGACCTACTGGCTGTTCGGCCGCGGGGACCGCCGTGGTCTTGATCTGCCGGCCAGAGCGCGGACGGCAGCACGCTTGAGTCGGCGCCAGCAGATGATGCTGCAGGCGATGCCGGACGAAGGCTTGGTGGTTCCCGCTGGCGGTGGCGCTGGCCGGCGGCAACCGCAACGACATCACAGCCGCCTCCGGTAATCACATGGTGTTTTGACCCGGTGCGGGCTCGGTCGACCGGGCTCGGCCCGGTTTTCGGCCCCCTTTCAACGCCCGGACATGCGAGCCATCGATCGCGGCCCGAGACCAGTCGATCAGCCCGGCCGCGTTCAGCTTCGCCAGCGGCAGCTCGTGCAACTGCTGCCACACCCCGGCCTCAGTCCAGTCCCGCAACCGCCGCGAGCGCGACCATGGCATCCCCGTCTACAGCACGAACAAGATCCCGCACAACGCACGCCGATCGTCCAACCGCTTCCGCCGCGGATTTCTGAACCGGCGCTCAACTTTGGGCAACGGAGGCTCGATCAGCTCCCACAGCTCGTCCTCTACCTCCCACGGCCTACGCTGCGCCACCAACACCCTCCCGAGACAAGATCAACAGCGGGAGACATCAAACCACACCAAGATCATATTGTTACGACCTCTTATTCAAGACCTCAACCAGGCCAGGTAACGGGAAGGCTTGCCAGACAACCTCGGGACCCTTCAACACCCATGAGGTACGCCTCGCCGCCCTTCATGCGTAGGCGCGGCGACGACGGCCCCGATCAGGCTGACCGACATCCTGGACATCACAGCTAGAACAGCGCGACCAGACACGTGCGTCCTCAGTTCGCCTAGCATTGGTGTGTTCACGTGTGATGTGACCCGAGGTGCGAGATGCAGATCGAAGCGATACTTCCCGCCATGGCCACGAACGCTGCTGCTGATTCCGTCGAGGCCGATCTGGTACGTGAGCGAGCGGTGACGGCGATGCGGGTGCTGCGTGAACTCATCCCCTGGGAGGGGTACGCCCTCTCAGCCTGGGACGCCGTGTCAGGAACCCACCGCCACGTCACCCTGGCGAGTGAGGGTTACTCCGCACAGGTCCAGGCCCACATGAACGACGCCTTCGTGCAGGAGAATCCCGGTTTTCAGCTCTTGCACACCCGCGTACCTGACGCGCTGAGGTGGTCCGACCTCGCCCGTGACTGGCAGGTCGAGTTCTCCAAGACCTTCTCCGCCGAAGTGGTCTTGATCCCGGCGGGATTCAAGGAGGGCGCGACGATGTGCCTGCGGCTCCCGGACGGTCGCTACACCGGAGCGCTTCACGTCAGCTGGGCACGTCCACACGACGCCAGCGACGAGGCACGACGCACCATCGAGGGTTTCCGGCCATTACTCGCGCAGGCGTGTGACCTGCTGAGCGCGCTCCCGGCCGAGCATCACGTGGGTCCCGACGCCCACGCAGTGGTCGTTTCCAGTACGGGGACGGTCTCGCAGATGCCCGGGCGATCGGCCGGACCGGTCCTCCTGGAGCACATACCCAACCGCGTGCTCCGCGACCTGGCCATGCGTGGCTCGGTTCGCCGGCGCTATCTGTGGGCAGGCCCGAAGGGGAGCTGTCACCGTATCGACGTCATCCCGTGCCGTGGTCAGGCGACGCTGATCAGCGAGGAACAGATCCCGTGGCCCTTCGACCTCAGCCCCCGGGAGGCCCAGATCCTGCACCTGGTGGCACAAGGATTCTCCAATCCGCGGATCGCTCGGGAGCTCTTCATCAGTCCACGCACGGTTTCCACCCATGTCGAGCACCTGCTCGAGAAGCTCGCATGCGAGTCGCGAGCCCGGCTCGCGGCGATCGCGGTCGGCGCCGACCTTGTTCTCCTCAACGCCACGGACGCCTGAGACAGTGTTGTGAAGCCGGGTGATCACCTCGGCGTGGCAGCGGTGGGGACTGCCCAGAGTTCGGTTGACTCCGGTTTTGTGGGGTGGGGTCAGGCCGCGTCAGCGGCGTTGAGCAGTGTCTCGAACTCGATCGGAGTCAGTCGTCCCAGGGTGTGTTGGCGGCGTCGGCGGTGGTAGGTGGTTTCGATCCAGGTGACGATGGCGAGGTGTAGTTGAGCTCGGGTGGGCCAGCGTCGGCGGTTGAGCACGTTCTTTTGCAGGAGGCTGAAGGAGGATTCCATCGCGGCGTTATCGGCGCAGGTTCCGACTTGCCCCATTGATCCGCGCAGGCTGGCCGCGCGCAGCTCGCGCTGGTAGGCGTGTGAGCGGAACTGGCTGCCGCGGTCGGAGTGCACCACGGTCCCGGCCGGTTCGCGCAGCGTCACGGCGTGGCGTAGCGCGGCGACAGCGAGGTGGGAGGTCATGTGCGAATCGATGGAGTAGCCGATGATCCGTTTGGAGCAGGCGTCTTTGACCGCGTAGAGGTAAAGCTTGCCCTCGTCGGTGGGATGTTCGGTGATGTCGGTCAGCCAGAGCTGATCGGGCCGCTGGGCAGTGAACTCGCGACGGACGAGGTCATCGTGCACGGGTGGCCCGGGGCGTCGGTGGCGCCCTCGTTTGCCGGCGTGCACTGACCACAACCGCTGCTGGGAACACAACCGGCCGACGCGGTTGCGCGAGGCCCGCCAGCCCGCGGCGGCGAGTTCGTCGGCGATGAACCGGTAGCCGAACTCGGGGTCATCGTGGTGGATGTCGATCGCGGCGTTGATGAGATGAGCGTCGTCGTAGTCGCGGTCACTGACCGGTTTGACCTTCCACTTGTAGAAGGCCTGCTTGGAAAAGCCCAGCACCCTGCAGGTCACCGTGACGGGGATGCCGTCGCCGGCGAGGTGCGCCGACCAGCGGGTACATCATTTTGGGAGCACGTCACGCGCGAAGTAGGCGGTCGCGCGGCGCAGGATCTCGTTCTCCTGCTCCAGCTGTTTCGTGCGCCTGCGCAGCTCCCGGTTTTCCGCCTCCAGGTCCCCCGGCGGGGCTGAAGTCGGGCGGTCGGCGCTGACGCCGTCCTCGCGGTCGGCGATTTTCAGCCGCCGTGACAGGCAGGACTCCGAGATTCCGAAACTCCTCGCGACCTGGGCAACCGACTGGTCGCCCTGACGGGCGACCGCGATCACGTCACGACGGAACTCCTTCGGGAACGGCTTCGGCACGATCCTCATCCTTCCAGCAAGGCCGTCGGCCTCACAGATCAGGAGTCAACCGAAACCTGGGCAGACCCGTGGTAGTTGTCAGGATTTGGTGATCATTTCGGTCGGGTGTGTGTCTGTGGCTGCAAGCCGGCCTATGACTCGTCGGTGACCGACGCGCAGGAGGTGATCGAGCCGTTGCTGCCCCGGCCAGCGGCGGTGCTGTGTGGTCGCTCGCATGTGTACTCCCGCCGGTTGATCGTCGACACGATCTCCTAGTGCTGGTCAGCGGGTGCGCGTGGCGGCTGGTCCGCACGATCGGGGTCGTGGAGCATCGCCTACCAGTGGTTTCTCGGTGAACAGATTGGCTACGACGCCGGGAAACGCGTCCGGACCGCAAACGCCACTGGCTCATCGACACCCTCGGCCTGATGCTGCACGGGACTCCTCGACGAGTTCGGTCGACGACACCCGCCAGGCGCGCAGGTCAGCGCCGAGCTGTCGCAGGTCGAGGTCAGGGAAACGCCCCGCGCCAGTGGCGGAGGATTCGGCTCAGTGACCGGAGCGGCAGCGTGACTCCAGTGAGGCCGGAGAGCCCTGCTGAAGCCTCAAGTCCCGAATACGTCAGTCGACCGATGCCCCTCGATCGAGCCGATTCCTACGCTCAAGGTCTCGACACCAGCAGTTCACGCCCTGGTCGACGAAGTGAGGTTTCATGGAACGCACGAAGGATGAACAGCGGCCTTCGGGCACCGTGCTGTTCGGCGCTTTGTTCGCGCTGGTGTACGCGGTCGCACTGGCACCGCCGGTGTACATCACGCTCTCCCGGCAACATGGGAGGTTGCTCTCGATCCCAGCGTCGGTTTGGTACATGCTCCTGGTCTCCGCGGCCGCGATCGCCGTGACCTACGGGCTCTGGCTGCTCGAGCGCCGGCGGGGGGTGCTTGACTGATGATCATCACCTTCGGCTCCCTGGCCCTGTTCTTCGCCGTTATCGTCGGTGTACTGCATCTCACCAAGCGACGTCGCGACATCGCGTCCTTCAGCGACTACGCGGTTGGGGAGCGCTCTTTCTCCAGTTGGTTCGTGTCGATGGCCTACACCAACTCGTGGTGGCCCGGATCGACGTTCACCGCCGTGTTCGGCCTGATGGTGGCCAGCGGTCTGGTCGGTCTGTACTTCCTTGTCTACTCCGTCCTCGGCGTCCTGGCGATGTACTTCATCGCACGCCCGGTCTGGAAGTGGGGCAAGCAGTTCGACCTGCGTACCCAGGCGGACCTGCTGGCTCTGCGCTACAACAGTCCTGCGCTCAAGCTCGTCGCCAGCGCTATCAGTGTCGTCGCGCTCCTCCCATGGCTCATCCTGGGGCTGATCGCTATGGGCGCCGTCATCCAGTGGGCGTCGCTGGGACACCTCTCGGTCGCCGACTCGATCCTGATCGGCATCCTCGTTCTCGTCGTCCGCCAGTTCTGGACCGTGCAGATGGGCATGCGCGGACTGATCATGACCGACATGGTCCAGGGGATCGTGGCCTATCTGGGCTCGGCCGTCCTCTGCCTGGGCCTGCTCTTCTTCTACTTCGATGGTCTTTCGAACCTCGACCGCCTGAGCGAGAGCCAGCTCAGCCTGCCCGGCTTCGGATCCGAGAACGGCGGCTTCTACTACTTCGGCATCGTCGCGGCCGGCATCATCGGCAGCTTGTGCTGGCCCATGATCTTCACCCGCATCTACACCGCGGCCAGTGTGCAGGAAGTCAAGAAGGGATCCCTGCAGACGATGGTCATCGGCTTCGGGTTCTTCGTGCTACTCGTCGCAGTTGCGCTGTGCGCGGCACCCCTTCCCTTCGCCGCGAAGGAGCCCGTCTCGGCGTTTTTCGCGGTCTCGCAGGATGCGGGCGGCACGTGGCTGCTGGCGTGCTCGTTGGTCGTCGTCTTCGCCGCCGGCATGGGCTTCGTCGACGGCGTCACCCAGGCCATCGGCACACAGGTCGCCAACGACATCGTCGGGGTCATCCGCCCCCTGCGTGACAAGCAGGAGCTCTACCTGGCCAAAGGTGCGATGGGAGTGAGCGCGATCATCGCCGCCGTCATCGCCTACCGGATCTATGACTCCCCGAACCTGGCAGGCGTCACGCAGCTGGCCTACCAAGCAATCATCCAACTGGCCGTTCCGATCTTCGGCGGACTCGTCTGGCGCCGCGGCACCAAGGCAGGAGCGATCACAGGGCTCTTGACAGGTGCTTTGGTGGCGCTAGTGCTGACGGTGCCCTACATGGACGTCGGTGGTGCCGTTCCATGGCTGGGCGGCCTCGGTTCCGGACTGGTGGGCCTGGTCGCCAACCTGGCTGTGTTCGTCGCCGTCAGCATCGCCCGCCCGGACGACGCCGCAGAGCGTCACAGGGTCGACCAGCTCTTCCGAACGGCGCGATCACGTACCGCCCCAGCCGGCCCGTCGGCTCCGGGACCTGTCACCAGCCCGCTCTCGGACCCGGTCTGAACCCCAACCTCACTCACCATCGACGTCCCGCACAACAGGAGACACGATTCATGAGCACCATCGCGCACACCATTGACATCCCGCACCTCGGGGGCTCGGTGATCGGTGCCACCTTCGGCAAGCCTCATGATCCTGAACTGCCCACGCTGGTCATGATCAACTCGTACACCACCTCCGCCGACCTGTACCGGCCGCAGTTCGCAGACCCGGCGCTGAACGGAGCGGTGAATCTCCTCGCTCTCGAGCCATTCGGGCACGGCCGCACCCGGGCGGGGTACGAGCACTTCACCTACTGGGACAGCGCAATCGCCACCCTCCAGGCGCTCGCGGCCCTGGGCATCAGCGAGGCATTCGTGCTGGGCACCTCCCAGGGCGGATGGATCGCCGTCCGCATGGCACTGATGGCGCCCCAGGTCGTCAAAGGGCTGATCCCGCTGGGCACGTCGCTCGACACCGAGAGCCAGCGCACCCGCGATCTGGGTTGCTGGGACGGTCCGCAGTTCTGCACACCCTTCATAGATGCATTCGCCGATCCGGTCGACTCTGACTGGGTGGTGCCGGACCAGTTTGTGGACGACACCTTCGACGCGGCACTCGGCGGTCTGACCGACGACGAGCGCAGGTTCTGGCTCAAGACATATCGCACGAACTACGCCGGCGACGCCGGCCGGCACCGTCTTCGCCTGTGCACGATCAACCTGCGCGATCGCGACGGTCTCCACGGCCGGCTGGATGAGGTGCGACCGCCGGTGCTGTGGCTGCACGGCACCGCCGACCAGGTCTACTCGGTCGCCAACGCCGAACAGGAAATCAAGCTCTTTACGCGCTCGGCCGACGCCAGGCTCGAGGTGATTGACGGCGGGCACCACTTCCTGAGTGCTTCGAAGCCGGATCAGGTCAACGCGGCCGCCACCAAGTTCATCTCGAGGTGGGCATGACGAGCGCGCACGTCGCCGGCCAGGCTCCGAGAATCGACCGCGAGGGAGCCAACGACGCGGCGGTCGCGGCCATGCTGGCTGTCGACCCGATCCTGGTCGACGTCGCCCCAGCACTCGAAGCCCTGCCGGGCATGACGCCGCACACGATCCTCGTCTCGGGAGCGCCGCTGAAGTGGGCGCAGTACACCGGTGGTCAGCGTCGGGCGGTCCTCGGAGCGGCCGTGTTCGAGGGGCTCGCCGACTCGCTTGCGGAGGCAGACGCCTTGCTGCACGAGGGGAAGATCATCGTCCGGCCCTGCCATGACCACGGCTGCGTCGGCTCCGTCACGGGCGTCACCTCGGCCTCCATGCCGGTGTGGGTTGTGGAGGATCCGGTCACCGGCGGGCGCGGGCACTGCCTGCTCTATGAGGGCAGCGAGCGTCAACGCTTGACCTACGGAGTCTGGAACGACGCAGTGCACCGGCGCCTGATCTGGTTGCGAGAGGTCTTGGCTCCGCAGCTGTCGGCGGGTCTGCGGCATGTCGGCGGGCTGCGACTGAGCCCCATGATCCGCCGCGCTCTGGGCATGGGGGACGATCTGCACAGCCGTAACACCGCCGCTACCGCCATCCTGTATCAACAGCTGAGCGGACCGGTCCTCGACGCCAACGGGCTCGGCGCTTCTACGCGTGAGGTTCTCGACTTCCTTGGTCAGAACGACTTGTTCTTCCTCCACATCGCTATGGCGACGGGCAAGTGCATCGCTGATCGCGCCGCGGGGATGGTGGGGAGCACCATCGTGACTGCCATGACGCTCAACGAGAAGCAGTTCGCGATCCGCACCGCCGGCACAGGACGACGCTGGTTCCGGGCGCCGATTCCTCCGCTGCGGGCGAAGTTGTTCGACGGCCTCAGGCCCGAGGACACGGCGTTCATGGGCGGCGAAAGTCTCATCACCGAGACGATCGGCCTGGGCGGCATGGCTGCAGCTGCGGCCTTCTCCCTCCAGGATTACAGCGGCGGTTCGGTCGATCACATGGTGACGACGACGAACGCGATGTACGACATCACGCACACCGAACATCCGACATGGAAGATTCCGTACCTAGCCTTCCGAGGCGTCCCGTTCGGGATCGATGCGGCACAGGTAGCCGCGTCCGGCATCACGCCGAGCATTCACATGGGCGCAGCACTCCGCGAAGGTGGTCACGCTGGCGCGGGACTCCTGATCGCGCCAGTCGAACCGTTCCAGGAAGCGGTCAAAGCGTTGCAGGCGGCCGGGTCTTCCCGGTGAGCTAGGCGAGGGTCAGACGCGGACGGAGGTTACGGGCAGCACGCTTGCGGGCGAGGGGTTACTCACCCGGCAGGTTCCTCCCGCACCGCGGCGTGCGGCCCGCTGCAGTGCCGGCTCGTCTCGTGCGCCGAACAGCAGGGAAATCGGGCGGTTCCAGCGGAGACCGCAGGGTTTTCGCCGCCCGTGACCGGTTCGCCGCGTCAGACATCGCGGTAGGTGCGCAGATCGATCGAGGGGCGCTTGCCGCGCCCCTCCACCTGTGGCCGGCGACCAGGAAGTTGTCCGGGCCGGCTCCCACTCCGGTGTCGGGCGTCAGCCGTCCGCCCGACACCGCGTCGATCCCGGCGGCTTCATTGGCCAGCAGGGCCGTCGGCCAACTCGGGGCGATCAGGACGTGGCTGAGCAACTCGATCCGATTGGTCACCGCAGCGGCCGCGGCAGGCTGGCCTGGCGGTGAACCGACGGGTGACGAGGTCGTCGTGGACCGGTGGTCCCGCTGTGCGGGGCAGGCGACGTTTCTTGGCGAACAGGCTCCGGATCCGCTGCTCGCGGCACATGCGGGCGACCGGTTGTGGCAGTTCGACGCGCAGGGTGTTCGGCGCCGGATGCCCTGCAGCCGAGCCGGCTGTGCCTCGCACGCCTGCTGCCTACCGCAGGAGGCGGGCGATGTGGGCACGGGTCGTTTTCGCTTCGGGGATCGGCATCAGCATCCAGTCGTGCACCGCACCGGCGGTCTCTTCGACGGTGACCTGCGTGCCGGGGGCGTCTCGGGCGAGGTCGGCGAAGCGGTGAGCATCCGGGTTCAGGAGGTCCCTGGTGCCGGTGAAGACAGTGATCGCGTCGAGGTGGTCGACCCGGGCGTGAACGGGGCTGACCAGTGCACTGTCGGGCCCGTCGGGGCCCGCGTAGCTGGCGGCGAGAGCGCGGATGTGGTCGAGCTTCAGCAGTGGATCGTGGGGGGCGATGCGGGCGCTTTCTGGATTAGCGAACGTGAGGTCGAACGTAGGGGACAGCAGCACTGTCGCATCCGGCGCGGGGGACCCCTCGGCGAGGGCGACAAGGAGGTTCAGGGCCATTGTCGCTCCCGATGAGTCGCCGACGAGCGCCGTCGGCACCTCTTGTGCGGTCGCCAGCCACAGGTCCGTGAGGACCGGGGTGATGTCGCGGTGGGTGACTGCTGGAACGAGGGGGAAGATCGGTACGACGAAGGTCCGCGAGGTGCCGACGGCGAGGTCGGCGACGAGGTTCCAGTGCCGGGCCTGGATTTCCGCTGCCCACGCCCCGCCATGCAGGTAGAGGGCTTGCTTCCCGGAGGGCGTTTCCGGCGCGAGCGTGAACACGGGCCAGTCGCGGAACGTGCTCCGCGTTATGGTGACCCTCTTCTTGATTGACGGCGGCGGCGAGTACTGGGCCGCGGTGCTCGGCTCCTTGGTGAATTTCTTCGGGTTGAACTGTTCTCGAGCACGCATGACCGTCATGGCGCCGGCGAGCAGCCGGCTCCGCAGGCTCGGACTCATTTCGCGGCGGCCTCGGTGTAGGACCCGGAGCGGACGTCGTCGATCAGCGATCGCGGCGCGGGACTCCAGCCGAAGGTGTCGCGGGCCTTGGCGGCGTCGAGGCCGCTCGTCGTCGTCAGGATGCGGGCGGCCGGTCCGAAGCTCTGTTCCGCGATCTTGAGCGGAACGGATGCGACCGGCTTTCCGGTCAGGTCTCCGATCGCTTCAGCGAGCGCTCGGAACGTGAACGGCACGGCGCCGACAGCGTTGTAGATGCCAGCGACCGGGCGTTCGAGAGCCGCGACGTACAGATCGGCGAGGTCGTCGACGTGGACGGGGGTCCACGCGTTCTCCCCGTCTCCGACGTAGATCGACGTTCCGGTGTGCTGGGCGGACTGGATCAGTCCCGTCACGAGTGCGGAGCCACCGCGGCCGAAGACCAGCCCGGCGCGGAACACGATGCCGGAGATGCCCGCCGCACCGCAGACGATGCGTTCAGCTGCGACCTTCACCGGCTGTGCGCTGACCTCCGGCAGAACAGCATCCTCCGACTTGTCCTGATCCTCCTCGAACCCGTAGACCAGCCCGGTGCTGGTGAATACGAACGGCTTCCGGACAGTCCCGGACGCGGCGCCGTCGACCAACGCCTTGACCGCGGCCAGCTCCATCGCCGTCGATTCGTCGGTCATCGCGTAGTCGACCGCTGCGTGAATGACGGCATCGGCGGCTGCCGCAGCGCCGGCGAGGACGGCGGTGTCGCTGAGCGACCCAGCCACAGGTGTGGCACCCGCGTCGTGCAGGCGTGCGGCGCTGGCGTCCGAGCGGGCAAGGGCTGCGACGTCGTGCCCGGCCCTGACGAGGTGCTCGACGAGGACGGTGCCGAGGTAGCCCGTCCCGCCAGTGATGAAGACCTTCATGATGGTTCCGTTCCTCAGCGGTTTCGCGGTGGAACATCACGCTAAACTCTTACATCAGTGTCAATGTCAAGTGGAAGCGAGCGTGGGGCATGAAGATCGGCGAGCTGAGTCGGGCTTCCGGAGCGAGTCCGAGGTCCCTGCGATACTACGAGGAACTCGGCTTGATATCGTCCGTCCGGCAGCCCAATGGGTATCGCGACTATGACGAGACAACGGTGGGTGTGGTCTCGACCATCAAGTCGCTGCTAGACCTGGGGTTTCCCATGACACTGATCGAGCGCGTCCTGCCGTGCACGGGCGACGCCGGTCCGCTCGAAGGGGAGTGCTCTGGAATCGTGGCCCGGGTGGCAGAGATCCGCGACGAGATCGATGACAAGGCTCGTCGACTTCTCAAGACCCGGGATGCCCTCACCGCGTTCCTGAGCCAGCAGCCGTCCTGATCGGTCACGTCCGCGCTCACGATCCGTCGCCGGTGCTTCGAGCGGAGTGAAGAGCAGTCAGGCGAAGGCAGCCACGTGGATGTGGCGCAAGGCTGCGGAGCATCGCGTTGACCCGGCTACCGACCGGCCCTGCACCGAGGCGAGCACGTCCCCCGCTCGGCGCAACCGGACCCCGTCGCGTGTCGACCTGGTGATCTTCACCGTCCGCGCTGAGCTTGTTCGGGCTCCAACCCGTGCGCGAAGACCCTGGGCTGATGAGCCACGGGCATCACCTCCACCAGGCACCCTGCCAGGCCGGATCAGCGGGGTCGACCCACGGCTCATTACTTCGCCGATCACCGGGGCCCGCCGCTCGGTCAGCGATCCCGCCGATATCGCCATCTACGTCTGTTTCGGTCCCACTGAGACGTGTTTGGCTATGCCGCCAACGGTCTTCAGGGCTGAACGAGACTGTGATGCCAACAGAGGCCAATGTGGACGCGTGAAAGCCCAATCGCAATCGACGATTGTCGCCTGCTCCGGTCCGCCCGACGAGTGCTGATAGACCGGTTGCTCCATTGGCCGTGTCACGGTCGCACAAGGAAGCGGCCCTGAACCCGTGGGGACATGGTGGAGGACGGTCTCTTCGAACGCTTCCCCAAGCCGGACATCGTTCTGGGGCAGCACGTCGTACCGCTTCCCGCCGGCCTCGGAGGGCAACTTCCGGGCCGGTTCCGGCCGCGGCGGACAGCGCGAAAGTTGTGCTTCACGGGCGTGGCGGTCATGCGGCCAAGCCCGACACCACGGTGGATCCCGTCGTGATTACCTCATCCCGAACACGGCCGGCCTCGGAATAAACGTACGCAGTTACTCCCTCGAGGTCCGCAAGCTGGATCAAGGAGGCAGTCGAACGCATAGCGTCCCGCTGTTGATCAGCGATCCCGACGCGACGGCCGTGACAGTGGGGGGCCTACGAAGAACACTTCTGGCGGGAGTGTCTGCTGCCGATGCCGTTGGTCACCGCCAGCGCAGCCTGGTCACTGTGACATCGGCGGTGGCGAACTGCATGGGACTTTTCTTCCGGGTCCCGGCGTTCACCTCCTTCCACATCCTGTCGGATTCCCGCAACAGGTCCCGGTAAAGATGTGATGTCCTCGATCCCGTACGACTGACGGGCGGTGATGGAGGCGGTGCGGGCTTCGGCGGGGTTCAGGAAGTCGATTTCTTCCTGAATGAGCCGGTTGCCGGCATGTTCGATGGCGGCTCCCAGGCGTTTCATTTCGTGAAGCACGTGGCGATGGCGGTCGTACTCCACCGCGGCGAGCGCGGTCGTCGATCGAGCATGCGATGGCGATTTCGGGCATGCGGGACCCTTTTCTGATACGCCTTACGAGGTCGTGTGGAAGTCCTGGGTGCCGATGACGCGCAGCAGTTCGAGTTTCTCGGCGGCGTCGGTGCCTTCGAGGGGGAAGAAGGCGAGGAGGTTGAGGTCCGCGTCGGAGGTGAGCATGACCTCGCAGCGCAGCTCGATCGTCCCCACCTCGGGATGAATGGTGCGCTTGAGGTCGGAGCGGCGGACGCCGACCTCGTGCCGCTGCCACAGTTCGCGGAACTCGTCACTGGCCTCGATCAGATCGTTCACCAGGGCGGTGACGTCGGCGTCGCCACCACGTCGGGAGTACGTGGCGCGCAGGTCGGCGACGTGTACCGCGGCCAGGCGCGCCCAGTCTTCTTCGGGGACGCGAGCCCGTCCCGCAGGGTCGGTGAACATGCGCCAGACCATGTTGCTGTCGCGGCCGGGTGCGGTCTCCCCGTAGCCCAGCAGAGCAGTGAGCAGACTGTTCCTCCACACGATCTCGCCGAGGTCGGTGTAAATGCAGACGGGCACATCGTCGAGACGACTGGCGAGGGCGATCAGCCCTGGGCGGATGTGCCGTCCGGCTCGGCGGGCAGGTGCCGGGTACCCCGCGAGGTGGAGCAGGTGGTCCCGTTCGTCCAGATCACATCGCAGCGCCCGTGCCAGAGCGGCCACGACGGTTTCCGACGGGGCCGACCCGCGCTCCTGCTCGAGCCGGGCGTAGTGGTCCGTGGAGATGCCGGCCAGCTGCGCGACCTCTTCACGCCGCAGACCCGGCGTCCGACGGCGAGCACCAGCGGGCAGGCCGACATCGGCCGGCCGCAGGCGTTCCCGCCTGCGACGGAGGAAGTCCGCGAGCCCGTGCCGATCGATCATTCCTCCACTATCACCCGCTCCAGGCCGGATAGCCAGGGACGGCCTCTCCGTGGATACACCGCGCCTGGTCGGCGCACGTGCGGCCGGAGAGGCTGATGGCATGACCGATTCACCTTCCGCGACACTCCACATCCGCCACCTCGGACGCAGCGGCCCGGCCGTCTCCTCACCTGGTCTGGGTTGCATGGGCATGTCGGGCGCCTACGGGCACACTGACGACGACGAGAGCGTCCGCACCATCCACGCCTACCTCGACGCCGGCGGCACGCTGCTCGACACCGGGGACTTCTACGCCGCCGGCCACAACGAGCTCCTCGTCGGGCGTGCCCTGCGCGAGCGCAGCCGTGACGACGCCGTGCTCTCGGTGAAGTTCGGCGAGCTGCTCACCCCGGCCGGAATGCCGGCCGGGGTGAAGGACGCCCGCCCTGCCGCGGTGCGCAACTTCCTCACCTACTCGCTGCGGCGGCTGGGCACCGATCACGTCGACATCTACCGTCCCGCCCGGCTCGACCCCCAGGTGCCGATCGAGGACACGATCGGTGCGATCGCGGAGCTGGTCGAGCAGGGACACGTCCGGCACATCGGTCTGAGCGAGGTCGGCCCCGACACCATCCGCCGGGCCGCGGCCGTCGCGCCGATCAGTGACCTGCAAATCGAGTACTCGCTGCTCAGCCGGGACATCGAGGACGAAACCCTCGCTGTCTGCCGCGAGCTCGGCATCGGCATCACCGCGTACGGAGTCCTGGCCAAGGGCCTCATCGGCGGCAGCGGCGGGACCGGCGGTGCCTTGCCGATGATGCCGCGATTCCGGCCCGGCAACCGCGAGCACAACGAAGCGCTGGTGTCCGCCCTGGGCGAGATCGCCGAGGCGAAGCACGCCACGGTCGCGCAGGTGGCCATCGCTTGGGTCGCCGCCCAGGGCGACGACATCGTCCCGATCATCGGGTCGCGCCGGCCCGGGCAGATCGAGACCATGATCGCCAGCACGGCAGTCACGCTCGACCGTGCGGACCTGGCCCGCATCGACGAGCTCATCCCGAAGGGCGCCGCCAAGGGGGCCCGCTACCCCGAACAACACATGCCGGACCACGGCGGCGAAGGCTAGGGGCCCGCGGGCACGGGTTCGACGGTCTACATCGGACAGCCGGCGGGCTCATTGTGCGGCGCCACGGGGCGCGAACGAGTTGCTGAAGCTCTGCCCCGAGCGAACGAGCTGGCGAGCGGCATCGAGCCGCGCTGCCTCGTAGCGGCGCAGCGCGTCGGAAACGCTGGCCCGATTCCCGCCGAGGGCGTCGGCGAGGGCGAGGGCGTCCTGGGCGGACGCGTCGAAGCCGCTGCCGGTCATCGGCGAGGGCAGGTGGGCGGCGTCGCCGACAAGGCACACCCGCCCGGAGACGAGCCGGTGCGGCAGGTACTCGCCGATCGGCGTGCCGATCACCGCTCGACGGCGGATGCAGTCGACGATGGCGTCCCGCCACGGGCTGGGCCAGATTTCCCGTGCCTCGCCGGCGAGTTCGTCGAAGGTCGCGTCGGGCACGTCAGCCGCTCGAAGCGTGCGCTGGACGACATCGTCGACCACGGCTCCGCGAGCGCGCAGGAGGTCGTTGCGACTGGAGTCGTACCACCCCCAGCCGATCCGCCGCTCGCCCCTGGCGACGGATCCGTCCGCTCCCGGCAGGTAGTAGGCGTTGAGGCAGTAGTCCCGTTCGTAGAGGATCGCGAGGTCCGATAGCCACGGGCGGGACCGGATCTCGCGTTCGTCGACCAGCCCCAGCCAGATCACGTATCCGGAGAAGGTCGCGTCGGGCGCCTCGGGGACGACGTGGCGGCGGACGACGCTCGCGTGTCCGTCCGCCCCGACGACGAGATCCGCGCGCACGAACTCGCCGTCGTCGGTGACGACCCACGCGGATCGCTCGTCCTGGCCCACCTCGGTCACCCGCACCGGCGACCGCAGGGAGATGCCGGGGTCGGCCTGCGCGGCGGAGCTGAGGCCGGCGTGCACGTCGGCCCAGGCCTGGCCGCCCGGCGGGAGGGCGTCTTTCCCGTCGGGCGAGCGCCGGCCCGTCAGGCGCTCCACCAGTCCACCGCTCACGGGCAGGGCGGCGCCGGTCCGGACCTTCCGGCTCGAGCGCTCCAGCATCGTCACCCGCAGTCCGGTGCGGGACAGGGTCAGTGCGGTCATCAGTCCGGCCAGCGAGGCTCCGACGACGATGGCGGAACCACGTGTCGCCGACTGGTGGTGTTTCGTCATCTGCGGTCTCCTGGATCTGCCGGTCACCGTGTGCCCGCGCGCACTTCGTCGGTTTCGGTGTCGTGGGATGGGCGCAGTGCCCACGCGGTCAGAATCGCTCCGACGAGTGCGAGCACGCCCAGTCCGATGACGACGACGTGCAGTGCGTCGGCGAACGCCTGTCCGGTGGTCACCGGCACCGGCCTGCCTTGCACCGCGGCGACCGCTTCCGTGGCCGAGGTGCGGGCGGCGGTGACCGAGATGAGCACCGCGGCGGTGGCCGCCACCGAGAGCGACTCGCCGGTGATCCGCATCGTGTTGAACATTCCCGCCGCCGATCCGGCCTTGTCCACGGGGACCGCGCTGACAGCGGCGTTGTCCATCACCGAGAAGGCCATCCCGACGCCGACGCCGAAGAGCAGGAGGGGCAGTGCGGAAATCCACGTCGGGGTGCCGCGCTCCAGCACGACCAGCCCGAAGCTTCCGGCGGCGATCAGGACCGGGCCGGCGACCAGCAAGGTCCGCATCGACCAACGGGACGTCAGCCATCGGGCCGCCAACGGCACCAGCAGCACCGGGACCTCCAGCGGTGTCAGCTCGACCGCGGCTCGCCACGGGCTGGCGCCGCCGCTCTGCAGGAACACGGGCAGGAAGACGTTCAGCGCGGCCAATCCGAACGTCACCGAGAAGGGCAGGCACATCAGCGCGGTGAACGCGGGACGGCGGAACAGGCGGACGTCGAACATCGGATGGCTGCTGCGGAGCTCGACCAGGACGAACGCGCCGAGCAGAAGGAGCGTCGCCGCGAACGCCAGCAGAGCCCACCCGTTCGACCACCCGGCCTCACCGGCCTGGATGAACCCGAGGGACAACACGAGCAGCGCGCCGCCGAAGCAGGCCATGCCCGGCAGGTCCGGGCGCGGCGCGGACGGGTCGCTGGACGCTTGTGTGTACCGGGAAGCGACGAAGGCGATGGCGGCGCCGAGTGCGATCACCACGAAGATCGACCGCCACCCCAGTGGAGCGAGTGCGCCGGCGACCAGGGGGCCGGCGGCGGTGCCGCCACCGAAACTGGCCCCGAGCAACCCGAACACGCGAACTCGCCGCGGTCCGGAGGTGGCGTGCGCGAGCACGGCCGAGCCCGCGGAGACCGTGGCGCCGGCAGCCAGGCCCTGGACACCTCGTAGCACGTCGATGACCAGGATGTCGGACGAGACCGCGATCAGCGCCATCGCCAGGCCGAACGTCGCGATGCCGGCGCGCAGCACGAGCCGCCGCCCGAAGCGGTCCGCCAGGCTACCGGTGGCGAGCACGGTCGCGGCGAAGATCGCGTTGTAGGAGTTCTGCACCCACTGGGTGCCTGCTGAAGAAGCGTTCAGGTCGGCCGCCATGTCGGGCAGGACGATCGCCGGTCCCGTCACGGCGAACGGCAGGAAGAAGGAAGCGAGAAGGACGGCGCCGATCGACGCCCGGGTCGCAGCCGCCGAGATCGTCGACGCGCGGGGATCTGAATCCATGCTTCCAGCGTCGGAGATCCGGGAGCGTCTATTCAGGACCGGTATGTGCCACGGGTCGCCCGACCAGGGTGCCGGCGTGCCTGGGTACTCGCATGACCACCCAATGCCGGCCTCTCGATGGCAGACTGGCGAAATGACCGCGAGCACGCCTGGCGACTGGAAGTCCGAGCTGGGGGAGTTCCTGCAAGCTCGACGGGCCGCCGTGTCGCCGGCCTCGGCCGGGCTGCCGGACACCGGCCGACGCCGGGTGCCGGGGTTGCGCCGCGAGGAGCTGGCCGCTCTCGTCGGCGTGTCGACGGACTACTACGTGCGGCTCGAGCAGGGCCGCGGTGGCCGCCCCACGGAATCCCTGCTCGATGCCATCGCCCGTGTTCTGCTGCTCGACGAAACGCAGCGCGCCCACCTGTACGACCTGGCACGTCCCCGGCCCCGGCCCTCCCGGCGCGCGGTCAAGGACCGCATGCCCGGCTTGACGCGCCAGTTCCTGGAGACCCTCACCGTGCCGGCGCTCGTCATGACCCGCACGATGCAGGTGATCGGCTGGAACCCGCTCGCGTGCGCCGTCTTCACCGACTACGCGGCCCTGCCCGAGGCCGAGCGGAACTCGGCGTGGCTGCTGTTCCTGGACGAAGAGATCGCGGCCCGGCACCGCGATTGGGAGGCGTCGGCACGCGGCACCGTCGGCATCCTGAGGAAGACCGCGGGCGAAGACCCTGGCAACCCTCGCCTGGCCGCGCTGGTCGGCGAACTGGCTGTCCGAAGCGAGACGTTCCGGCGTCTCTGGGCGGAGCACCACGTCTTCGAGAAGACCACCGGGGTCAACCTCCTGCGGCATCCCGACGTCGGTGACATCGACCTGTCCTACGTCGCCTGGACGACGCCCGGTGCGCCGGACCAGATGCTGGTCACCTACATGGCCGAGCCAGGATCGAAATCCGCGGAGGCCCTGCGCATCCTCGGGTCGATGGCTGCCTCGGACCAAGTGGCCGGCGGCGCGGTCCGCACTCGACGACCGGTGCGCCCGGAGATCGAAACTCGCGAATAGCGCCGCCTGCCACCTGGGATGTCAGCGCAGCGACCGGTTGCGGGTGTTCTCGCCGAACCGGCCGATGACCACCGCCGTGGCCAGGGAAAACAGCGCCGTGGTCAGGAAGACGCCGACGAACCCCGACACGCCGTAGATCGCCGCGACGAGCGCGGCGCCGCCGACGCCCGCCAGCCGCCCCGCCCCGTTGGACAGGCCGGCGCCGAATCCGCGGAGCGTGGTGGGGAAGACCTCCGGGAGGTAGGCGTAGATCGTGACCGCGTTCGACTGCAGGAACATCGTGATGAGGAATCCGACGACGATGGTGGGCCAGAGCGCGTCGGCGAAGGCGAAGACGGCCATCAGGGCGGCGATCGTCACGGAGGTGGTGGCGAGGACGTGGCGGCGCTGCCAGCGGTCGGTCACCAGCATGCCGACGAGCGCGCCGAACGGCGGTGCGATGGAGAGGATGGTGGTGATGGTCAGCGCGGTGTCGGTCGAGTGGCCGCGCTCGACGAGCAGGGTCGGCACCCAGGAGTTGAACCCGTAGAACGCGACGATGCCGAACATCAGCGTCAGCGCCGTGACGATGGTGATGCGGCGCTGGGACCCGGTGAAGAGCTCCGCCATCTTGCCGCGCGCGGGCGGCGCCGACGGAGCGGTGAGCACTGGCGGTGGCAGCTCGCCGGAGTAGTGCGCTTCCAGGCCGGACACGATGCGGGAGGCCTTCTCTTCGCGGCCGCCGGCGATCAGCCAGCGAACGGACTCCGGCAGCAGGAACATGCCGAGGATGGCGGGGATGAGGCCCACCGCGCCGACGACGAACACCCAGCGCCAGGCCTGCGGGTCGAGCGGGATGATCAGCTTGGCGGCGACAGCGGCGAACGGCACCCCCAGCAGACCCACCCCCAGCACGGCCGCTTGGCTGCGACCGCGGACCCTGGTGGGGTACATCTCCGCCACGTAGACGCTGAGCACACCGACGACAGCCTGGATCCCGAGGCCGGACAGGCCACGGAACAGGCTCAGGACCACGAAGTTCGGGGCGAGCCCGCACAGGATGGAGGCGACGGAGTAGAACAGCGTCCCGGCGATGATGATCCGCTTCCGGCCGAACCTGTCGGCCAGCCGGCCCCCAAGGAGGGCCCCGGCGAACGAACCCAGGAGCGACAACGACGTCAGGTTGCCGATCTGGGAGATCGACAGCCCCCAGTCCTGCCGCATCGCCGGGGCGGCGTAGGCGAGCACGCTGTTGTCGACGGTGTCGCCGAAGGACAGCAGACCGAGCAGCGGCAGCCATCTCCAGTGCGGCCGGGTCATCCGGGGGAGCCGGTCGAACCGGGCGATGAGGTCCGCGCCGCGGTTTCCGGGTGTCACAGGGGCGGTGGGAACGTCCACGAGAATCCTCCTCGTTGAGGAATGGGGACCGGCTGGCCGGGCGACGGTGGCACCGCCGGTTCGGAGGTGGCTCGCCGGGGCTCAGACGGCCAGGTCGAGCAAGGGGACGAACTGCTGTCCGCCGTGCATGTCGCGGTCGTCGCGGGCGCCCTGCGTGGTGGGGCGCGGGAACGAGACCTTGACGACGTGCAGGTCGGGGACGGGGAAGACGAGCACGGTCGCGGGGTCGACGTCGTAGGTCGTGCCGAGCACCGCGCGGTCGGTGAGGCCGGAGGCCACCGCCCGGTCGAAGGAAGCCCGGTCGGGCAGGAAGACGTCGACGGTCAGCCAGAACGGGCCCGCGTTCTTCGAGCGGACGTGTGTCGCGATGTGCCGGAGCCGGGTCACGGTCCCACCTCCGAGTGAACGGTGCGGAACAGGTCTCGCTCGTCGGCCACGTCGACCGCGTGCTGCAGCACGAACTCGAAGGACTCTCCTCGCGCGGTCTCCGCGGGGGAGCCGACGAACGCGAACGTCGGGAAGGGACTGTCGTCGTCGAGCGGGAGGTGCAGCATCATCGGGTTGGCGAACTTCGCCAGGTCGTCGGCCGTGGCCTGGTCCGGGGCGGTCACGGTGAGCAGGATGCCGACCTCGCGGGGCGGGGTGCCTCGTTCGGGCTCGGCCGCACCCAGCACGGCGTCGTGGCCGAAACGGCGCAGCGAATAGTCGTATTCCCCGGGAGCCAGTCCGAAGGTCGAGGGCACGTGCTTGTCGAGGTAGGCGATCAGTCGCCGGCACCAGTCGTCGAGCCTGCCGAGGATCTCCGGGTCGCGGATCCCGGTGATCAGCTGAGCCTGGAACCCCGTCGAGGCGGCGCCTTCCAGCTTGATGGTCGGCTGCTCGGCCGGTTCGAACCGGGAGCCTTCGACCCGCACCCGGCGCTCGTCGAGCGCGGTGTAAACGGCGTCGCTCGTGTTCAGCGTGCCGGCGGGCTCGCGGAGCCGGAAGGGGTCGGCGTTCTCGTACAGCATGTGTGCGGCGACGCTGCGCGTGGTGCACCGGGCGTGCACCGCGAGCGGCTCCACGGTGAAGCCGGTGTCGTCGACGGTCACCAGGACGCCGCCCGCCCTCGGGTTTTCGGTGCAGAGACCGCCGCATTCGGCGATCTTCGCCGCGTGCCACGCGGGGCCCGGGGGCAGCCCGCGCAGCAATGGCAGCACCGCCGCCAGTGCCGTGTCGGTGGAGCGGCCGGCGAGGACGATCTCCGCACCGTCGCGGAGCGCGTCGGCGAGCGGTTCGTGTCCCATCAGCCCGACGATGTGCCTGCACCGGGCCACGGTCTCCGGCCGCAGGGGCTCGGCCGTGCCGAGCGGGTGCACCCGGCCCTGGGCGAGCAGGTCGGCGATGCGAGCGGGGTCCTGTTCGCTGTAGACCCGGGCGATTCGCCGGCTGATCCCCAGGTCGGCGCAGATCCCCTGGACGATCTCGTGGACCCACTCGACGCCCGCGTCGCATCCCGAGGTGCCGCAGGATCCGACGACGAGGGGGATGTTCGCCTCGTGCGCCGCGGGCACGAGAACCCGCAGGTCTCGTTCGACGGCGGCGCGGGCGGTCTTGGCCGTCGCGGTCCCCAGGTAGTGGGGGCCGGAGTCGGTCGAACCGCCGTCGACGGCGATGATGTCGGCGCCGAGTTCGATGCCGCGGGTCACGGTCTCGGGCGGGAAGCCGCCGCCCAGCATGCCCACCGGGAAGAGCACCCGGATCGGGTCGGTCATGGTGTCACTTTCGCGTTGGTGGGACGGTGGACTTCGGCAAGCCGCATGAGCTCGCGCACGGTGGTGCCGCTGTCGGGGAACCGCATCACCGCCTCGCTCAGCGCGGTCACCCGGTCCGCGGGCAGCACCCGCCCGGCGCAGTCCGTGAACTTCTGGCGGAGCAGGGACGGGTCGACCGGCGCGTTGCTGCCGGAACCGTGCGGACCGCGGGTTGCGGTGAGCACGGTCCCGTCGGACTGTTCGGTTCGGACGGTCGCGGTGAACGAGTTCGCCGGTCCACCGGGAGCGGCCGGCTTCACTCGAACCCGGCTCATCAGCGCGAGGGTGGCGGGGTCGTGGTGGGCGTTGCCGTCGAAGTCCGCCAACGCGACGGTTCCGGCGAGCAGAGCCCGGGACGTCACGTACTGCAGGCTGAACTTTCCCGACAGGGCTTCGGTCAGCACCGGGCGGTCGGTGTGCGGCATGCGATTCGGATCCACGGTGATCTCGACGGCTTCGACGCGGGCCGCGTCGAAGCCCGGTGAGCGGCGGATTTCCCGGGCCGCCTCGATCGCGCCGTGGGTGCTGTGGCAGCAGGCGTAGAGCTTGATCGGGTTGTGCTCGGAGCAGACCAGCGGCGGCCCGGACAGCCCGGCGACGATCCGCCCGGAGTCGAACCCGCCAGGTCCGTTGTAGACGGTGAGGAAGCCCTGCCGGTGGTCGAGCGCGCCGGGGTTGGCCGTGTAGCCCGCCGCCGCGAGCTTGGCGGCGAGGATCCCGTTGCGGACGGCCTGTCCGACGTGCAGCGGCTTGGTCATCGTGCCGAAGTTCGCCTTGACGCCCGCCGAGTGGGACACCGCGACCGCCATCGCGATCGCGGTGTGCTCCGTGGACAGCCGGAGCAGCCGCGCGGCCGCCGCCGCGATTCCGATGACGCCGATGGTCGAGGTCGGGTGCCAGCCGCGTTGGTAGTGCGCCGGGTTCAGCCCGTACGCCAGCCGGATCATCACCTCGTAGCCGGCTGCGTAGGCGACTGCGATGTCCGGCACGGACGCGTCGGTTTCCTCGCCGAGGGCGAGGAGCGCGGTCACGAGCATCGCCGAGGGGTGCCCGCCCATGGCGGAGTTGCCGTCGTCGAAGTCCAGGGCGTGCGCGGCGACACCGTTGAGGAGCCCGGCGTCCAGGGCGGGGACGCGCTCGGCGGTGCCGAGCACGAGGCTCCCGTTCTCGCTCGCGGCGATTCCGGCGGCGGTGCGGATCGCGGCGATCCCGGGGAATCCGGAGCCGGCGAGGGCGACGCCCAGCGTGTCGGTGAACGCCGTGCGGACGAGCTGCCGGGCGTGGTCGTCGAGGTCCTCGATCCGGTACGCGCTGATCCGCTCGGCCAGCGCGGGCAGGATCGCGACGGCGGCTTCGGTGGACGTCGTCTCGGGGTCGGTCGGCATGCTCAGGGCTTCTCGGCCTTGGTGACGAAGACGGGATTGTCGACGCGCGCGGGGAATCCGCCGCGCGGGACGCCGGGCCGGATGTCGCCGTAGAACTCCTTCATGCCCTCGCTCAGGGGTCGTGAGTTCGCGGGCGCCAGCCACAACCGCAGCAGGTGCCGCTTGCGGTCCTCGTCTTCCCAGTCCTCGAACTCGGTCCGCGCGTGGTAGACCACGTGGTTGTTGAGGAACTGGAAGTCGCCGGGCTCGAACATCATCGAGGTGTGGAATCGCGGGTCGTCGTTGAGCGAGATCAGCAGGTTCATCGCCTCGGTCTGCGCGTCGGTCAGCGGCGGCACGTCGTCGAACTCCTGCGCCGACCAGATGTGCGGCGCGACCCAGCGCGAGGAGAAGCGGCCGTCTTCGATGCTGAAGATCGGCTGCCGGTAGTACGGTTTCTGGCCGGGCTGCTCGGAGCCCTTCCAGGAGTGGTAGAAGGGCTGCTGCAGCACCTCGAACAGATCGGGGCGGGTGCGGGCGATCTCGTCGGCGACGGCGACCGAGCTGCAGAACAGGCTCCGCCCGCCGCTCTTGGCCGTCCGCAGCACGAACAGCGCGACGACGTCGGCGCTGTCGGTGTGGAAGCCCAGGCCTTCGCGCGACATGTACCCCCGGCCGGTCTGGGTGATGGCGGACTGGCCGAAGTCCCGGACGTCACCGAGCACGTCGCCCTTGAAGCTCTGCGAGCGCGCGGAGCCCATGTGCAGGCCGATGCCCCAGAAGATCAGCCGCAGCTCGTCCTTGGTGAACCGCTCGACGGGCAGGCCCCGGAGCACGAACAGGCCGAGGTCGTTCTCCAGCCGATCGAGGGTGAGGGCCAGCGCGTCGTTGAAGATGTCGAGGGGGAACGTCTCCTTGGTCAGCGTCTCGATCGTGGCCCCGGCGGCCTTCGACGCGGCGAGCGCGTTCTCGATGTCCTTAATGTCCGCCGGAGTGAGCCGGTAGATCCACCGGCTCTGGTCCTCCAGGTCGGCGGGCAACCAGGCCAGGTCCTTGCTCAGCGGTGAGTAGGTCACAGGCGCTCTCCTTGCTCTACGATATCTGCAACATGCTATAGCAAATAGAAGACGAGCCGATGCTTGTTGTCAAGAGGCGAATCAGTCGAGGTCGGCGCTGAGCAGCAGACGCCGGGACGACTCGAGCTGCTCGCGCGTCAGCTGTTCGACGCGATCGGCGTCCCGGGCGCGGAGGGCGTCGACGAGTTCGCGATGGATCTGCAGGCGGGTCATCCGCTCCTCGGCGGACCACTGCTCGATCAGGCGGATGCGGCGTGCTCGCCCGAACACGCCGGCGCTCGACGCCAGGGAGTCGAGGAAGGCGTTGGCCGCGACCCGGCGGAGCACGGCGTCGAAGCGGTCTGCGGCCTGCTGGGCGGCTTCGGGGTCGGCCACGGACCGGCTCAGTTCGTCGACGATCTTGGCCAGCTCGTCCACCTGGTCGTCGGTGATCTTCTGCGCGGCGAACCGGGCGAGCGCGCCGCGCAACAACGATTCGGCGTAGAGCAGCTCCCGGATCGTCTCCGCCGAGTGGTTGGCAACGGCGAGCGAGCGCGCCGAGTGGCGTTCGATCAGGTGTTCCTGCTCGAGCCGGCGCAGCGCCTCCCGGACCGGGGTGGGGCTCACGCCGAGCATGAAGGCCAGATTGCGTTCGGTGAGCTTCTGACCGGGGGTGAGGGCTCCGCTGGCGATGCTCTCGCGGATCTGCTGGTACGCCTGCTCAGCGAGGGACTCGTGCCGCTCGAGGGACGACAGGGGGTTCCCGGCCGAGTCGGTCACGGTACAGCTCCTCGCGGTCCGGCGCCGCGATCGTCGAGCGGCGCGAGTTCAGCCACATGCTATAGCCAACGTGCAGTAGCGTGCCCCGACCGCCGGCACGCTCGGTTGCGAAGACCCTTTTGACCAACGATGCTATTTGCTATAGCGTCCGGCCAGGAGTCCGCTGCCCAAGCCTGGAGGTCCGGATGACGGCTGGGCGGATTTCTTCGCTCGGCGCGGGTTCCCCACCTACGTCATGGACCAGCCCGCGCGCGGACGTGGGAGCGGGCGAAGCTGCACACCAGGTGGCCCGGCAGCGGTCGCGTGAGGGCCCTGTATTCGACCAGTTCTTCTCGTCCATGGTGCCGTTCGTCCGCGATCGTGACCTGTCGGAGCGATTACTCCCGACCACGGGCGGCTCGTAGACGAGCGGTGTCGCCCGGAAGGTCCGCATCGAGGTCGGGGTGGACGAGCCGTAAGGGATCGCGGCGGGCCCGCCTCTTCGTGGCGCAGGAACGGCGGGCCACTGAGCTCGACGGAGAGATGGCCTTCACCAGATTCGGGCGCGCGTCGGCAATGTGCCAGCCATGTGGACCCGACTGTGAACATCCCGGTCGCGGTGGTCACCTCGGAGGCCGGCTACCACGCCGCCTACGACCACTCCACGGTGAAGTTCCTGAGAGGCGCTGGAGTCGAGACCGACCACATCCGGCTGGAAGAGGCCGGAGTGCACGGCAACGGGCACATGCTCATGATCGAGCAGAACAGCGACGAGATCGCGGAATGGCTGGACGATCGCGGACTTGCCGGCCCCCCGGGATCGGGCCACGTCGTCACAGCACGCCTTCCGCGGCGGCTTGGTGAACGCTGCGAATGACCGGCCGGAAGCCGAGTTCCCGCGCGAGAGTTCCGTCGACGTGCCCCTTCCACGGGTTCTGCAACGGCTCGGCGGACTCGGTGTACTCGGCGCCGACGATGCGTGCGATCTCGTAGACCGTCGTGGGGGCGTCGTCGGAGAGGTTGACGACGCGGCCGTCCATCGCGCCGCTCAGCGCGAGCAGTATCGCGGTGGCGATGTCGCGGTGGTGGATGAGGCTCATTGTCGCGGCGGGGTGCCAGCCCCATGAGCGGAGCAGCTGTGGCGCGGACTGCAGGTGGCCGTCGGCGTCGCCGTAGACGAAGGCGAATCGCAGGACGCTCCACGTCAGTCCGCTTTCGCGCAGGAGGCGTTCCGCGACGATCTTGGTCGCCGGGTAGGGCTGCTTCGCGTTCGCCGGATCCTCTTCGCGGGCCGGCCGCGACAGGTCCTCGTCGTAGACGAGGTTGGTGCTGGCCATGATGACGCGCGCTGCGGGAGCGTGGATCAGCGCGGCCTCGATGAGGTTCTTCGTGCCGGTGACGTTCACCTGCTCGATCAGCGCGGGTTCGGGAGTGCGCAGGACCGCGGCGAGGTGGATGACCGCGGAGACGCCTTCGACCGCTTCGGGTAGCGTCGCCGGTTCGAGCAGATCGCCCTCGACGGGTGTCACGCCCGCCGGGAGTTCCTTGCCCGCGCGGACGAGCGCACGGCACTCGATGCCGGCGTCGACGAGACGGCGGAGCAGGCGGGTGCCGACGAGGCCGGTTCCGCCGGTGACGAGAACGGTCATGATTCGCTTCCCTTCGGAAAGAGACTGGTGAGCCTGCCGGTCGCCTCGCGCAGTACGCGGACGGTCGTCTCGAGGTCGCGTTGCGGGACGCCGTCGAACGCTGTCTGGAGGATCAGCGCGATCGGATCGGGCAACTCACCCCAGAGGGCGGCGCCGGCGGGGGTGGCGGTCAGCACCTTCTGGCGCTGATCGGCGGGATCAGGCTCCTGCTCGACCAGACCCTTGCGGACAAGGGCGGCCACGACGCCCGTGAGTGTCGCGCGCTCGATCCGGAGCATGCGCCCGAGGTCGCGTTGCGAGGTCGGACCCACGGTCATGAGCTGGTGCATGACGTACCACTGCGTGGGCCCGAGATCGAACGGGCGAAGAACCGACTCCATCACCACCCGGCTCGCGAGGTAGTACTTCTTCGCCCACGCGCCCGCGGACTGGTGCTCGGGATCCGCCTGTTTGTTAGCCACCTAACAAAGGTAGCTAGGTGCCTAACAAAGTGTCAAGCGCCGTTGCTGCTCGCCTTCGCGCGTCCTGTTCGGACGGTGAACGCCGGAGGTCCTGGGCGACCACGGAAATCCTCCACATCGCTTGAAAACTCCGACGCACCACTCGCACGTGAACCCGCTGTCGCGGTGGCAGGGATGTCCGACGCGGCGGGAGCGACCTTCCCGCGCCGCTCCGGATGCCGGCGATGCGCTCCCGGTGCGGCCCTCCGATCACCCAGCACGCTCGACCGACCTCTGTGACCCACGCGAATGCGAACGGACGTGGGGACGACATACGCGGGCCAGTATGGTCCGCTGCCGCGCGGCTACGGCTGGGCGTACAGGCGCGTGACAGTGTCGACCAGCTCCGCCAAGCCACTGAGCTGATTGTCGCGCCACCAGGCGAGCCGGACGGGGATCCGGGGGCCGTCCTTGATGGGCCGGTAGGTCACCCCCGGCCGCGGGTGGTGGTGCGCGGTCGCCTCGGACGTGGTGCCCACACCACGGCCGGCGGCGATGGCGTCCAGCCAGGTGTCGACGTCACTGGACTCGATGAACTGCGGCGCGTGGTCGGCGCCGCTCCACAACCGCGCGCTCGTGGTCCCCACGCGGGGGTCGATGATCACAGTGCGTTCGGCGATCTCGGCCATGCTCAGCATCCGGCGTCGTGACCACCGCGGGTCGTCGGACGCGAACGCGACCAGCCGGCGTTCCAGACCCACCACCACGGAGTCGAACCGCTTCTCGTCGACCTGCTTGCGCACGATCGCGACATCGCAGAGGCCTTCGGCCAGCCCCGCGGTCGGCGAGTTGTGCCGGACCAGCTCCAGCTCGACCGACTCGTGCCGCTCAGCCCAGATCCGCTGCAGCTGCGCGGTGTGCCGTCCGAGAGCTGCCCATGCGTACCCGAGCCGCAGGACGTGGTGGCGGGAGGCCAGGAACCCGGTGAACCGATCGGCCTCGGCAAGCACCTTCCGCGCCTGTGGCAGCACCTGCAGCCCGGTGCTGGTCAGTTCGCATCCCCGCGGCACCCGCCACAGCAACTTGTCTCCGACGGTCTTCTCCAGCCCGGCGATCGTCCGGGAGACCGCGGCCTGCGAAACGTGCAGTCGCGCCGCCGCCTCGGTGAACGACCCGGTTTCGGCCACGGTGACGAAGAACCGCAGCTCACGCAGACTCCAATCCATAACACGAGCGTATGGCAAGTCCGAAAGTCGCATTAGGTCATGCCGGGCAGTGCTCTTAACGTGGCGGTATGAGCACCCTCCAGAAACCCGGACGCGCTCGCCCCGCGGCCGGCGGGCTCTCCGCTGCCACAGCGACCCGGAGCCAGCGCGGCGCCGGTATCGCGCTGATGCTCACCAGCTCGGTCTCCAACCAGACCGGCGCGGCCCTGGGCGCGATGGCGTTCCCGGCCATCGGCCCCGTCGGCGTGGTCGCGGTTCGGCAGTTCGTGACGGCGCTCGTCCTGACGCCGATCGTGCGCCCGCGTTTCCGCGGCCTGCGCGCACAGCAGTGGCGGCCGATCCTGGGCCTGGTGGTCGTGTTCAGCGTGATGAACCTCAGTCTGTACGCCGCGGTCGACCGCATCGGGCTCGGCCTGTCCGTCACCCTCGAATTCCTCGGCCCGCTCACCGTCGCCGTCGCGAGCTCACGACGGGCATCCGACTTCGCCTGCGCCCTCGTCGCCGGAACCGGCGTGGTCGTCCTGACCGCCCCGAGCCCGAGCACCGACGTCATCGGCATCGCACTGGCCCTGCTCGCGGCGGCAGCCTGGGGTTCCTACGTGCTCCTCAACCGCACGCTCGGACAACAGCTTCCCGGCTTGCAGGGCACCGCGGTGGCGAGCGCCGTCACGGCGGCGGCGTGGGTTCCGGTCGCGGCGGTCTGGTTCACCTTCCACGCTCCCGGCGCGGCGGCGGTGCTCCTCGCCGTCGCCTGTGGCCTGCTGTCCTCGATCGTGCCCTACGTCACCGACCTGCTCGCCCTGCGCCGGATACCCGCTCAGGTCTTCGGCACGTTCACCAGCATCAACCCGGTCTGGGCCGCGTTGGCGGGGTGGCTCCTGTTGCACCAGGCGCTCAAGCTCAACGAGTGGATCGGCATCGGCTTGATCATCGGCAGCAACGCGGTGGTCACCGCGCGGATGTCCCGCGGCCGGAACGGTCCCTCATGAAGCGTTCCCCCCGGTCGCGAAGCCGGCCCGGACCGTGCCGAGTCCGGAGATCCGGGCGGTGAAGACGTCGCCGGGGGAGGCGGCAACCATCGGGCCCAGCGCGCCGGTGAGGACGATGTCGCCGGCGCGCAGGGGCTCGCCGCGGCGGGCCAGCGTGGCGGCGAGCCAGGCGGCCGCGTTGAGGGGATCGCCCAGGCAGTCGCGGCCGGTGCCCTGGGAGACGAGTTCGGTGCCGCGGTGGAGCCGCATCTCGACGTCGGCCGGTTCGACGTCTCCGAGTGCCTCCCGGGTGTCGCCGAGGACGAACAGGCCGGAGGAGGCGTTGTCGGCGACGGTGTCGACGATGCTGATGTCCCAGCCGGCGATCCGGCTGTCGACGATCTCCAGGGCCGGGGCGAGGAACGCGGTGGCCGCGCGGACGTCGGCGACCGAGCAGGCGGGGCCGGGCAGGTCGGCCCCGAGGATCAGGGCGATCTCCGCCTCCACCTTGGGCTGCAGCAGTCTGCCTGCCGGAACGGTCCCGTGGTGGCCGAGCGCCATGTCGGAGAACAGCGCGCCGAAGTCCGGCTGGTCGACACCCAGCTGACGTTGCACGGCGGGCGAGGTCAAGCCGATCTTGCGCCCGGCCAGGCGGTGTCCGGCCGCGAGCCGCCGCTCGGTGTGCAGGCGCTGGACTTCGTAGGCGGCGTCGATGTCGCCTTCGGCGAACAGGTCGCGGACCGGCGGGCACGGGACGCCGGTGCGGGCAGCGGTGGCCAGCACCTCGGCGGCCTTGTGGACGTGGGCATTCAAGCGAACTACCTCCGAACGGCTGGGCCGGTTGACCGGTTATGCCTCGGTGACGGCGTCGCCGGTGCACACGGAGTGCACCGCGGTGCCGAGCGCTTGGCGGTGCAGGGCGTCGAGCCGCTCCAGGACCGTCGCCGAACCTGTGGCCAAGGCGAGCTGGACCGTGCACGGGACGCGCGAGCCGCGCACCTCCTCCGTGGCCTTCAGCTGACCGAGCAGATCCGTGGTCAGCCGGTCCAGCCGCGTGCGGATCTGTCCCAGGTCGGGGCGGGTGGTGGGGGCCTCGTCCGGGTGGGCCGTCCAACGGGAGAACAGTCCGCTCTGCACCACCTTGCTCGCCGTGATCTGGTCCCGGAAGAAGGCCGCCGCCGACTCCGGGTCCAGGCCGAGCGTGCCGGCCTGCTGCCGCACCTGGTCGAGCACTTGCTGTTCACGGGCGGGGTCGTCGATCGGCGAGTCCGTGCCGAACTTGGCCGCCGCCACGTCGTCGCTCACCCGGAGGCGTTCGACGACGAGGTCGGTCAGCGCGCCGAGCCTGCCGAGCGCCTTATGGGACGCTAGAGCGCCGTTCACGGGCGTGCTCGCGGCGGTGGCCGGGGCAACGGTCACCGACATCGCGCCGGCTACCGTCAGGGCGGTGACCGCGACGCCACGAGCCACCCTGCTGTGCTTGCTCACTTGCTTGCCTCACTTCTCCGGATGGGATCGGACAGGTAGGCGACCTTCGTCAGTCGCTCGGATGCTTCCCACAGTCGCCGCTGCAAGTCGGCGTCGTGGGCCAGTTCGGTGGCGGTGACCAGCTCGGGATGGCCGGTGCGCCCGCGCGGGCCGTAGTAGTCGCCACCCTGCGCCCGCGGGTCTGTAGCGGCCCGCAGCGGCCCCAGCGCTCCCTTCGCCGCGCTCTGGGACACCAGGAGCGCGAGCGGGTTCACCCGGGGATCGAGCGCGGCCCGGACCGCCCAGTGCATGTCACGTCCGCCGTCGGTCCGCGCGAGGCCCGGGTGTCCGGCCACCGCGATGGTGGGCGCGCCGGCGGCTCGGAGGCGACGGTCCAGCTCGTGGCTGAAGAGCAGATTGGCCAGTTTCGCGCGGTAGTAGGCCGGCATGAACCGGTAGGCGGCGCCCGGCTCGGGATCGAGGTCGGCCGGGTCGATCGTGCCCTGCCGGTGCCCGTTGCTGCCGACGGTCACCACCCTGGATCCGGGCGTGCCGGTCAGCAGGTCCAGGACCAGACCGGTGAACGCGAACGGGCCGAGGTGGTTGACGGCGATGGTCGACTCGAAGCCGTCCTCGGTGACCGAGTACCGCACGCGGAAGCCGCCTGCGTTGTTCACGAGCAGGTCGAAGCCGTCGTACTCGTCGTGCAGCCGCCGGGCGGCGGCGCGGACCGACTTGAGCGAGGCGAGGTCCAGCGGAAGGGTGCGGACCACGGCGCCGGGCGCGCCGGCCCGGATCCGCTCGGCCGCCGCAGCCGCCTTGCCCGGGTCGCGGCAGGCCAGCACGACGGAGGCGCCGCGCCGGGCGAGCGCCCCGGCGATCGCGAAACCCAGCCCGGTGTTGGCGCCCGTGACCACAGCTGTCCGCCCGTGCTGCTCGGGGATGTCGTCGGCGGACCAGCGTTTCCGTGTCACGAGTGCGCCTTTCGCCTGGAACGAGGCCGTGGTTCGGCCCGCCTGCTGTTCAACGGTCTTCCCCCGGTCCGCGCGCTGTATGTAGCGCTCACTCTAGCGCACGCTGACGAGGAAAGGTAGAACGTTCGGTCTTGACGTGTGGCCGTGAACGCCTCATAGTGAAACCAGATAGAACGTTCGGTATCGCGGTTCGGCCGTGAGCGAGAAAGGACCTCTCCCATGACGAAGCCCTTGTACGTCGGCATCGCCACCTCGACCGGCGACGGCCGCGCGGGAGGACGGGCGAGGACCGACGACGGCCTGCTCGAGCTCTCCCTGGCGATCCCCAAGGAGATGGGCGGCCCCGGCGGCGCGACCAACCCGGAGCAGCTGTTCGCGGCGGGATGGGCCTCGTGCTTCCACTCGGCGCTCAAGGCCGTCGCGGCACAGCGGAAGGTCAGGATCACCGACTCCGCCGTCGTCGCCGAGGTTCAGGTGCATTCGACGCCGGAAGGCGGGTTCAGCCTCAGCGCGGCGCTGCACGCCGAACTGTCCGGTGTGGACCAGGACACGGCGGACCAGCTCGTCGAAGGCGCCCACGCGATTTGCCCGTACTCGAACGCGACCCGCGGCAACATCCCCGTGACCGTCGACGCGACCGTCGGCTGACGTGGTGACCGGGCCGGTCTGGTACCGCCGGCCCGGCGCCCGCCCGCGCGCCCGGTGGGGGAGTGACACCGTCGCGGACCTATCATGAGGGCATGGCGAGGGATTCCAGCTCCGCTCGGACGGCTGCCGGGCTGAGCAGCCGCGAGGTGATCCTTGACGCGGCTCGCGCCCTCGTCAGAGAAAAGGGCTACGACGGCATGGCGATCTCGGACCTGAGCGCGCAGTCCGGTCTTCCGCCGAGCTCGATCTACTATCACTTCGGCAGCAAGCTCGGCGTGCTGGCGGCGCTGCTGGAGCGGACCTTCGACGAGCTGCACGCGCTGTTCCCCGATCCGTCTTCGTTCGACCACCTGGCGCCGTTGGAGCGCCTGGAAGCCTGGTTCTCCGCCGCGTGCAGTTCACTCGACCGGCGGCCGGATTACCTCCAGTTGCTGGTCGCCATCAGCATCGGGCCGCAGAAGGACGCCGAGGCGGTTCAGGCGACCGTCCGGCGCATCCGCGACTACGCCCACGCTTCCTGGGTTCAAGCGCTCACCCCGATCTTCGCGCCCCACGGTGGCAAGAACAACGAAGCCCTGGTGCAGCAGCTGGCCGTTCTCGGTCGCGCCTTGACCGACGGCTTGTCGGTGACCAACAGCTTCGACGGCGTGAGCTACAGCTCGCAGGTGGCCCCCTTCGTCTCCCTGGTCCGCGGCCTGGCGGAACGGCAGGCCGCGGCGAAGCGGAAGCGCTGACGCCGGCCGCCGTCGCGGTTGGCGATCGCAATCCGCTCGACCTTGATAACGCTGCCGTCCGTTGTATAGTGAGCGCTACATACAACGGATAGGGTGGCACAGTGACGAGCACTCTGGATGTCGGTGACGCGCACCTGGCCTACACCGAGGCCGGTTCGGGCAGCCCGGTCGTGTGGCTGCACGGCTCAGGGCCGGGCGCCACCGGAATGAGCAACTTCGGCGGGAACCTGCCCGCCTTCTCCGACTACCGGAACATCGTGGTCGATCTGCCGGGCTGGGGAGAGTCCCCGCGGCCGGAGACGGACGAGCCGCTGATCTTCCACGCCGCCGACCGGGTGTGCCGCGCGATGACGGCGCTCGGGATCGAGCGGGCCCACCTGGTCGGCAACTCCTACGGTGGCGCCGTGGCCATGCGAATCGCGATGCGCTACCCGGATCGCGTGGACCGGCTCGTCCTGATGGCCCCGGGCGGGGTCCTCCCGCCGGACGCGCCGCCCTGGCCCGCCGGGCTCGCACGCCTCTTCGGTTACATGGCAGCGGACAAGCCGTCGCGCGAGGCCATGGCCGAGTTCGTGCGGCTCATGGTCCACGACGAGTCACTGGCGACCGAGGCGCTCATCGACGAGCGCTACGAGTCCAGCCTCCGGGCCCACCCCGAGTTGCCCATCCCCCCGAACTTCGGGGACCTGACGCCCGACCTGGGTCTCATCACCGCCCCCACGCTGCTGGTGTGGGGCCGGGAAGACCAGACCGTGCCCCTGGCCTGGGCGCCCAAGATCCTCGCCGGCATCCCGAACGCGGAGCTGCGGGTGCTGCCGAACTGCCGTCACTGGGTCCAGTACGAGCGCGCACCCGAGTTCAACCACATCGTCCGCGAGTTTCTGCAGGGTGGCGCGGCCGCCGCGCCGGAGGGATGACACAGTGGGAATCAGGAAACTGGGGTACGTCGGTCTCGAGGTCGCCGACCTCGACGCGTGGACCGACCTGCTCGGGCGCACGCTGGGCGTCGGTGTCACCCACGCGAAGTCCGGCACGGACGAGGTCGCCCTCGCCGAACTCGACGAGTTCAAGTACCGCCTCGCGCTCTACCGGTCCACTCAGGACCGTCCCCGTGAGCTGGGCTGGATCGTGGACTCGCCGTGGGAGCTGGACCGGCTCACCGAGCGGCTGACCGGCGCCGGATTCACCGTCGCGGACGGATCGGCGGAAGAACAGGAACTGCGTGGTGCCACGCAGCTGCGCTGGTTCACCGACCCGGTCGGCTACCGCGTGGAGCTGGCGGTCGGGGAAGCCAAGGTGCGCCTGGGCGCCGACCGCCCCGCCGGCGGGGCCGGCATCACCGGTCTGGGGCACTTCGTGCTGGCCAGCCCCAACCTCGGCGAACTGCGCGAGCTCTACGAGTCGGTGCTCGAGTTCAAGCTGACCGACTACCGCGCTCCCGGCCTGTTCTTCTTCCGCTGCAACCGGACGCACCACAGCATCGCTCTCGCGCACGCGGACACCACCTCGATCCACCACCTCGAGTTCGAGCACGGCTCCATCGACGACGTCGGGCGGGCCTACGACCGGGCCAAGGCCAACGACGTGCCGATCTCGATCAGCCTGGGCAGGCACATGAACGACAAGGCGATCTCGTTCTACGTCCGGAACCCGAGCGGGTTCCACCTGGAGATCGGCTGCGGTGGCATCGAAGTCGGCGACGACTGGATCCCGCACGATTTCGGGCGTTCGGACGAGTGGGGTCACCACCACGCCGACGCGAATCCCTTCGCTTCACCGAGGTCGTGACGATGTCCGATCGATCCGGATCCGATCTGTCCGGCCGGCGCGCGGTGGTCACCGGCGCGGCGAGCGGGATCGGCGCGGCGGTGGCGACCCGGCTCGCCGGGCTCGGCGTCCACGTCGTCGTCTGCGACATCGACGCCGGGGGAGCGGCGCGGACGGCCGAGCGGATCGGTGGCGAGGCGCTGGCGATCGACCTGAGCCGCACCGACGAACTGGCCGGTGTGGAGTTCGATGCCGACATCCTGGTGAACAACGCCGGAATCCAGCACGTCGCGCCCGTCGAACGGTTCGAACCCGACCGCTTCGCGTTCATGCTGCGGCTGATGCTCGAGGCTCCGTTCCTGCTGACCCGTGCCGTCCTGCCGGGAATGTACGAGCGCGGCTGGGGGCGGATCATCCACCTGTCCAGCGTTCACGGCCTGCGGGCGAGCGCCTACAAGTCCGCCTACGTCAGCGCCAAGCACGGCTTGCTGGGCCTGTCCAAGGTCATCGCGCTGGAAGGCGCGGCCAAGGGCGTCACCAGCAACTGCGTCTGCCCTGGCTACGTGCGCACGCCGCTGGTGGAGAACCAGTTGGCGGACCAGGCGGCGGCGCACGGACTGAGCACCGACGAGGTGCTGTCGGAGGTCCTGCTGGCGAAGTCGGCCGTGAAGCGCCTGATCGAACCCGGCGAGGTCGCCGGAGCGGTCGCGTACCTGTGCTCACCCGAGGCCTCGGCCGTGACCGGCACCGAACTGATCCTCGACGGGGGTTGGAGCGCGGCCTGACCCGTCTCTGGAGGGGTTGTCGCCCGCGGGCCGCCGAAGGGGACGGGGCCCGCGGGCCGGCTCGGTCAGGCGGGTCCGGCCATCGGCAACGGCGTGGCGGAGAAGACACCGTCCGGGTCCACCGCCGCCTTGATCCGCTGCAGGCGGGGCAGGTTGTCCCCGTAGACGTGGGGGATCTGGCTGGTTGCTTCCGGCCCGAGCAGGTTGGCGTAGCCACCCGGGAAGGCTTGCCCGGCCAGCCCCGCGGATGCCGCGTCGGCCCAGCGAACGACGTGCTCGCCGCTGTCCTGCGCCGGGTGGATGCCGATGATCTCGGCCATGAGGTGCGGCCGGCGCAGCGCGAAGGCGGTGTCGGTGGTGGAGACCCTGGCCGCGGCGCCGTGGAAGTGGTGCAGGGTCAGCCCGGACATCGGTGTCGGCAGCCGGCCGCCGAATCGCTCGACGACGCCGATGACGTCGTCGGTGAGCCCGGGCACCGAGCGGGTGCGGATGGTGACGTGCCTGCCGTCGGGGAACATCGCGTCCCGCGCGGCGATCGCCGCGGCGTAGGGCGCGGTCTCCAGTTGGGTGAGCAGGGGATCGCCGAGCCGGGTCAGCGCCATCACCGGACCAGCGGGGTCTTCGCCCACCGCGGCGTCCCCCGCCCAGGTCGGCAGCACCAGGAGCGCGGGCGAGCCGTCCGGTACGGCGATCGCACCGACTTGGATCGTCAGGTCGTCGGGGGCGTCGTGGTGCGCCTCGCGAACCCGCTCCAGCACTCGCGTGGCCTGGTGCCAGGGATAGAGCACCAGGCCGGTCATCACGGAGGGCACGGCGTGCAGCCGGACGGTCATCGACGTGACGACCCCGAAATTGCCGCCTCCGCCGCGCAGTGCCCACAGCAGACCGGGATGCTGGTGCTGGTCCGTGCGCACGACCGATCCGTCGGCCGTGACCACCTCGGCGGCCAGCAGGTTGTCCGCGGCGAGGCCGATCCGCCCGGCCAGCGGACCGTAACCCCCGCCGAGGGTCAGCCCGGCCACCCCGACCGTCCCGATCGTGCCGGTCGCGGCCACCAGGCCGTGCGCGCCGGCCGCGGCCAGCAGGTCGTTGGCCGACGCGCCGCCACCGACTTCGGCGGTCCGGGCGCCGGGATTGACCCGGACGTCGCGCAGTGGCCGCAGATCCAGCGTCAAGCCGCCGTCGGACAGGGCACGGCCGGCCCAGTCGTGGCCGCGGCCGCGCACCGTGAGCGGGAGGCCGAATTCCCGTGCGGTGCGCACACCGGTGACCACGTCGGCGGTGGAGTTGCAGGTCAGCACGATGGCGGGCCGGCGCCTCACCGCGGCGTTCCACAAGGTGACGCCCTCGGCGTAGCCCCTGCCGGAAACGTGAATCTGCTGGGCGGGCAGGAGGGCGCGCAACGCGCGCTGCGCTGCGGCGACCGAGGAGTCGTCGCCAGTGTGACCGGGCATGGGTTTCCTTCAGTGAGAGAGGGGAGCAGAATGAGCAAGACCGAACGTTCTATCTCATGTATGTAGTGCTCACTCTAACACGAGATCGGAGGATGCCGCGGAGTTGCCTGTTCCATCCGTTGCACGTCCCGAGATTCTGCTGTGGACGGCCGAGTGGTGTGCACTAGTCAACCCCTCCTCAAGCTTGTAGAGTGAACGCTACATACAGCGCGCGTCGAGTGGCTCTTGTCAGCCGCGTTCCACTGCCGCCCGGGGCTCTACCGGGGCCTGACCGACCGTCGCAACGAAGCGAGGTTCCCTTGAACGTTCTCGAAGAGGTCAAGAACTCACCGATGAGCCGGGCCCAGGTCGGTGCGGTCTCCCTGTGCCTGGTGATCAACCTGATCGACGGGTTCGATCTCCTGGTCACGTCCTTCATCGGGCCGGCGATCACCCGCGAGTGGGGTCTGTCCCCCTCGGCGGTGGGAGTGCTGCTCAGCGGAGGACTGGCCGGGATGGCGTTCGGCGGGCTCTTCCTCGCGCCCCTCGCCGACCGAATCGGGCGACGGCGCCTCACTCTCGGCTGTCTCGCCTTGGCCGCACTGGGCATGCTCGCCGCCTCCGTGTCGCAGGACCTCGGCCAGCTCCTCGTCTGCCGGCTCGTCACGGGCGCGGCGGTGGGCGCGATGGCGGCCAGCCTGCCGGTGCTCACCTCGGAGTACGCGAACCACCGGCGCCGGGGGCTGGTCGTCGCGCTGATCACCACCGGGTACGGTCTTGGCTCGTTCGTCGCCGGGATCGCCTCGAGCCTGCTGCTGGGCCCGTTCGGCTGGCGAGCGGTCTTCGTGTTCGGCAGTGCCGCCACCGCCGTCCTCTTCGTGGTCGGGCTGCGGTACCTGCCGGAGTCGATGGACTACCTCGTCGCACGCCGGCCGCGCCAGGCCTTGGACAAGCTGAACCGGATCCTCGCCTCGATGGGCCGCGCCCGCGTCGAGGACCTGCCCTCGGCACCTCCGGCCTCGGTGTCGCGCAAAGTGGCGCTCGATTCGTTGTTCCGCGGAGGCAACGCCCTTCGGACGGCGCTGGTCTGGGTGGCGTTCATCGCGGCGCAGATGACGTTCTACTTCGCGAGTTCGTGGACTCCCAGCCTGCTGCTGAAGGCCCGCATGTCCGGCCAGCAGGGCATCAGCGGCGGCGTTCTCTTCAGCATCGGTGGTGTCACCGGCGCGGTCCTGCTGGGATTGCTGGTTTCCCGGGTCGGGCCGCGGCGGCTCACCGCGGCCTACTTCGGCATCGGTTCCCTCTTCCTCATCCTGTTCTCCGTGTCGTTGTCGACGCTGGCCACCGCACTGGTCGTGGCCGTGCTCGTCGGACTGTTCCTCAACGGCGCGATCTCGGGGATGAACGTCATCATCCCGAACCTCTACCCGGCCGAAGCCCGCGCGACGGCGCTCGGTCTGGCGGTCGCCGTGAGCAGGCTCGGTGCCGTCCTGGCGCCCCTGATCGCCGGTTTCCTGCTGCAGGCGGGCTGGGCCCCCGGCTCGATGTTCCGGATCTTCGCGATCCCCGGCGTGATCGGGGCTCTCGCGGTGCTCCTCCTCGTCCGGTTCGGACGCACCCGGCCTGGAGATCATCCTGCGCGGACTCGGCATGCGGGTGATGGCACCGACCTCGTCGCGACGTACGATCCACAGAGGAGGCGGTAGGTGCCGGCCACATCAGATCTCGTGCTGCTCCACGGTGGTGGACCCGGCGTCGACGCGGCGAGCAACTGGTCGGGCGTGCGGCCCCGGTTCGAGGGTGAGTTCCGCTGCCTGGCGCCCGATCTCCTCGGGTTCGGGACGCGGATCGCCGGGACGGGCGGGCTCGCCGGGCCGCGTGCCTGGGCGCTGGCCCGCGCCCGGCAGGTACGAGACCTCCTCGACCAGCACGGCCTGGAGCGCGTCCACGTGGTCGGCAACTCGGCCGCGGGCGGGGCCGCGGCACTGGCGTTGCTGTCGATGGCGCCCGAGCGGGTCGACCGCGCGGTCGTCATGGGCGGAGCCGGGACGGGACCACTGCCGCGCGCGATTCCGTTCTACGACAACCCCACCAAGACGTCCATGCGAGCCACCCTCGGCCGGCTGGTCGCCGACGAGCACGTCCACGAAGAACTGCTCGACGAGCTCACCGAGCTCCGGCTGAGGCAGGCACTCCGCCCCGGCGCCGAGTCCGCGTTCCGGTCGATGTTCGCCGACGTCGTGGACGGCCCGCCGCCGGTCGACCTCGGGAAGATCACGACCCCGGTGCTCGCACTGCACGGGGAGTGCGACCGGGTCTCGCCGCCCGAGGTCTCCGAGCGCCTGGTCGCGTCCCTGCCCGACGCTCGCCTCGAAGTGGTGGCCGGGGCGGGGCACTGGATCCACGTCGACCGGCCGGACGAGTTCTGCAAGCTGGTAGGGGAGTTCCTGAGCGCATGACACAGCACAGCGAAGGCCGGGCCGATGTCCTGGTCGTGGGCGCGGGGCCCGCCGGCCTGACTCTCGCCATCGACCTCGCGCAGCGCGGCGTCCCCTGCCACGTCGTGGAAGCGACCGAAGAGCGGGGTGTGAACCCCCGGTGCAACACCACCTCCGCGCGGTCGATGGAGATCTTCCGGCGGCTCGGGCTGGCCGGCGAGATCCGCCGGGCCGGCCTGCCCGGGGACTACCCCACCTCGATCCACTACCGGACGACCCTGGCCGGCGAGGAGATCTACCGGATCGATCTGCCGTCCGCGCGCGAGGTCCTGGCCGGCGAAGGCAAGGACGGCTGGCCGACGCCGGAGCCGCAGCACCGGATCTCGCAGCTGTACCTCGAGCCCATCCTGGAGCGGCACGCCGGCACGCTCCCCGGGCTGACCCTCGAGCGCGGCACCCGGCTGGTCTCGCTCCGGCAGTTCGACGACCACGTCGAGGCGGTGGTGGAGACCGCGGGCGAGCGCCGCGCTCTGCGGTACGCGTACGTGGTCGGCTGCGACGGCGCCCACAGCACCGTCCGCAGGCAACTGGGCATCCGGTACGAAGGCGTCGACGCGATCCAGCGGTTCGTCTCGACCTTCGTCCGCTCGCCAGAGCTGGGCCGGCTCGCCGCCCGCGACCGGGCCTGGACGTACTGGACCTACGGCCGCCGGATCGCGTCGCTGATCGCGATCGACGGCGAGTCGCTGTGGCTCAACCACGTGGCCTTCGCCCCTGACCACGACACCGGGGGCGAGGACCCGGAACAACTGCTGCGGGAGTCCGTGGGGAAGCCCGTGGAGCACGAGGTGCTCGGCGTGGTGCGCTGGACCGGACGGCGGCTCGTCGCCCGGCGGTACCGCGCGGGCCGGGTGTTCCTGGCCGGGGACGCCGCCCACATCTGGATCCCCGTGGGGGGATTCGGCATGAACGCGGGCATCCAGGACGCGGCGACCCTCGGGTGGATGCTGGCGGCCGTCCACCACGGATGGGCGCCACCGGAGCTGCTGGACGCCTACGAAGCGGAGCGCAAGCCGGTCGGCGAGCAGTTCGCCGCGGCGGTCGGCGCCCAGGCACGCACGTCGTTCGCGGACGTCCCGCCGGAGATCCACCTGCCCGGCCCGGACGGCGAGCGGGCGCGCGCGGAGTTCGCCGAGCGGCTCGCTGTCACCGAGCCGCGCCGGTATTCACCCGACGGGTTCAGCTTCGGCTACCACTACGCGGGCTCGCCACTGGTGGTCGGCGGCGGCCACGCCGAGATCACCATGGGGGACTACCAGGATCGGGCGCGGCCGGGGTTCCGGCTACCGCATGCGTGGCTCGACGACGGCCGGTCGGTGCTCGACGTGCTCGGCCACGGCTTCACCGTGCTGCGCGTGAACCCGCGGACCGCGACGACGTCCTGGACCAGGGCCGCCCGGGAACTCGGCATCCCCCTCGCCGTCGTGGACCTGCCCGGACGGTGGCCCGACCGCTACCCCGCCGACTTGCTGCTCGTCCGCCCGGACCAGCACGTCGCCTGGATGGGTGGTGCGGAGGCCAGCCCCGAGCAGCTCCTGCACACAGTCACCGGGCGCGTCCCCGCCCACCAGCGGTAGAGAACACCAGGAGAAACGCATGCCATACGCACTGGGCATCGACGTCGGCGGCACGTTCACCGACGCCGTCGCCTCCGACGGCGCGGGCCGGATCGTGTCGGCCAAGACGCCGACGACCCCGCCCCACCGCGAGGCCGGGGTCATGCGCGCGATCGAAGACCTCGCCGCCGAGCTGGGCATCGACGTCGGCGAACTGCTCTCGCAGACCGACTACATCGCGCACGGCACGACCGCCTCGATCAACGCCCTGGTCCAAGGCCAAGTCGCCGATGTCGGGCTGATCGCCACCAAGGGCCACCGGGACGCGATCTACATCATGAACGCCGAGGGCCGCACGCTGGGCCGGTCGGCCCACGAGATCCAGGACACGCTCCGGCAGCGCAAGCCGGCGCCGCTGATCCCGAAGTACCGGGCCCTGGAGGTCACCGAGCGGATCGACCACGCCGGACGGATCCTGGTGCCGCTAGACGAGGACGAGGTCCGCCGGGTCGCACAGGCCCTCGTGGACCAGGGGGTGGAGGCGATCGCGGTCTGCCTGCTGTGGTCGTTCAAGAACGGCGTCCACGAGCAGCGTGTGCGGGAGCTGGTCCACGAGATCGCCCCGGACATGTACGTCACGCTGTCCTCGGAGGTCAGCCCCCGCATCCGCGAGTTCGCGCGGACCTCCACGACGATCATGAACGCCCAGGTCGGCCCGCGGTTGCGCACCTACCTGCTGCCGCTGCAGAAGCGGCTGGAGGAAGGCGGGCTCAAGGGACCGCTGCTGGTCATGCAGAGCGAGGGCGGCACCATCACCGCCGACCGGGCCCCCGAGCACGCCATCACGACGGTCGGGTCCGTGCTGTCCGGCGGCGTCGTCGGCGGGATGCGCCTGGCCGGGCAGCTGGGCCACCGCAACGTGATCACCACCGACGTCGGGGGCACGACGTTCCTCGCGGGACTGATCGTCGACGGCGAGCCGGTCATGGCGCCGGGTTCCATCGTCAACCAGTTCCCGATCAACGCGGCGACGATTCGCGTGCACACCATCGGCTCCGGCGGCGGGGCCCTCGCGTCCGTGGACGAGGGCGGAAACCTGCGGCTCGGGCCGCAGAGCGCCGAAGCCGTGCCCGGTCCCGCCTGTTACGGCAACGGCGGGACGCGCCCGACGAACACCGACGCCAATCTGGTGCTCGGCATCCTGAGCGAGCGGGGCCTGCTCGGCGGACGCAAGCCGCTGCGGATGGACCTCGCGCGGGAGGCGATCCGCGTGCACGTCGCAGAGCCGCTCGGCCTCACCGTCGAAGAAGCCGCCATCGCCATCCACGAGGTGCAGAACGCGCAGGCGGGGGACCTGCTGCGGCGGGCCGTCGTGCAGGCCGGCTACGACCCCCGCGACTTCGTCGCCTACGCCTTCGGCGGCGCCGGGCCGGCTCACTGCGCCGGTTACTGCCAGGACCTGGGCGTCAGCGAGGTCGTCGTGCCGCTCGGACCGGTCGCGTCCGCCTTCTCGGCGTACGGGCTCGCGGCCTCGGACGTCGCGTTGAGCGCGGAACTGTCCGATCCGTCGTCCTTCCCGGTCGACCACACCGCGCTCGAATCCCACTTCGCGCGGCTCGAAGCCGACCTGCAGCGCGCGCTGGACCGGCAGAAGGTGAAGTTCCACGACGTGTCGTTGCACCGCGAGATCGACCTGCGGTACTCGATGCAGGTCACCGAGCTCTCGACCGCCGTTCCGGAAGCGAAGTTCACCGAGCGCACCGGCGAGGAGATCCTCGCGCGCTTCGAGGAGCAGTACGAGCGGGTCAACGGCAGCGGCGCCGGTTACCGGGAGGCGGGGGTGCAGGCGATCACCTACCGCATGCGCGCCAAGGCCGGCCTCGGCTTCCCGGTCGCGCTGCCCGCCGTCCCCGAAGCGGACGGCCCCGACCCGCGCGAGGCCCTGATCGGAGAACGTTCCGTCTGCCTCGACTCGCAGACCGGTTACGTGATGACCCCCGTCTACGACTACGCGCGGCTGCGCGCCGGCCACGAACTCGCCGGACCGGCGATCGTCGACGTCCCGACCACGGTGGTCGTGGTCCCCGCCGGGGTCACCGGACGAGTCGACCACCTCGGCAACCTCGTGCTGCGCTACCAGTGAGGACAGTTCCCATGACATCCAGGATCCCCGGGGCGGACGAGTTCACCAGCCGCCCCATGCCGCGGGAGGAGCTGCTGCGGCAGATCTCGCCCGCCCTGCCCCTGCACCAGGCCGGCGACGCCGAGGTCGACGCCCTGACCTACGAGGTCGTCCGGCACCGCCTCTGGGCGATCACCCAGGAGATGGGGGAGACGCTGCGCCGCATGTCGGGCTCGCACGTCGTCACCGAGTCCAACGACTTCAACTTCTCCATCTGCGACGAGCTCGGTGAGCAGGTCCAGGTCGGCACGTACAACATCGGCCTGATCGGCTCGATGGACCTGGCGATCACCTGGACGCTGCGGCACCGCAGCGACAACCCCGGTATCGCCGAGGGCGACATGTTCCTGTGCAACGACCCGTGGATCGGCGGCGGCCTGCACCAGAACGACGCCGCGATCCTGGCGCCGATCTTCCACGAGGGCAAGCTGTTCGGCTGGACGACGGCCATCGCCCACCAGGTCGACCTGGGCGGGCCGCGGCCGGGCTCGTTCAGCCCCTCCGCGCAGGACGTCTTCGGCGAGGCCGTCCCCACGCCGCCGATGAAGGTGGTGCGCGGCGGTGTGCTGCAGCGCGACGTCGCCGACGCCTGGGTCCGCCGCTCGCGGCTCCCGCACCTGGTGGGTCTCGACCTGCGGGCCAAGATCGCCGCCAACAAAAACGCGGCCGAGCAGATCCTGCGGCTCATCGCCAAGTACGGCGCGGACACCGTCAAGTCGGTGATGCGCCGGATGATGGACGACGCCGAGCGGCGGCTGCGGGCCAAGCTCGAGACACTGCCGGACGGCACCTGGTCCGCGGTCGGTTATCAGGAGCAGTCGCAGACCGGCGACCGCGGTCTGCACGCCATCAAGGTGGCCATGACCAAGGAAGCCGGCACGCTCGTCTTCGACTTCCGCGGCACCGCCGGGCAAACCGGCATCATCAACTGCCCCTACCCGGGGCTGCGGGCCGGAATCGTCTTCACGATGCTGCCGCTGCTGGCCGGGGACATCCCGTGGGCGGCCGGGGGGCTGATGCGCTGCTTCGAGATCATCACCGACGAGGACACCATCACCAACGCGTCCTTCCCGGCCGCGGTCGGCAAGGGGCCCTTCGGTCCGGCCTGGGGCTCGGGCAACCTCGTCGCCGAGGTGCTGGCCAAGATGCTGGACGCCGAACCGGACCACCGCACCGACGTGCAGTCCATCTGCAACGGCACCACCGACCTCTGTGTCGTGTCCGGTGTGGACACCCGCGGCGGCGCGAGCAAGGGTTTCGTGTCACCGGTCTTCGACGTCATGGCGGGTGGCTACGGCGCACAGGTGTACCACGACGGCGTCGACACCGGCGGCCGGTTGATCATCCCGTCGGCGCGGGCGCCGGACGTCGAGATGACCGAGTACCTCTACCCGCTCGTCGCCCTGTGGCGCCGCGAGGAGACCGACTCCGGCGGGCCCGGCCGCCGGCGCGGGGGGATGAGCGGCTCGGTCTGCTACGTCCAGCACCCGGACCAGCAGGGGACGATGTCACTGGTGGTTTCCGGCACCGGCAAGGTCGCGAACCAGAACGTCGGCCTGGCGGGCGGTTACCCCGGCAACTCCCAGCTCGACCTGGTCGTGCGCGGGGTGAACCAACCTCAGCTGGCCCAGGCGTCGGTCATTCCCGGCGACCTGGAGGAGCTGGGCGGGGAGATCGAGGTGCTGCCCTGCGAAGGGGAGTCCCACCTGGGGCCGGGCGACGCCCTCTACCTCCATTGGCAGGCCGGTGGCGGGTACGGCGATCCGCTGCTCCGGTCGCCGGAGAGCGTCCGCGACGACGTGCGGCAGGTCCGCGTGACGGCAGACGCGGCCGAGGACGTCTACGGGGTCGTGCTCCGCGAGGACGGCGAAGTGGACGGCGCCGCGACCGAAGAGCGACGCGCGCAGCTGCGGCGGCGCCGCGCTTCCGGCGCCGGACTGGCCGGTCAGGTGCGGCTCGTGCCCGCCGGTGAGCCGGACCTGACCGGCCTGCGCCGGCTCGACGACAACCTCGCCGTCCGGGAGGCGCCGGACGGCGGCACGGTGCTGTGCGTCCATTGTGGAACCGCGATCGGGCCACTGGCCGGGGGTGCGTTCGTCGCGTCGCTGGCCCGGCGGGAGGCGCCACCGACCGAGGCGGGGCCGCACATCTGGCACGACCCGCAGGAGTACGTCGACGCGGAGGTCGTCTTCCGGCAGTTGTTCTGCCCCGGCTGCCTGACCGCGGTGCATTCCCGGATCGTCCCGGTGGATCACCCGCTGCCCGCCGACGAATACCGCAGCTGGGCGTGAGCCGGCAGGACGATCGGACGGCCGGCGGCTGCCTTGCGAGGCAGCCGCCGCCGCGAACTGGCTGTGCTACCGCGAGGTTCCGCTCGATGGGCAGGGTGAATCCCGTTGTCTCGCAGGAGATCGGCCGCTGCGCCGAGGAGGTATGACCACGCTGCGGTCCGGAAGTCTTCCGAGTGAGCTAGAACGTTCGGTCTTGACATGGGGCCGCGACCGGTCCAAGCTAGGTCGAGATAGAACGTTCGGTCTTGCGAGCGGTTCTCCTCCTGCTGAAGGGATCATGGTGACTACTGTCGATTCGCCCGCCGTGGGCGGGTTCGCGCCGGCGCTGCGCCGGTTGTACTTCGTGCGGTTCGCGTTCGCCATCGTGTGGGCGGCGCTGGTGTTCCTGACGACCAAGTCGGGGCTGGGGACCGTCGGCATCGTCCTGGTCGTCCTGTACCCGCTGTTCGACGTGGGAGCGGCCGTCGTGGACGCTCGTTCGGCGAAGGGGACCGGATCGGTCCGCGGGTTGTACGTGAACATGGCGATCAGCCTGCTCGCCACCATCGGCGTGGGCGTCGCGGCGGCCTCCGGCATTCCGGCGGTGCTGCGGGTGTGGGGTGCCTGGGCGATCGTCGCCGGGCTGGTCCAGCTGATCGTGGCGATCGTTCGCCGGAAGATGGGTGGCCAGTGGCCGATGATCCTCAGTGGCGGCATCTCGGTGCTGGCCGGCGGCAACTTCATCGTCAGCGCCGCCGCCGCGGATCCTTCGCTGTCCGCCGTGGCCGGTTACGCCGTCCTCGGCGGCATCTTCTTCCTCGTTTCGGCGATCCGCCTCGGCAGTGCCGCGAAGGCCGGCTGACGTGGCCACCTACGACGTCATCGTCATCGGCGCCGGTCCGGTCGGGGAGAACGTGGCCGACCGGGTCGTCCAGGGCGGGCTGACCGCCGCGATCGTGGAGCGGGAACTGGTCGGGGGCGAGTGCTCCTACTGGGCCTGCATGCCGACCAAGGCGCTGCTGCGCAGCGGAGCGGCACTCCGGGCCGCCCGGCAGGTGCCTGGCGCGCGGGAGGCGGTGACGGGCGACCTCGACGTGGCCGCCGTCCTCCGCCGTCGCGACTCCTTCGCTTCGAACTGGAACGACGAGGGCCAGGTGTCCTGGCTCGAGTCGGTCGGCGTCCCCCTGTACCGGGGACACGGCCGGATCAGCTCCGACCGGACCGTCGAGGTGACCGGCGCCGACGGCGCCACCGAGACGCTGACCGCGCTGCACGCGGTCGTCGTCGCCACCGGCAGCGGCGCGCTGGTCCCGGACATCGAAGGCCTTCGCGACGCGAGGCCGTGGACGAGCCGCGAGACGGTGGCGGCCGAGGAAGTGCCGGCCCGGCTCGCCGTCATCGGCGGCGGGGTGGTGGCTTCGGAGATGGCCACCGCGTTCGCCGGGCTGGGGTCTTCGGTCACCATGCTGGCCCGCGACGGCGTGCTGCACCTCAACGAGCCGTTCGCCGGTGAGCTGGTGGCAGCGTCGTTGCGGGACAAGGGGGTTTCGGTGCGCATCGGCGCCGAGGCCGGGTCAGTCAAGCGCAACGACGACGGCACGGTGTCCATCACGCTCACCGACGGCGAGCAGCTCGAAGCCGACGAACTCCTCGTCGCGATCGGCCGCACCCCGAACACCCAGGACCTCGGGCTGGACAACGTGGGCTTGCGGCCGGGCGCGTGGCTCACCGTCGACGAGACGATGCGGGTGGTCGGTGCGGACGGCGCGCCGGTCGGTGGCGGCTGGCTCTACGCCGCCGGCGACGTGAACCGGCGCGTTCTGCTCACGCACCAGGGCAAGTACCAGGCTCGCGCCGTCGGCGACGTCATCGTGGCCCGCGCGAAGGGGGAACCCGCCGACGACCGCGAGTGGGGCCGGCATGCGGCGACCGCCGACGAGCGCGCGGTGCCGCAGGTGATCTTCACGGAACCGGAGATCGCGGCAGTGGGTCTGACCGCGGCCGCCGCCGAGGCCGCCGGGCTGCGGATCCGTGTGGTCGACTTCGACCTGGCCGCGACCGCCGGGGCCGCCCTGCACGCCGAGGGGTACCAAGGGCACGCCCGGATGGTCGTCGACGAGGACCGCAGGGTGATCGTCGGGTTCACCCTCGCCGGCCCGGACGTCGCGGAAATGCTCCACGCGGCGACGATCGCCGTGGTCGGCGAGGTGCCGCTGGACCGGCTCTGGCACGCGGTCCCGGCGTTTCCCACCGTCAGCGAGGTGTGGCTGCGGCTGCTCGAAGCCTACGGCCGCTGATCCGCGCCGGTGTTCCGTCCCACCGCCATGCGGGGGAGGGGACACCGGCGCACCTCCTCACTCGCTGGACTGAGCGACGTCGTGACTGTCCTGATCGGACGGAGGCCGGTGTGCCTCTCGATGCGCGGCGAGCGCGTGCTGGGTCAGCGTGCCCGAGCCGGCTGGCGTCGGCGGGTCGTGACCGTGGCTTGGTCCACCACGGAGGCGTCGCGGTACTTGAGGATTCCTTCGACGCCGAGGAGGAAGGTTTCGCAGACCGCGGCCGGGTCGGCGAGGCAGCCGGCGGCCATGGCGCCGTCGCGCAGCATGACGAAGTGCCTGGCGTGCGGCTCGGGTTCGGATTCGCCGGTGGCGGCCATCAGCTCGGTGATCGTGTCGAGGAACCACTGCCGGTGGGTCAGGACGGCGCGGTGGACCGGGTGGTCGGGCGCGGGATACTCGGCGGCGGCGTTGAGGAAGGCGCACCCGCGGAACCCATCCGAACGGATGCTGTCGGCGATGGTCCCGGCGACCGCGCGCACGGTGTCGGCGGGGGAGTGCCCGGCCTGGCGCACCGATTCGATCTGGGCGCGGATCAGCTCGTCCGCGGCGGTGAGGTAGGCGACGACCAGGTCGTCCTTGCTGGGGAAGTGCCGGTACAGCGTCGCGCGGGTCACCTTGGCCTCGGCGACGATCCGGTCGATGCCGACCGAGTGCAGCCCCTCCGCGTAGAAGAGCCGGCTGGCCGTCCCGAGCAGCCGGGAACGTGCTTCCGACACCCTGTCACCTGCCTTCCGATCACCGCGAGTGTACGGGTCCGGTCAGGGCGCACTGCCCGGCCATTGCTGGCCCCGTGTCCAGGAATCCAGCACGATGAGCGTTTTCGTGCTGGTGATGCGGTGGCTGCGGCGCAGTTCGTCGATGGTGCGCTGCAGGTGTTGCATGTCGCGCACCCGCAGCCACACCAAGGCGTCCGGGTCGCCGGCGATGGTGAACACGGCCTGCGCCTCGGGCATCCGCGTGGTGGTCTGCACGATCTCGTCGACGTTCGTGGTGCCGAAGAAGCGGAGCTGGGTGAAGGCTTCGATGCCCCAGCCGAGTTTGGCGTGGTCGATCTGCACGGTGAACCCGGTGATGACTCCGGCCTCCTGCAGACGGTCGACGCGCCGCTTCACCGCGGCCGTGGACAGCGTGACGCGGGAGGCGATGTCGGACAGCGTCCGGCGGGCGTCCTCCCGCAGCAGCGTCAGGATCTCCCGGTCGGTCGCGTCGATCAGCTCGTCGGCCATGACGGGGGATCGTACGCAACGGATGCGAGCCGGAACACTCCGATCGCGAGAATTTTTGCGTGCTCGGTGGAACCGGCCTGTTCGTTGTTGCGCGGCGCCGCTGGAGTTGGCTGAAGTGATCCACGTCCCAACCGGCGTGACGCGAAAGGCCCGGCATGACGACCTTCACCCTGGATGAGCGGTACGTGCGCGAGACGGGAACGGTCTACCTGACCGGTGTGCAGGCTCTGGTGCGCGTGGTGCTGGACCGCATTCGGCAGGACCGGCGGGCAGGGCGGGACACGGCGGCGTTCGTATCCGGTTACGAGGGTTCGCCCCTGGCCGGGTTCGACCTGGAGCTGGCGCGGCACGGGAAGCTGCTGGACGAGCACGCGGTGGTGCACCGGCCCGGCCTCAACGAGGAGCTGGCGGCGACCTCGGTGATGGGCAGCCAGCTGGCCGCGGGGCTGGGCTCGCTGCGCACGGACGGCGTCACCGGCTTCTGGTACGGCAAGGCCCCGGGACTGGACCGGGCCACGGACGCGTTGCGGCACGCCAACCTCGCCGGAACCCACCCGCTCGGCGGCGCCGTCGCGCTCGTCGGGGACGATCCGAACGCGAAGTCGTCGTCGGTGCCATGCGCCTCCGAGCACGCGCTGGCCGACCTGGCGATGCCCGTGTTCTTCCCGTCGGATTCCCAGGACGTCCTGGACCACGGTCGGCACGCGGTGGAGCTGTCCCGGGCCAGTGGGCTGTGGACGGCGATGAAGATCGTCGCCAACGTCGCGGACGCGGCAGGCACCGCCGTGGTCGACCCGTCGTGGACGGCGCCGGTGCTGCCCGAGGGCGCCTACGGCCACCGCCCGAGCAGCCGGCTTCTCGGGCCGGAGCTGGCGACGCTGGAGCACAGCCTGCACCGGGTGCGGCTGCCGCTCGCGCTGGAGTACCTGCGGGCCAGTGGCGTGAACCGGATCGTGCGGTCCGGGCCGGGCGACCGGATCGGGATCGTCACGGCCGGTAAGTCCTATTTGGACCTGCGGCAGGCGTTGCGCGCGCTCGGGCTCGACGAGGACGCGCTCGCCCGCTTCGGTGTCCGCATCCTCAAGCTCGGCGTGATCCACCCCGTCGAACCCGGCATCATCACCGACTTCGCCCAGGGGCTCAACGAAATCGTGGTGGTGGAGGAGAAGCGCGCGCTCATCGAACCCGCGGTCAAGGAGATCCTCTACGGTCGCACCGGCGCGCCACGCGTGCACGGCAAGACCGGGCCTGACGGCCGGGTGCTGTTCACCGAGCTGGGCGAGCTGGATCCGGACGTCATCGCCAAGGGACTCGCGCGCCTGCTCGGCGACATCGAGCCGGTGCGCGCGTGGCAAGGGCGGCGCAGGCGGGAGCGGATCGCGGTGCCGCTGCTGGCCCGCACGCCCTACTTCTGCTCGGGCTGCCCGCACAACTCCTCGACGAAGGTGCCTGAGGGCACCCTCGTGGGTGGCGGGATCGGCTGCCACACCATGGCGTTGTTCATGGAGCCCGGCCAGGTCGGGGACGTCATCGGCATCACGCAGATGGGCGGCGAGGGCGCCCAGTGGATCGGCATGGCCCCGTTCGTCGAGGCCCGCCACCTGGTGCAGAACATCGGCGACGGCACCTTCACCCACTCCGGCAGCCTCGCCGTGCGGGCGGCGGTCGCGGCCGGCGTGAACGTCACGTTCAAGCTGCTGCACAACTCGGCGGTCGCGATGACCGGCGGCCAGGACGCGGTCGGGGCGCTGCCGGTGCACAAGCTCACCGAACTGCTCCTCGTCGAGGGCGCGGCGAAGGTCGTGGTCACCTCCGACCAACCGCGCCGGTTGCGGCGGCTGCGGTTCCCCCGCGGAGTGGAGGTCCGGTCCCGCGACGATCTGCTGCGCACCCAGGAGGAACTGGCCGCGATCCCGGGCGTCACGGTGCTGATCCACGACCAGGAGTGCGCCGCGGAGAAGCGGCGGAAGCGGCGGCGCGGCAAGCAGGAAACCCCGGCCACCAAGGTGTTCATCAACGAACGCGTCTGCGAGGGCTGCGGCGACTGCGGCGTCAAGTCCAACTGCCTGTCCGTGCAGCCGGTGAACACCGAATTCGGCCGCAAGACCCGCATCCACCAGTCCTCGTGCAACGTGGACTACTCCTGCCTCGACGGCGACTGCCCGTCCTTCCTCACCGTCGTGCCCGGAGAAGGGAAGCGCCGCACGCAGATCGCGTCGCTGGAGGCGTCCGAGCTGCCGGAACCGCGGAACGCGGAAGGCGATGTCGCCGTGCGCATCACCGGGATCGGCGGCACCGGCGTGGTGACCGTGGCGCAGATCCTGGCCACCGCCGCGGTCCTCGACGGGCGGCACGTGCGCACCCTCGACCAGACCGGCCTGGCGCAGAAGGGCGGCGCCGTCGTCTCCGACGTCAAGATCACCACGGAACCGGTGGAGCAGGCGCCCAAGCTCGCCGCGGGGGAGTGCGACCTGTACCTGGCGTGCGACCCGCTCGTGGCGGCCGATCCGGCGCACCTGACCGTGGCTGACCGGGGCCGCACGGTCGCGGTGGTGTCCACTTCGGAGATCCCGACCGGACGGATGATCGTCGACACCGCGGTGTCCTTCCCCGAGCAGTCCAGCATCCGGTCCGTCCTGGACGGCGCGACAGCTCGCGGGCACTACCTGGACGCCCGCGCCGCGGCCGAGGCACTGTTCGGCGACGACCAGTTCGCCAACATCCTGCAGCTCGGCGCGGCCTACCAGACCGGCGCGCTCAACGTGAGTGCCGCGGCGATTGAGCACGCGATCGAGATCAACGGCACCGCGGTCGCGGCCAACCTGCAGGCGTTCCGCCGCGGTCGCCAGCTCGTGGCCGACCCGGACGCTTTGGTCACCGAGCTGGCCCCGGCGCCGGCGGCACCCGGGACCACAGCCGACCCCGCGGCCGTGCGACGGGTGCGGTCGTTGGTGCGGGCCGAGGGCGGCGAGCTGGCGAGGCTGCTCGACGTGCGGATCCCGGACCTGATCGCCTACCAGGACGAGGACTACGCCCGCGCCTACGCCGAATTCGTCGAGCAGGTGCGCAGCCGGGCCGGTGACGGCGCGGTCACCCAAGCCGTGGCACGCAACCTCTACAAGCTGATGGCCTACAAGGACGAGTACGAGGTCGCCCGGCTCTCCCTCGACCCCGCGCTGCGGGCCGAGATCGAAGCCGAGTTCGGTCCCGGCGCCCGCTACGCTCACCGGTTCCACCCGCCGGTGCTGCGTGCGCTTGGCCTGAACCGCAAGATCGCGCTCGGCCCCTGGGCGCAGCCGGTGCTGCGGCTGCTGCGCGCGGGGCGGCGCCTGCGCGGCACCCGGTTCGACCTGTTCGGCTACGCCCGGGTGCGGCGCGTGGAGGGGCAGCTGATCACCGAATACCGCGATGCGATCAGCAAGGCCCTCCGCGTCGCCGAGGCGAACGAGCCGGCGCTGCTCGAACTCGCCGAACTCCCCGACGTGGTGCGCGGCTACGAGGACATCAAGCTCGCCAACGTCGCCGTGTACCGGCAGCGCCAGGCGGAGCTGGCCGAGGCGCTGGACTTGGCACCGAGCGATCGCGCGGCGCAGCACAGTGCCTGACGCGGATTCGGCGGGACACCCGACGCGACCTACTCGGTTGGGTTGCGTTCCGCGTGGTCGATGAGGGTCGCGGCGGCGGCGCGGGCGTGGCGGCCGGAGCCTGCGTCGTTCAGGGTCATCGCGCGGATCGCGGCCCCGTCCGCGAGCGTGACGAGCTGCTCGGCGAGTAGCTCGGGCTCGGCGACGCCGAGCTCGATGACCAGGTCGGTCACCAGGCGGAGCATGAGCAGCTTCTGTGCGCGCGCGTAGGCGTGGGCGGCGCTGTCGGGGTCGGGGAACTCGGCCGCGGCGTCCAGGAAGGGGCAGCCTCGCACCGGGCCGGTCGCGGGCGCCGGGATGTCGAACATCGCCAGCAGCCGGTCGCGGGGCGGGATGTCCTCCCTCGTCAGCACGGCGTGCAGGGTGTCCCCGGACTCCACCAGGGCGCGGAGCTGGGCGAGGACGAGGTCGTCCTTGGTCGGAAAGTGCGCGTACAGCGTTCGCTTCGACACCGGCGCCTGTGCCGCCACGTCCTCCATCGACGTCGCGTTGATCCCCTGGGTCGCGAACAGCCGGTTCGCCGCCGCGAGCACCCGCTCCCGGGCCCCGCGCCCCGGCCTCCTGGTCGTTCCGTTCTCCACGTCACAGAGTATACGTGACCGTTTACTTGGCTCCGGGGCGCTGTTACGGTCTTAAGTAAACGCCATCGTTTACTTCAGTGAGGAGTGCCTGTGATGAGTGATCTCGCCGGGTATGCGGCGCAGCTGATCCGCGGCCGCCGGGCGACCCGGGCGTTCCGCCCGACGCCGGTTCCGGAGACGACGCTCCAGGACGTGTTTTCCTTGGCGGCAGCCGCACCGTCGAACTCCAATGCGCAGCCGTGGCAGGTCGAGGTGGTGAGCGGCGCGCGGCGCGACGCCCTCGCGGACGCGCTGGTGGCCGCGCACCGGGCCGGCCGGACCTCGGTCGACTTCCCGTACAGCGAGGACATCTACGCGCCCGTGCACCAGCGACGCCGTGCCGCCTTCGGCGCCGCGCTCTACGGCGCGCTCGGCATCGGCCCGGACGAGCGCGACCAGCGCGCCGCGTACGACGCCGAGAGCCTGCGGTTCTACGGCGCCCCGCACGTCGCCATGCTGTTCGCGCCGGACACGGCGGAGGCCCGGCTGGCCGCCGACGTCGGCATGTACGGGCAGACCCTGCTGCTCGCGCTGACCGCCCACGGCGTGGCGAGCTGTCCGCAGGGCCTGCTGAGCTTCTACGCGGACACCGTCCGGGAGGTCCTCGGCATCAGCGGCGGGAAGCTGCTGTTCGGCATCTCCTTCGGCTACGCCGACACCGAAGCGCCCGTCAACGCGATCACCGTGGAGCGCGAGCACCTGTCCGTCACCACGCGATTCCACCGCTGAGCGCGGCTCATCCCAGCCGGTAGCGGCGGAGCCGCTGGTAGAGCGTGCCGCGGGAGATGCCCAGGCGTGCCGCCGCCTCCGACTTGTTGCCCCCGCACTCGGCGAGGGTGTCCGTGATGACCCGGACCTCGGCCCGCTCCAGCGGTCCGTAGGCCGCGGCCTCCCGGCCGGATGCCGCCCCGCCCGGTGCGGAGCCGCGCGTGAGCACCAGCACGACGCCGTCCTCCAGCCGGCCCGGGGTGACCGGGTACAGGCGCGCGCGGAGGCCGTCCGCGAGCGCGATCTCGCTCGCGGACGGGCCCGCCTCCAGCACCGCCGCCCACAGGGCAGGCCGGTCCAGGCCCAGTTCGGCGGCCTCGTCCTCGACGATCATCGTCTGGCGGTCGAGGGTGACCACCGGCCCGGCCGACGCGGACCGGAAGGACAGGTGCGCGTCGAGCATCCGCCGCTGCCGGGAGGTCGCCGCCTCGCCCAGCGCGGTCGTGATCCCGTCGACCAGTGCCCGGACCGCGACCAGCAGCAGGTGGTTGGCGTCGTCGGCGTGGCACGCCACGTTCACCATGCCCGCGACGCGCCGGGTGATCGGGTGGACCACCGGTGCGGCGACGCAGGCCCACGGGTGCCACGGTTGCTTGTAGTGCTCGGCGCCGATCACGATCGAGGGGCGGTGGGTGGTCGCGGCGACCCCGATGCCGTTGGTCCCGGCGCTCTGCTCGGCGACCTGCGAGCCGGGCTCGAACTCGATCCGGTCCAGAGCCCGGGTGAGGGTCCGCTCGGACTCCCAGCGCCAGGTCAGGAACCCGTCGGGGTCGGCGAGGGCGAGCGAGGTGTCGCTGCCGGTCAGCAGGTCGGCCATGCCGAGCAGCACCGGTGCCGCGACGCGGACGAACGGGGACTGCACGTCGATCTCGCCGTGCGCCAGGTCCAGCCGGTCCGGGTCGACCCCGTTGCTCCGGGATCGCCGCCACGACGCGACGATCTCCTGCCGGATCCGGGCCTGCGCACCGGACTGGAAGCTCTCCCAAGCCAGCCGGGTTTCCACCGACCTCATCGCGCCTCCTCCTCAGCGCCCGCGAGAACACCGTCCGCCGATTATGGCTGGGACGGTCCGGAAAACGCCTTTCGCTGTGCAAATTTTGGACAGCCACCTCGACCCGGACACGGCCCGCGGCGCACCGTTCTCCCATCGTCACAGCCACTGATCGAGGAGGACGGGCCACATGGAGTTCAAGGTCGAATGGGACGGTGACGTCACCCTGGTGCACCCGGAGCGGGAGCAGCGCGCCAAGCAGGACGTCAACGCGCTCTTCGGGGTGAACGGGGTGACCACGCCGTCGAAGCACCTGTCGCTCCTGGTGACCTCGCTGGGGCCGGGGGAGAAGTCGAACGTCCACTACCACCTCGAGCACGAGTCGGCGCTCTACGGTCTGCGGGGCAGCGTGCACTTCTTCTGGGGCGCCGAACTCGAACACGACCTGATCGTGGGCGTCGGCGACTTCCTGTACATCCCGCCGTTCTGCCCCCACGTGTCCTACAACCGGAGCCTGACCGGGGACGCGGCGTTCGTCACCGCCCGCACCGACGCGTTCGAGCAGGAGCGTGTCGTGTTGTTGCCCGAGCTGGAGGACGACCGGTGCAAGCCCCGGGTGTCCTACGTCGACTGACCCTCTTTCCGAAAGGACGGTCTTGATGATCGAGGTACCTGTGCTCGTCGTCGGCGGGGGACCGGTCGGGATGAGCCTCGCGCTGCTGCTCGACCGGTTCGGGGTGGAGAGCCTGCTCGTCGAGCGACGGCCGGCCACGACCACGCACCCGAAGGCCCGGGGATGCCATCCGCGGACGATGGAGCTGTTCCGCATCTGGGGGATCGAGGACCGGGTGCGCCGCGCGGGGCTGCCGCAGGAGTCGGACGTGGCGTGCTGGTGTGAAAGCCTGAACGGGCCGTTGGTGGCTTACACCGAGCCCGCGCCGAGCCTGCACACCCCGGCGCCGCGCTCGATCGTGCCCCAGGACGCGGTGGAGGAGGCACTGGACGACGCGCTGTCCGCCCGGCCGCTGGCGCAGGTGCGCCGGTCCACCGAACTCGTGTCGCTGGCCCAGGACGCCGACGGTGTGACGGCGCGGGTGCGGCGGACCTCCGACGGCGAGGAGTTCGACGTCCGGGCGCGGTACCTCGTCGGGTGCGACGGCGCGAACAGCCGGGTGCGCGAGACCGTCGGCATCGCGATGGACGGCCCGGAAACCCTGGCGCTCATGGCGAACCACTACTACCGCGCCGACCTCGGGCACCTGCCGCACGTCCGCAGCGCGATCGGGTTCCTGGTGCGGCCGCGCGACCGCAGCCGGCCCGACGTGAACGTCCTGGCCACCGGTCCGGACGGGGACCGGTGGCTGGCGGTGCAGAAGCTGCGGGAGGGCGAGGAGCCGCTGTCCGAGGAGCGCCTCATCCAGGACGTGCGGGAGCAGTGGGAGATGCCCGACCTGAAGGTCGAGCGCATCAACGTGATGACCTGGCGGATGAGCGCCCAGGTCGCGCAACGGTTCCGTGCGGGCAGGGTGTTCCTCGCCGGGGACGCCGCGCACCGGTTCCCCACCGCGGGAGGCAACGGGCTGAACTCCGGCGTCCAGGACGTGCACAACCTGGCGTGGAAGCTCGCGATGGTGCTGTCCGGGCGGGCCGGTGACGTCCTGCTCGACACCTACGAATCCGAGCGCCGCCCGATCGCGCAGTCCAACACCGACTTCGCTGTGCGCAACCAGACGCGGATCGACGAGATGGACGAGGCGTTCCGCCGCCGCGAGGAGGAGCCGCAGCGCTGGCGCGACCTGCTGATCGACCAGAACAAGCAGCTGCACAGCGACGGCCACACGCTGGGCTACATCTACACCCGCGGCGCCGTCGTCGACGACGGTTCCCCGGTGCCGCCGTACGACTCGCAGTACTACTGGCCGACCGACCGGCCCGGCGCGCGGTTCCCGCACTTCTGGCTCGACGTCGAGAGGACCGAGTCGAGCATCGACTGGTTCGACACCGAGTTCGTGCTCGTCTGCGGGCCGGACGCCGACGGCTGGGAGCGGGCCGGACAGGAGCTGGCGGCCTCGGCTGTCGTCCCGCTGCGGGTCAAGCGGCTGCCGCACCTGCTCGGGCCCCTGTCGATCGGCCGGGAGGGCGCGGCGCTCGTGCGGCCCGACGGGCACGTGGCCTGGCGCGCCCGCCAGGCGGGGGAGGGGTCCGAGCTGCCGGCCGCGCTCGGCCGGGTCCTCGCCGGCGGCACCCTCGCCTGACCGACCTCGAAGGAGAAGAGACACCATGACCATCACGCCGAGTTATGCGAACCCGCCCGGGGTCGGGGCGCCGTTCAGCGCGTACTCCCACGTGGCGCGCGCGGGCGAGCTGGTGTTCGTCGCCGGCCAGTGCGGGATCGTCGAGGACGGTTCCGTGGCCGGTTCCGACGTGCGGACCCAGACGATCCGCGCCTATGACAACGTGCGCACCGTGCTCGAATCGCAGGGCGCCACCCTCCGGGACGTCGTGCGGTTCGTCAGCTACCTCACGTCACGGGATCACGTCGCCGAGTTCTACGCGGCCCGCGAAGAGTACTTCGCCGAGCACTACCCGCAGGGGCAGTACCCGCCGAACACCCTGCTGATCGTCGCCGGACTGGTGCGGGCGGAGCTGCTGGTCGAGATCGACGCGACCGCGTTCCGGCAGGAGGGGTGAGGGCGATGTCCGTGCGGGATTCCATCGACCGGTCGGGTCTGAGCCGGTTCCAGATCAGGGTCATCGCGATCTGTCTCGTGATCAACCTCGTCGACGGGTTCGACGTCCTCGTGATGTCCTTCGCGGCTCCGGGCGTGGCAGGAGAGTGGGGACTCACCGATTCCCGGGTGGGAGTGCTGCTCAGCAGCGGTCTGGTGGGGATGGCGCTCGGGTCGGCCGTGCTCGCCCCACTGGCCGACCGGATCGGCAGGCGGCCGCTCACGCTGGTCTGCCTGGCCTTGTGCACCGCCGGGATGGCATTGGCCGCGCTCAGCACCGGGTTCGAGGTGCTCGCGGCCTGCCGCGTCCTGACGGGCCTGGGCATCGGCGGCATGGTGGCGAGCCTGCCCGTGGTCATCACCGAATACGCGCCGCAGCGGCTGCGCGGCACGATGATCGCCCTGTACGGGATGGGATTGCCCCTCGGCGGTGTGCTCGGTGGTGCGGTCGCGAAGCTCGTGGTCGCCCAGTACGGCTGGCGCGCCACCTTCCTCGTGGGCGCCGTGCTGACCCTGCTCATGGTGTTCGTGGTGGCCGCGGCGATGCCGGAATCACTGGACCACCTGATCAGCCGCCGTCCCCGCGGGGCGCTGGAGAAGGTCAACCGGCTCCTGGAGCGGATGCGGTTGCCCGCGGTGGACGCCCTGCCCGATCCGGAGCCCGGCGAACGCCGGGTGCGGGTGGCGACGTTGCTGACCCGGGACGCGGTGCGCACCGTCCTGTTGTGGATCGCCTACTTCGTGATGATGGCGGGCTTCTACTTCGCCGCGAGCTGGACGCCGCTGCTGCTGCAGCACAGCGGGTCCTCGGCCCAGCAGGGCATGAACGCCGGGCTTCTGCTCAACCTCGGCGGGATCGCGGGCACGCTGCTGTTCGGCTTGCTCGCCCTCAAGGTGCGGTTGCGCGGGCTGACCATCGCCTGTTTCCTCGCGGCGGGACTGTCGTACCTGGCGATGAGCTTGTTCCTCGAGTCCGCCGTCGCCGCGTTGATCGCCGCGGTCGCGGTCGGCATGTTCATCAACGCCAGCGGCAACGGGCTCAACGCCATCGCGCCCGGGCTCTACGCCCCGGCGGTGCGCGCGACCGGCGTCGGCTGGGCTATGGCCTTCGGACGCATCGGGGCCCTGACGGCACCGGTCCTGGCCGGGCTGCTCCTCGACAACTCCTGGTCGCCCCGGTCGCTGTTCGGGCTTCTCGTCGTGCCTCTGGTGGCGGCCGCCGTCGCGGTCCTCGTGATCACCGTGCCCCGGCGGACGGCGCGGACGACCACAGCCGCCGAAACACCCGCTCCGCTCGCCTGAGTCAGACGTTCTTGCAAGGAGGAAGAGCATGAAAGCCGTGCGCCTGCACGACTACCACAAGCAGCCGATCGTCGAGGAGGTGCCGGAGCCGGTCCTGACTGGACCGCTGGACGTGATCGTGCGGATCGGGGGCGCCGGCGTGTGCCGGACCGACCTGCACATCATCGAAGGGCAGTGGGCCGAGGCGATGGGACCGCGGCTGCCCTACACCCTGGGGCACGAGAACGCGGGCTGGGTGCACGCGGTCGGTGGCGGGGTCAGCAATGTCGAGGTCGGGGACGCGGTGATCCTGCACCCGCAGCCCTCGTGCGGGCTGTGCCTGGCCTGTCGGGAGGGCCGGGACATGGCCTGCGCCGCGGCCGCGTTCCCCGGGGTGTCCGACCACGACGGCGGTATGGCCGAGTACCTGCGCACGACCGCGCGGGCGTGCGTCAAGCTCGACCCCGCCACCGACCCGGCCGACGTCGCCGCGCTGGCCGACGCCGGCCTCACCGCCTACCACGCGGTGCGCAAGGCGGTTCCGCTGCTGCCGCCCGGCAGCACGGCCGTCGTCCAGGGGGCCGGCGGGCTGGGTCACATCGGCATCCAGGTCCTCGCCGCCCTGACGGCGACGAAGATCGTCGTGGTCGACCGGGACCCGGCCGCGCTCGCGCTCGCCGCCCGCCTCGGCGCGGACACGACGGTGCGGGCCGACGGCAACCAGGTGAGCGCGGTCCTGGACGTCACGGGCGGGCGCGGCGCCGAGGTCGTGTTCGACTTCGTCGCCGAGCAGGGCGCGGAGAACGACGCCTGGGACATGACCGCGGCGGGCGGTTCCCTGTTCGTCGTCGGCTACGGCGGGGAACTGCGGATCCCGACGGTGGCGGCCGTGGCGGCCGAGAAGAACGTGGTGGGCAACATGGTCGGGACCTACCGCGACCTGGTCGAGCTGATGGTGCTCGCGGAGAGCGGGAAGGTGAACCTGCACACCCGCCGCTACCCGCTCGACGCGGCCGCCGAGGCGCTCGACGATCTGGCGCTGAACCGGATCAGGGGGCGCGCGATCCTGGTGCCGCAGGCATGACGGAGCCCGGTGGCGAGCCGGCCGATCTCCGGTTGGCGCGGCCACATCCGGTGCGGGTGCTCGACGGCGCGGTGTCCTACCTCGACCTCCGGTATGCCACGGTGACCGGCTGGCGTCCGCTGACCCTGGACCTGCACCTGCCCCGGAATCCGGACGGTCCGGTGCCCGTGGTGGTCTACGCGCACGGTGGCGGTTTCGTCGGCGGCGGCAAGGAAATGGGACCGTGGGCGACGCTGCCCGCACGCGGGATCGCGGTCGCCTCGGTCGGTTACCGGCTGGCCGGCGAGGTCGCCCACCCCGGCCCGGTCGAGGACGTGCTGGAGGCGATCCGCTGGGTGCGGGACCGGGGTGGCGAGTACGGGCTGGACCCCGGCCGCATCGCCGGGTGGGGGAGCTCGGCGGGGGCGTACCTGGTGGCCCGCGCCGCGTTCTCCGACGACGTGCCGCTGTCCGCGCTGGTGTTGCACTATCCGGTCACGGATTTCGGGTTGTTGCTGTCGGAGGCGTCCACAGTGGTGGAACGGGAGGCCCTGGCGAAAGTGGTTCGCACGTTCCTCGGCGTTCCGGCCGGGCTTCGCGAGGATCAGCTCGCCGCGGTTTCGGTGGTGACCGCCGCGCGCCGGGCCGGCTACCGGCCGCCCGTCCACCTCAGCCACGGCTCCGGCGACCGGCGGTGCGGCCTCACCCAAAGCCGTCGATTGCACGAGGTGGTCCTGGCGGCGGGCGGCCGGTCCGAACTACTCGTCGTGCCCGGGGCCGATCACGCCGACCCGGTGTTCGCGACGCCGGCTGTCGTCGATCCCGCTGTCAAGTTCCTGCGTGCCGCGTGGGCGCGACACGATCCGTTGAACTGAGGGGAAAAAACACATGCGCATCGGAAACCTGCGCGGCCGTGCCCACCTGTTGCGCGACCGCGCCGCGATCGACATCGCCAAGGCCAGCGGCGGCCGGTTCGGGCCCGAGCCCGCGGACCTGTTCGCCCGCTGGCCCGAGTTCGTGGCGTGGGCCGCCACCGCGCACACCGACATCGCCGAGCCGTACCGGCCCGAGGACCTGGGCGCGCCGGTGCCGCGGCCGCGTCAGGTCTTCGCCGTCGGCCTGAATTACTCGGAGCACGCGGCGGAGACGGGTTTGCGTGCCGGCGGGGTGCCGTCGGTGTTCACGAAGTTCGCCGACTCGCTGACCGGGCCGCACGGCCGCATCGTGCTCAGCGGGCCGTCCGTGGACTGGGAGGTGGAACTCGTCGTCGTCATGGCACGGGAAGCGCGGAACGTCGCGGAGGCGGACGCTTGGGATTATGTCGCCGGGCTCACCGTGGGACAGGATTTCAGCGATCGTGACGTGCAGATGAGCGGGGAGCCACCGCAGTTCTCGCTGGGCAAGAGCTTCCCCGGCTTCGGCCCGCTCGGTCCCGCGGTGGTGACCCCCGACGAGCTCACGACACCGTTGCGGCTGCGCTGCTGGGTCAACGACGAACTCGTCCAGGACGGTCACACCGGGCAGATGATCCTCCCGGTGGGCGCGCTGATCGAACGGATCTCGGCGGTGTGCACGCTGCACCCCGGCGACCTCGTCTTCACCGGCACACCGGCCGGGGTGGGCATGGGACGGACCCCGCCGAGGTACCTCGCCCCCGGCGACGTCGTCCGCACCCGCATCGACGGCATCGGGGAGATGAGGCACGTCTTCGTGGCCGGCGGCACGGGGTAGCCCAAGCGTCCCGGGACCGGCCGCCGGTCCACCTCGTGGGTCAGCTCGAGGACCGTGTCCCCGGTTTCGTCTCCGGAGCCGGTGATGGGGGTGATCGCGGTGATGTTGATGGCGTCCACCTCGCCGGCGTGGTTCCAGACCGGCGCGGCGACGAAGCCGGAGATCGCCTCGTAGCGGTTCGCCGTGCGGCAGAGCAGGAACATCGTCTACGTGGACAAGATCGAACTCCCCAACTCGATTCACCTCGGCACCCGCATCGCGGATACGTGGCCGTGCACATCGCGGGCGTCGGCACACCGATCCTCGCCCAGCGTCTTGCCAGGGCCTCCTGCAATCACGTGTTGTGAAGTGCGCGGCGACCCGCGCGCCTGCCAACCAGGAAGCCCGAGGCCTTGTCGAGGCTTTTCGGCGTAGTTGTCGCGGCTCAGCCGAGCCCGGTCGGGACGAGGCTGGTGGCGAGTGTGGGATCCCAGTAGTCCCGCCAGGTGATGACCTTACCGTCGCGGATTCGGACGATGTCGGCGTAGCGCACCTCGTAGGGCTGCTGCGTCGAGGTGACGACGCCCTCCACCACGAACTGGGCGACGATCACTTCCGGGTCAGTGGTCTCGAGGATCTCCAGGTCGCGCACCTCGTGGAGGTCGAGGAAGTCGGGGTAGTTGTGAATGTGGCTCCAGATCTCGTCGTGGCCTTCCAGGCGTTTCGGCCAGCCATCGGGGGCGAACGGGTACTCCATCACGGCATCCTCGGCGTACATGTCGAGGAAGGCAGCCATGTCCTTGCTGAGCAGAGTGTCCAGAGCGCGACGGAACACGTCGGCGGGGCGATCGGTCATCGGTCGGGTCCTCTCCCTTCTTGCGAAACTGCCAAGTTTCGCCACTAGGAAAACTACGCCGTTTCTCTGCCTCTGACAAGGCGGGACGAGGCGGTGGATCAGACCAGACCGGGTGGCGGGGCGCCGACGAACAGTGGCAGGAGAACTTCGTCGGTGAAGCGGACGAGGTCCGCGTCGCTCAGCGGTACGCTCGTCGGGAGGAGTCTGCTGGTCAGCAGGGACTCGCAGAGCTCTGTGAGCCAGTCCAGGTCGGTCGTGCCCCGCATCCGCGGATCGTCACGCCACCGCCGGACGATCTCCGTCCACATCTGCTCGTGCGGCGCTGAGATGTGCCGCCGGCTCTCCGCGAGCAGCAACGGGTCATGTCGCGCCGCCTCGGCCAGAGACTGCAAGAGCATGCCATTGGCTGCGAGGGCCGAGGCGGCGAACCGCAGACCGGATAGGACGTCGTCCCGAAAGGAGCCGTGCGCCGGCACGTTCCATTCACGGGCGACGTGTCGTCGGACTGCGGCGACGAACAGTTCCTGCTTGCTCGACCAATGCCGGTAAAGGGTCGCCTTCGAGGTGCCGGTCGCGATGGCAACGGTGTCCATGGTCAGCCGCTCGAACCCGCGTTCACGCAGTAGTTCGACGACGATCTTGAGAACGGCGTCGATCCGTTCGGGTGGAAACTGTACGCGCGGCATGCCCGAGACCCTAGTTGTGCTGCTGACGCGGGTCGTCGACAGCATGGGCGTCGTCCCTGGTGAGCACAGCCGGGCCGGACTGGAAGCGCGATCACGGCCTTGAGTGCCTCGCGGTCGGTCATCGCCTGGTAACTGTCCTCGCTGACATCGACCTTGACCAGGTTCGCGTCCGAGTGGGGCATGCGGACTGGTGACCGCGCCATCGACGACCTGGGATCGCCAGTGGCCTAGAAGCTGGGCGGAACAGCTGGTCACCACGTCGGTCGCCGCGCTCACCGATGTCGTCGAGGTCGCGGTCCTGTCCATGGCGGGCGCCGACCGCGAGCCGCGGGGACGAGGTGCCCGCTCCGTGGGGGCCGTGTGCCCCGATGGGGAGGTGCTGCGGGGCAGCGCTGCGCTGGCCCCACCTGCGAGTCCGGGTGACGGTTGCTGCGCTACCGCGCGACGTTGATCGCCAGTCGCCGTGCTGGGCCGCGAGCGCTCGCTGACTCCGGCGGTTGGCCGAAGCGGGGCATGCCAGTCCGGTGTGCCCTCGGCGGTGACGAGGTGGGGGCCGGCGCCCGCTCGCGCACCGCGGGCGATCAGGTGATCGCCTTCGACGGGCAGCCGCAATTTGTCATGGTGCGTCGAAGGCATTTCTCCGTCGCGGACGATTCCGGGCGGGGGATGGATCGACTCGGTCCGGACAGTGGGAGGGCGGGACGGTGCTGCTGTCGCGGCAGCTTCGCGCGCGGCAGGGGCTGCGCGGGCCGAGGTTCGCTAATCGAGGAGCCGGCAGGAGTTCGGGCGAGGGCGGGCACCTGCCTGGGGAAACGTGAGCAGCCGTGGGAAGGATGTGCTCGGACGCAACGCGAGCAAGCGCTCGCCGGTGCTTCCACGTGGCGCCGAACGGCGGTTCACGGGTGCATCCCTGGCCTCGTCGCTCACTGAAAAAAACGAGTAGAAGAAACTTGAGCTATTGCTCATAATATGTTCATGTTCTGCGAACAATCAGGTAGCCCTCTTCAAACTCGGCGGTGTCTTCGGCGGAGGCATGACGACAACGCGGCGACGGTGCCACCGCGAGCTGCCGCCGAGCCTGACATTTCCGAACCTCCCGATGGGAGCTCCGCCCGGTTCAACGTCCGCGCGGCCCGCGGCGGCTGTCCCGGCCCGGATCAACCTCGTCGCATGCTGGTTCGCCGGGGTCGCCCGTCGCGCGTGGATGGACGAACCGGACTTCCGTTCGGTCACCCGAGCGAGCTCGATCGCCGACGCCGAACCCGCCGGCCCGCCGAACACCGCTGCTGTGTCGGCGGCCCGCGGCACTAGAAGAAGAGTGCCATGGAAAATGTTCATCCGCGATGTCACGATGTGAGCCGGCAGGACTTGAGCACCTCTGTTGGCAAGGCGCTCGCGTTGTTGAACGCGTTCGGCAATGCAACATACGTGTTCGGCGTAACGGAGTTGGCTGACGCCATAGGAATTCCGAAGTCGACGGCGTTCCGGCTGCTGGGCACGCTCGAGGCCGGGGGCTTCGTGGAGCGCGACGACACACGCTATCGCTTGGGCATCCGGTTGTTCGAGCTCGGCAATCTGGTATCGCCTTGCCGGCCGGAGAATCTGCGAGACACGGCCTTGCCCTACCTGAGTGATTTGTACGAGCTGAGTCACGAGACGGTACACCTGGCGACGATCGACGGTCCGGACGTTCTCTACCTCGAGAAGATTTATGGTCACAACAGTGTCCGCAGCCCTTCTCGCGTAGGTAAGCGGCTGCCGGCTCATTGCGCGGCGCTCGGAAAGGCGATTCTGGCCCATTCCGACGATTCGGTCGTCTCGTCGATCGTCGCGGGTCGACTGCGGCCGCGCACCTCGCGGACGATCGTGCTCCCCGGCGTTCTGCGCAAGGTGCTGGCAACCTCGCGGGTCGAGGGCGTGGCCTACGACCACGAAGAGGCCGCCGTCGGTCTCTCGTGCGTCGCAGCTCCCATCCTCATGGCGGGCAAACCTGTTGCCGCGATCTCGATTTCGGGCTCTCCGCCGCGTTTCAACCCGAGGGTGTACGCCGCCGCGGTGCGCAAGGCTGCCTCTGCCGCCGGAACGTCGCTGACCGCGGCTCGCGCGACCTCAGGGGAGGTCTGACCGGCATGCGGAAGAACGGTTTGCTCCACTACGAAGTCGTGGCATCGGAACTCACCGCGACGTAGACGACGCCTTGTTCGACCTTCGTCCGATAGGTCTCGATGTCCCGTGTCGCCGGCAAGGACAGTGCTGCGCCGGTCCGCAGGCAGAAGCGCGCGAAGTGCCACGAGCACTCGACGACGTCGCCCTCGACGTACCCGTCCACCAGCGGCGAAGCGTCATGCGTGCAGGTGCCGGACGTGGCGAGCCACTCTCCGTCGATGTTGAAAACGCTGATGGGCGGGTCGTTGTCGACGGCGACGGCTTCGCCGGGTGCGACGTCGCCGATCGCACAAACACGCTTCCAGGCCATCCGATACTCCGTTCCGCAGCGTTCGAACCGGACCTGACGCTATCGCGCCATCGTCTTCCACTCAGCTGCCCAGTGCCGTCTGGCGGAACGCGACAGGGGAGTGGAGGAGCGGGACATGCCACGATCGGCTTCGCCAGATCGTCGACCTGAAAGGAATGCCGGTATGAGCAGCGAGATTTCTGCGCTCGGGTACGTGGTGGTCACGGCTGAAGATCTCGCCGCGTGGCGTTCTTTCGCCGAAGGCGTGCTGGGGTTGGAAGTCGCGGAAGATCGAGCCCAATCGGACGACAGCGGCACACTGCTGCTGCGGATGGACGACCACGCCTGGCGTATCGCGGTCGAGCAGGGCCCGGATGGCGGGATCGGCGCGCTGGGGTTCGAGGTGTCCGGGCTCCAGGCTCTTGAGTCGCTGAAGAAACGGCTCAGTGCGGCCGGAGTGCCGGTCAAGGATTTGTCCTCCCTGGCCGTGGAACGTCAGGTACTGGGATTGTTCGGTGCACAGGACCCGGACGGGACGGCACTGGAGTTCTACTACGGGGGGCGGATGGCCACATCCGTCTTCAGGTCGCCGCGATCGGTCAGTTTCCTAACCGGTTCGCAAGGACTCGGCCACGCCGTTCTGTGGGTGTCCGACGTGGTCCGGGCACGGGAGTTCTACATCGATCTGCTCGGCTTCCGGCTGACGGACATCATTGACCTGGAAGGTATGACGCTGTATTTCACCTCGCCCAACGAGCGACACCATTCGCTAGCTTTCGCCTCCGCCGAGGGAAAGTCGGGGCTGCAGCACATCATGCTCGAGGTGACGCAACTGGACGGTGTCGGCCGGGCACTCGACCTCGCGCTCGCCAGTGGCGGCGGGCCGGTGTCCACCCTGGGTCGTCACACCAACGACAAGATGGTGTCCTTCTACTGCACCGCGCCGTCCGGACTGCATGTCGAGTACGGTTGCGGAGCTGTGCAAATCGACGACTCGGTACACACCACCGGCTACTACACCGACGCCAGTTACTGGGGTCACCGGCCCTGGCACGAGCAGCAGCCCTGAATCGACCGCTGCCCGCTCCTGCGCCGGGTCGTGGAGTTCCAACGGCCCCAGTGGCGTGCAGCCAGGCCGGCAACACGGCTGGGCTCGATCACACAGGCCCACTCCTCGGGAGTTGCATGTCGACGCCACCCTGCCGGCGCTCACCCGCACCAGCCTCGCCTTCTCCCAGTCACCTGCCACATGAAGGGAACCGGGCCCCACCACTCGGCGCTGTCGCGAACTTCCACGGTGGTTCCGCGCAACGGAACCGGGTCGATGGCTTCTGACGGTCGTGACGGCAGACTGGCCACATGAATGCTCTCGATGCGAAAGTCGCGCTCGTCACTGGTGGTGGTTCGGGCCTGGGGCGGGAGATCGTGGAGCGCTTCGTCGCCCAGGGAGCACGCGTCGGCGTGCTGGAGCGCGATTCCGCCAAGGCCGAGAACCTGAGTGCCGGCCTGGGCAGTGCGGTAGCTGTCACGGTTGGCGATGTGCGCTCCGCCCGCGACAACGAAGCGGCCGTCGCCCGGACAGTCGACGCGTTCGGTCCGCTGGACGTCTTCATAGGCAACGCCGGGGTGTGGGATTTCGGCGCGTCACTCGTCGACATCCCGATCGACACACTCGGGTGTGCATTCGACGACCTGTACGGGATCAACGTCAAGGGTTACTTGCTCGGCGCCCGGGCGGCAGTCGACGCGCTCCGTTCGAGCCGCGGTGTCATGATCTTCACGCTCTCGAACGCCGCGTTCCTTCCGGGTGGGGGCGGACCGCTGTACACATCGTCCAAGCACGCGATCGTCGGCCTCATCCGGCAACTCGCATACGAACTCGAGGGTCAGGTTCGTGTCAATGGTGTCGCGCCAGGACTCATGCCGACCGACCTCAGGGGCTTGCCGTCGCTGGGCCAGGATGCGGTCAGCCTCGGCGATCTGATCGGTGAACAGCTTGATGGTGCCGGCACGGCAGGTGTCCGGTCCGCCGGGGATTACGTCATGGGTTACGTCCTTCTCGCGTCCAGTGGAGCGCGCGTCACGAACGGCGCGATCTTCGAGATGCACGGCATGTTGAGCGCCCCGGCACGTCAGCCCGTTCCCCCCGTGGCTGACGTGCCGGCACACGGGTGACGGGCCGCGAACGTGGTTGTCCCAAGTGCGAGAAGGGCCCGCCGTCGAGTCCGGCAGGGTGAGTCCGGCGTTTCCGGTCAACAGCCTTCGTTTGTGTCGACGGGACGGGCCGAGCGGCGAAAGTGCAGGCGCACCGCCAACGCACTCGCTACCGCACCCCATCGAGGGCGGCCTCCCTGCGCCGGCGAGCCGAGTCACCGCCCAGGGCCGAATCCTGGGGGACGAATCGCGGATCCGGCGTGGACAACCATGGGTTCCGTTCACCGGCACGGCACATTTGCCGTCGGCCGGCCCCGCTGACATCGTGATCGCACGGTCGCGAGCGGTTCTCGCGGCACGCGTTCCTGAATCGTCCACCAGGTCAGCACATCGAACCAGGTTGGAGGCGCCGAGTGTCCAGTGCTGTCGGAGGTGCCGAGAGTGCCGAGCAAGTGCACGGCCGTTCGCGGATGTCCCTGAAGCTGCAGCATGAAATCGAGCAATTCTACTACTACGAAGCCGAACTGCTCGACGACAGGCGGTATCGCGTGTGGTACGACCTGCTCGCCGAGGACATCCGTTACTGGATGCCGATTCGTTACAACCGCGTGAGCCGCGAGCTCGACCAGGAGAACTCCGGCCCGGGAATGCTCGCTACCATCGAAGACGACAAGGAATCGATCGGATGGAAAGTGCGTCAGTTCGAAACCGGAACGCACTGGTCCGAAGATCCGCCGAGCCGGACACGGCACCTCATCTCGAACGTGCGGATTCGGCCCGGCGAGCGGGAGGGTGAGGTCGCGGTGCGATCCAACTTCCTCTGCTACCGCAACCGGCTCGACACCGAGGTCGACATGTGGGTGGGGCAGCGTGAAGACGTGCTGCGGAGTACCGGCGAGGAGCGTTTTCTGCTGGCGCGGCGAACAATACTTCTCGATCAAAACGTGATTCTTTCCAAGAATGTCACGGTTTTCTTCTGAGTAGTTCTCCGAGTCGTCTGTGGAAAGGGATGCCGATGACGCTGGACAATTGCGATCTGGTCAATCTGGTTGACTGGGAAAACGGCTTGATCAGCCCGTTGATATTTTCCGATCAAGAAATCTACGATGTTGAGATGGAGCGTCTCTTCGGGAGGACGTGGCTGTTTCTCGCGCATGAGAGCATGCTCAAGCGGCCTGGCGATTTCTTCTCCACCTACATGGGGGCTGATCCGGTGCTGGTGGTACGCCAGCGCGACGGCAGCGTGAAGGCGTTCCTGAATTCCTGCCGCCATCGCGGTATGAAGGTCTGTCGCGCGGACGGCGGGAACGTCCGCGCCTTCACGTGCACATACCACGGTTGGACGTACAACACGGCCGGCGAGCTCGTCAACGTACCCGTCCTCGACGGTGGGTATCGTGGTGGACTGGACAAGGAGAAGTGGGGTCTGATCCCGGTCGCACAGGTCGACTCGTACAAGGGCCTGATCTTCGGCTGCTTCGATCCGACGGCTCCCTCTCTCCGCGAGTACCTTGGTGATGCGAAGTTCTACCTCGACAACTTTCTCGACCGCCGCGAAGGTGGCACAGAGGTGCTCGACGGTGTGCACAAGTGGTCCTTCGCGGGGAACTGGAAGCTGGCCGCCGAGCAGTTCGCCGGTGACGGTTACCACGTCGCGTCCAGCCACGTGTCGATCATGATGACGTTCATGGATCCCAACGCGCCCCGGCAGCTGGACTTGTCGGAAGCCCTGACGCTCGGTAAGCAGTACAGCTCGCGTCACGGGCACGGCGCGGGCTTCCATGTGGAGACACCCGGCTACGGCTTCTACCCCACGCCCAGTCTGCTGAAGTACTACGAGGAGACGCAAAGCGAGTCGGAGGCGCGCCTCGGGCACCCGCGGCTCGGATTCCACAACACGGTGTTCCCGAACCTTTCCGGGCTGACCGGCCAGTTCATGACCATCCGCGTCTGGCACCCCAAGGGGCCGAACGCCTTCGAAACCTGGTCGTGGGTCCTGGTCGACCGCGACGCACCCTCGGAAGTGCGCGACGAACAGCGGCGGTTCACGACCAGCCAGTTCAGTCCGGCCGGCATGACCGAATCCGACGACGGGGAGAACTGGAGCGAGATCGGCCGCAACCTGTCGGCCAGTCCGCAGATCAAACGCCACCTTCTCAACTACCAGATGGGCCTGGGACAGGACCGGGACGACCACCCGGAGTACCCGGGGACGATCACCGATTACGGCGTGGGCGACGCTCCACAGCGGGCCTTCTACCGGCGATGGCTGGAGTTCATGACAAGCGACCGGTGGCCCGTCGCGCTCGCGAGGAGCGGGGATCAGCAGGCTCCCGGGTCGTCCCTTTCGGCGTAGTCGCTTGCACGGGGACCGGCTCGACCAACACGACGACGAACGGCGCGAGGAGCAGAACGTGGAAACATTGACAGAAGAATCTACGAGCGGTTTCGTAGAGATCTTCGAAGACGACCTGGAAATGAGGATCCACTACAACTCGGCAGGGGAGGGGCCCGCCGTCATCATGATCCATGGTGGCGGCCCGGGTGCGAGTGGTTGGAGCAACTTCCACCGGAACATCGAGGACTTCGCCACTGCCGGCTACCGAACCATCCTGGTCGACTGTCCTGGCTTCGGCCGGTCCGATCCGATCGCCACGCCGGACGCCAGTGGGCGAACCAACGCGAAGGCGATCCGGGGGCTCATGCGGGAGCTAAACATCCAGAAGGCGCACCTGGTCGGCAACTCGATGGGGGGAGCTTCGGCCATCCGCTTCGCCCTTGATCATCCGGAGCGAGTTGATCGTCTTGTCGTGATGGGACCGGCCAATCTGGGTGACAGCCTCTTCACGCCGGTTCCCATGGAGGGCATCAAATTGCTGATGAACCTCTACCTGAATCCGACGCTCGAGGCGGTCGAGGAGATGCTGAGGGTTTTCGTGTACGACCAGTCGACTGTCACCGAAGAGCTGAAGCAGGGCCGGCTGCGGAACATCATGCGTGACGACGGCCTGCACCTGAAGAGCTTCGTCGCGGCGATGGAGAATTCGAGTGATTTCACGCCCGTCGACCTCTCCTCCCAGTTGAGGGACATCACTGCCAAGACGTTGGCGATACACGGCGCCAACGACCGGTTCGTGCCGATGGACCACGCGTTGAAGGTCGTCAAGGGTATCGCCGACTGCCGACTCACCATCTTCAACCGATGCGGCCACTGGGTTCAGTGGGAGCACGCCGAAGAGTTCAACCGCGTCGTTCTCGACTTCCTCCGGTCATAGGTGGTCTCCGTGGTCGAGCCGCTGATGCGACGGCGCGCGGGGACGCGCGAGAAGTCCGACGAATGCCCGGCCGCCGCCGGGTTCGTGGAGGCCTGAGCCGTGGCCACCGGCAGGAGGTTCGGGACAGTCGTCGTCGGGGCTTCGCTCGGCGGTGTTCGCGTGGTCCAGGCACTGCGCGCCGCGGGCTATGCGGAGTCGATCGCGCTCGTCGGCGACGAACTCCATCCCCCGTATGACCGGCCTCCGCTGTCGAAGCAGTTCCTCCTCGACGAAACGAGAGATGTCTCCGATCTCGCGCTCTTGCCGGTGGAGGAGATGTCGGCGCTTGAGCCGGAACTCATCCTGGGCCGGACGGCGGTCGCGTTCGATGCCCGCGACCGGTGTGTCACGCTCGACGACGGCACGCGGCTGACGGGTGAAACGGTTGTGATCGCAACCGGCGCACGAGCCCGTCGTCCGCTCCGCCTCCCTCCGTCGGAGCACGTTCTGACGCTTCGCACCGTCGAGGACGCGCGAGCGATCCGGGACGCCCTGCGCTCCGCGTCGAGCTTGCTCGTCGTGGGGGCCGGGTTCATCGGTTGCGAAGTGGCGTCCGCGGCGCGCGAGCGGGGCGTCGGGGTCACCGTGGTCGAGGCGATGCCGACGCCGATGTCCCGGGTTCTGGCACCCGAACTCGGGTCACGCCTGGCCGCGTTCCACGCGGAGTGCGGCAGCGACCTCCGGTGCTCGACGCGAGTGATGGCGGTCGAAGGCACGGGTTCACTCGAGCGGGTCACGCTCTCCGACGGCACGGTCGTCGCCGCCGATCTGCTGGTGGCGGGCGTCGGGTCGGAACCGTCGGTCGACTGGCTGCGTTCGTCGTCGCTGATGGTGGGGGACGGCGTGCACTGCGACGAGCATGGCCGGGCGGTCGGTGGCGACCGCGTCTACGCGGTCGGTGACGTAGCTCGGTGGCGAAGCTCCCGGTTCGGCGACGCCGTGCGGACCGAACATTGGACGGCGGCGGGAGACCAGGCCAGTATGGTCGCTGCCGACATCCTGAACCTTCCGGTGCCCGGTGAACCGGTGCCTTACGTGTGGTCCGATCAGTTCGGCCGGCGGATTCAGCTCGCTGGTCGCTGCGCGCCGACCGACGCCGTGCACGTGGTCCGTGACGGCGGCAAGATCGTCGCGTTCACGGAGCGCCGGGGGCGGCTCTCCTCGGTGCTGGCTGTGGACGACCCGCGGTCTTTCGGCAAGTACCGCCGCCTGCTCGCCTCTGACGCGTCGTGGGAAGCCGTGATGGGAGCGGCGGGGATTCATGGTGTTTGAGCCGTCACGGTCGTCCACTTCCGGCCACGGCGCTCGATGCCGGTGGTCAGCCTGTCGGCGCCTGCTGCGTCTGAGGGGCGTCCGCGTCCGCAGGACCGGCCCAGCAGGCTCGAAAACGAGCCCGCTGGGCCGTCGCCGCCCGCGACCCGGGGGCCACCGCTGATGACGGCACCGGCCCCTGGGGGGTCAGTGGCCGGCGATGTCGAGGGTGACCTCCGAGAGCGGACAGCCCACACATGTCAGCAGGTAACCATCGGCTTTCTGCTGGGGCGTCAGGCAGTTCGGCTCGTTCTGCGCGATCTCCCCGGCGCGGAGCCGCACCATGCACTCGCCGCAGTTGCCGACGGTGCAGGAGTACGGCATCGGCAGCCCGGCCGCGAGTCCCGCGTCGAGAAGTGTCTGGCCGGGTTCGACCGTCACCGAGCCGACCGGCCGGCCGTTGTCCTCGACGATCATCTTCTGCGGCTCGGTCACGGTCGTCCCGGTGTCCGCGCCGCTGGAGTAGCGCTCCTGGTGGATCAGCGTGCCGGGGACGCCGAGTTCGGCCAGGACGGCCCGCACCGTGTCCATGAGCGGTTCGGGACCGCAAAGGTAGTAGTGAGCGCCTTGTGCCGGAGCGTGCTCGGTCACCCAGTGACGGACGCGGTCGCCGTCGAGGCGCCCGTCCCGGCGGCTCAACACGTGCGTGACCGACAGCCGGCCAGGCTGCTCCCTCTCCATCCGGGCCAGCTCGTCACCGAAGATGATCTCCTCCTCGTCACGGCTGCTGTAGAGCATCGCGATCCGGTCGCGTGCCGCGCGGTCCGCGAGCCGCGTACGGATCATGCTCATCATCGGGGTCACCCCGCTGCCCGCGGCGACCAGCACGACTTCTTCCGGGGGCTGCGGTTGCGCGTGGAAGGAGCCGGACGGACCGCGTACCCAGAGCCGGTCCCCGGCTCGCAGGCTCTGGTGTACGTAGGTGGAGAAGCCACCGCCATCGACCCGCTTGACGGTGACCTCCAGCCGGGACGACCCGGGTGCCGAGGAGGCGGAGTAGGCGCGCCGCACCTGGCGGCCGTCGATGTCGGCGACCAGCGTGAAGAACTGGCCGGGCCGGAAGTCGAACGAGCGGGGCTCGGCACCGGTGTCCTCCAGCACCAGGGTGACGGCACTCGGTGTTTCCTGGCGCACCTCGACGACGCGCACTTCGTGCAACGGGTTCGCCGTCCCGCGCTCGTCGTCGGGACGCCCCCGCAGCCGGCGCAGGAACCCGCGGCGCCCGCCGGCGGGGCCGCGCCCGAGGTCCTCGTAGCCCTCCTTCCGCAGGCCCGAGCGGTACGCACGGTCCATCACCAGCCGCAGCAAGGTTTCCACCCCTGGGATCGCCCCGAGGACTTTCAGCAGGAGTGCGGGCGGCCCGCCGTCGCTTTTCGCCGAGTTCGCGGCCAGGTGCTGCGTGGCCAGAGCGGTGAGGCTCGGCATCGGACCCTCGTCGAGGTACTCCCCGGGATTCCACAGACGCGAGCGCACCACGGCGTCGTTGACCCTGACCTCGGCGTCTTCGACGTCGATGACGAGAGCGAGCTGCGGCGGCGTCCCCCGCAGGGCCATCATTTCCAGCAGCGCGGGATCGTCGGTGATCGTGCCGCGGCCACGGCCGTGCAGCACGCCGCTGCGTCCCGGCACGAGCGCGGCGAAGGACAGCCGATCGTCTTGCAGCAGGTTGTGGAACGTGTCCGCGCGCTTGTTGCCCTTCCGATCCGCGATGACGAGGGTGCGGCCGTCCAGGATCCGGGCGACCGCCTCCTGGTCCCCGCGCGGACTCGTGTCGCTCCCGCCCGAAGCGTCCCAGGAGGACAGTGCTAGGAACGGTGCCTCCGCCAGGAACTCACCAACGCCCGGGCGGCACAACGGCCCGTCCCCGCTGATCTCGGTGACGGCCGGCTCGACCGGGTTCGCTGGCTGCCACAGGCGGGCCCGCATCACCGCCTGTGCGCAGTGCACGTAGGCCTGCTCGATCGTGACTGTCGTCTCCGCGCCCTGGTGCCCGGTGGCCACTCCGTTGACGCGCAGGATCTCCCCGACACCGGGCAGGAGGAAGAAGAACGAGACAGGGCCGTGCGGTACCCCGGCGCCGGGCCCGGTGAACGAGATCCGTGTGGGTGAATGCACGCGTACGAAGCCGGAACTGCCGCCGATGAAGGTCGTCCGGCTGACGTCTTGAGCGTCGCGGTAGCCGAAGGCCGCGATAGGGGACCGGGCCAGGACGTTCCGGCATCCCTCGTCGAGTGCGCTGATCTGCTTGAGCGTGATCATCGGAGCCGGCCGGCCCACGGCCGCCTCGACCTCGTCGACCGTGGCCAGCCGGTGGATGGTGTGCGCCTGGTGTTCTCGCTGCACAGGTTCTCCTCTCAGACGGGGGGCGGACCGGGCACCCCGGCGCTCGGCGCCAAAGCGGGTAAATCCGCAGGTCACGGGTAAATTATGAGCAATACCTCACATCTTTGGCTACTCGCTTTTCCTGGCTTCGCGCGCGCCGGGAGATGGTGTTCCGCTGGTGTGTTCGGCCAGGTCGAGGACCCGCCGGAGGCGAGGCGGCGGCGACCGCGAGCGAACGGCTGCCGCGGTTGCTCACGTTTGCCGCTGGCGGCTGACCACCTGGCGGGTGGGGTCGTGGCAAGATTTGAGCGACAGATCGGTCTGGCTGCTGCTCGCTTCCACGCCCTCAGGAGGGGAGTCGTGACATCGGAACAACGCAGGCTCGAGCCGCGCAAACAGCCGAGGCAGGTCCGTGCCGCGCTGACCCGGCAGCGCATCCTCACCGCCGCTGGTCAAGTCTTCGCCGAGTACGGCTACGCCGCCGGCACCACGAACCGGATCGCTGAGCGGGCGCGCGTCTCGATCGGCTCGCTGTACCAGTACTATCCGAACAAAGACGCGATCCTGGCCGAACTGCTCGTCCGCCACCTCGACGCCGACGGGGCCGCCGCGGTGCTCGAGCGGTACAAGGACCGCGCCGAACCGCTTGAGGACATCGTCCGGGCCTTCGTGCGCACGGTTATCGACAACCACCTCGATGATCCGCAGCTGCTGCGGATCATGATCGAGCAGGGGCCCCGCTCCGGTGGGCTGCTGCAGCGCGTCGTCCGGCAGGAGCAGGAGATGGTCGGCCACCTGAGGGAACTGCTGGAGCGGCACCCCGAAGTGGGGGTGCGGGACAAGGACACCGCCGCCCGGCTCGTGACGTCCACAGTGGAGCTGACGGTGCACCAGCTCGTGGCCGCGCCCGGTTCGGTCGACACGGACCGGTTGGGGCGCGAGCTGGTGGCCATGGTCGCCGGTTATCTCCGCGCCGGGGGCTGACATCTCGGCTTCGCGATGCTCCGGCTCATCTTCAGGTTCGGGTCCTGCTTGGGGGGAAATGCGGAATCGCGCTGACCCGTTGGAGGGGTGCTCCGGGCTAGCTAGGTGAACACGCCCGCGGTGGCGACCCGGACTCGCTTGCGTGCGGCCTGCTCGTCGTCGCCGAAGCGGTCGACGCCCCAGGACAGCGTGACGACCAGCTCGTACAGCTCCTCCGCGGTGACGCCCTCCACGGCGTCGCCGGCGGACTTCGCCGCGTCGAGGAGTTCGCGGGTCCGGTCGAGCAGGGGGTTGCACGCGTGGGTCATCGGTGAGCCCGGGTCGTTGTGCGCGGTGGCGACGCAGGAGGGCAGGTCGTGCCAGATGCGCAGCTGCCAGGTCAGCCGCGCCAGCCATTCGGCGAGCGCCTCGCGCGGGGACGCGGTGCGGGCCAGTTCGCCGGATTCGGCCACGGCCTCCTCGATGCTGGTCTGCATGACGGCGGCGAGCAGGTCGTCCCGCGTCGGGAAGTTCCGGTAGAGCGTGGCGTTGCCCACTCCCGCTTTCAGGGCGATGCCGTCGAGCGAGGCGAGGACGCCCTCGGTTTCGAACGTCTCACGTGCCGCGAGCAGGATCGCGTCGCGGTTTCGCCGGGCGTCGGCCCGCAGCGGCCGCGCCTTCGCGCTGTCAGCCATGGCATCCCTCCTTGCGGAAGTGGGGAGTGTCCCCGCATACTGAATTCGGGGACACTCCCCACTTGATGAAGGAGTATAGGTGAACCAGTCACTCCAGGGCCGGACCGTGCTCGTGACGGGCGCGAACGGCGGCCTCGGCGAACAGTTCGTGGCCCAGGCGCTCGAACGCGGCGCGAGCAAGGTCTACGCCGCGGCGCGCAAGCCGAAGAGCTGGAACGACTCCCGCGTCCAACCGCTGGCCCTCGACATCACCGACGCCGGCGCCGTGGCCCGCGCCGTCAGGTCCGCCCCCGACGTCGACCTGGTGATCAACAACGCCGGGATCGCGCCGGAGGGCGACTCCATCGCCGGGCCGGAGGACGAGCTGCGCCGGATCTTCGAGACGAACTTCTTCGGCACGCTCCGCGTCGCGAACGCCTTCGCGCCGGTGCTCGGCGCCAACGGGGGCGGAACCCTGCTGAACATCCTGTCCGCGGCGTCCTGGTTCAGCATCCCGACGGGATACGCGGCCTCGAAGGCGGCGATGTGGTCGGCGACCAACGCGCTGCGGGTGCAGCTGCGCGGGCAGGGCACCCACGTGATCGGCCTGCTGGTCGGCATGATCGACACCCCGATGACGACCAGGTGGGACGTCCCGAAGGTCACCGCCGCGAGCGTCGTCGCCCAGGCCTACGACGGCGTCGCCGACGGTTCGCTCGAGGTACTGGCCGACGAGCCGACGCGCGAGCTGAAGTCCCGGCTGAGCACGAAGGCCGAGGAGTTCTACCCCTGGATGGATGCGCAGCTGGCAGAGCTGGTGTCCTGACCCCGGGTCCAGAGTGGACGACCGCCTGGACTGGTGGCGCCACCAGCCCGGCGGCCACCGCCGGGCCCGAGCTCGCGTGCCAAGAACAGTCGATCCGTCGCGTGCCCGCGGGAATGGTTTTCGCCTGCCGGCGTTGCTTGTTCGACCGACAAGCGGGAGGGACACTGGGCTGATTCCCGAAGGGAGGGTGGCGATGACCGGTTCTTCCGTGCAGCCGTGGCGCTTGCGGGGAGTGTGGTTCGACGCGTGCAAGTGCGCCATCCCGTGCCCGTGTTCCTTCGCCCAGCCGCCGACCTACGGTGATTGCGACGGTGTTCTCCTCTGGCACGTGCGCGAGGGGCGGTACGGCGAGTCCCGATTGGACGGGTTGAACGTCGTGATGCTGGCGTCCTTCGTGGGCAACGTGTGGGGCGATCACAGCGACGCCTACGGCGCGGTGTTCCTGGACGAGCGAGCCGACGAGGCGCAGCGCGGCGCCCTGCAGATGATCTTCGGCGGCCAGGCGGGCGGCTGGCCCGCCCGGTTCACCGAGATGTTCGGGGGTGAGATGCGCGGCATGGAGTTCGCCGCCATCGACGCCTCGATCGCCGAGGACTACTCCGGCTGGAGCGTCAGCATCCCCGGCAAGGCGACCGCGCGGGTCGAGGCGCTGACCGGGCCCACCAGCGAGCCGGGCGCGCGGGTGGAGGTCCACAACCTGCCCGGTGCCGAGGTGGGCCCGGGGCAACCGCCCGCGGTGTGGGGCCGGGTCACCGGGGAGTCCGCCGACGCGTTCGGTTTCCGCTGGGAGCGCAGCGGCAACTCGAGCAAACTCATCCCGTTCGAGTGGAGCGGACCGGACGCGGCATGACCCCGCGGCCGGGCCGGGATGTCGCTTCGCACGCGGCTTCGGTGCGGCGGTGGTCGCGAACCGAGGTCGCGCTGGTGGTCGTGCTGCTGGTGCTCGCCGCACTGGCCTGGGTGCTGACGAGCAGGCTCGCGACCGCGGACATGCGCATGGGGGTCCTGACCGGCGGGCCCGCGATGGACGACATGGCCGGCGCGATGCGGCCGTGGCCCGGGGAAGCGGCGCTGTTCCTCGGCGTGTGGGTCGTGATGATGGCGGCGATGATGCTGCCGAGCGTCGTGCCGTTCAGCCTGGGCATGCGCCGTCTGCTGCGCAGCCGGGGACTGCGTGGCCACGGCCTGTTCGCCGGCTACTTCCTCGTGTGGGCGGTGGCGGGGATCGGGGCGTTCGCGTTCGTGCAGGGGCTGGAGCGGGCCGTGACCGGGCCCAGCGTCACCACAGTGCGGGCCGGGGGAGTGGTGCTGCTGGTCGCCGGGGTGTACCAGCTGACCCCGTTGAAGCGCGTGTGCCTGCGGCACTGCCGGACGCCGATGGCGCTGCTGCTCGAACACAGCGAGACGGCGGTGCGCGGCCGGTTCGGTGTCCTGCGGGTGGGGCTGAGCCACGGCGGGTACTGCCTTGGCTGCTGCTGGGCGCTGATGGCGGTGCTGCTGGCCGCCGGGATGATGAACCTGGTATGGATGGCCGTGTTCGCGGCCGTCGTCGCCCTGGAAAAGGTCACCCGCCACGGCGAACTGATCAGCCGCGTGGTCGGCGGCCTGCTCCTCGCCACGGCGATCGTCCTGCTGGCACAGCCGGCCCTGCTGACCTAGGAGTGGCGGGCTCCGCCCTCCGGGATCGGGTGGCCGCCCAGCTGGCGAGGAGTTTGAGCCGGTCTTCGGACGCGGTGCCGGGCTCGGCCGTGTAGATGATCAGGTCGTGCACGGCCCGGCCGGGCAGCGGCAGGTCGAGGGACTGGAAGGTCAGGTCCAGGTGGCCGACTTCGGGGTGCCGGAGCCGGTTGGTGCCGTCGTGGCGGATTAGGACGCCGGGGTCGAGGAAGATGTAGCGGGCGATGTTGGTGCGGCCGCGCTGGTCGGCGGTGGCGCTGTCGAACATCGGCGCGAGCAGGGCCCGGGCCAGGGGATTGGCGGCGACGACGTCCGTGCGGCCGTTGCGCACGAACGCCGAGGACATCGTCATGGAGTCGAGCAGCCACTGGACCCGGGGCGGGATCTCGACGTCCCGGCGCCGAGACGACCGGGCCAGGTCGAACAGGTAGGCGGCTGAGCGAGTCCGGTCTGCGCGAGGTCGTCGACAAGGCGCAGTCGCACGGGTTCGCGCTGTGGGACACCGCGGCGGTGTACGGCATGGGCCACCCGGAGACGGTCCTCGCCCGCGCGCTGAAGGGCTACGACCGCGGCGAGTACCAGCTGTCCACGAAGTTCACCCCGCAGATCGCCGCGCCGGCGGCGATCCGGTCGCGGACATGCTGGAGCAGAGCCTCGACCGGCTGGGCACCGACTACGTGGACCTGTACTGGATCCACAACCCCGCCGACGTGGCTGGACGCCGCTGCTGATCCCGCTGCTGGAAAGCGGCCGGATCAGGCACGTCGGGGTCTCGAACCACAACCTGGCCGAGATCGCCCTGGCCGACCGGATCCTCGGCGAGGCCGGCTTCCGCGTGGAGGCGGTCCAGAACCACTACAGCCTCCTCTACCGCGGCTCCGAGCGCGTGGGCATCATCGGCCACTGCCGCGAGCACGACGTGCGGTTCTTCTCCTACATGGTCCTCGAGCAAGGCGCGCTGACCGGCAGGTACAGCCCGGCGAACCCGTTGCCGGCGGGCAGCAGCCGGGCGGCCGTGTACAACGGCATCCTGCCCCAGCTGCGGGCGCTGACGGACAGGATGACGGCGATCGGTGCGGACCGGGGCGCCTCCGCCGCCGACATCGCCACCGCTTGGGCCATCGCCAAGGGGACCACACCGATCATCGGGGTCACGAGGGCGGCTCACCTCGACGGGCTGGTCCGGGCGCACCGCATCGCGCTCGCCGGCGACGAGATCGCGGAGCTGGAGGAGCTGGCGGACGCCGCGGACGTCGACACGCGCGGCAGCTGGGAGCACGCCATGTGGCAGCGGGTGCGGCCCGGGCCCGGGCCGCACCCGCGCACTCAGCCGACGCGGTCGAGGTCCACGCCCCTCGTTTCGCGGCTGGTCGCCACCGCGAGCACGGTGATCGCCATGGTGAGCACGAGGTAGCCGATCACCGCGCCGACGCCGACGCTGTCGATCAGCCACACCGCGATCAGCGGCGCCGGCGCCCCGGCGATGATCGACGAGCCCTGGAACACCAGGGACGAGCCGGCGTAGCGGTAGCGGGTGGGGAACAGCTCGGTGATCCACGCGGCCTCCGGCCCGGCGAGCATGCCGTGGAACAGCGCGCCGGCGCAGACACCGAGCCACAGCATCGGCACGCTGGCGGTCTGGACCATCCAGAAGAACACCGGCGCCCAGACCACCAGCGCGACGGCGGGCACGAGCATCGCGATCTTGCGGCCGACCCGGTCGGACCACGCGCCGCCGCCGATCATGCCCGCGAACTGGCACACCGACGCGAACGTCACCGCCAGCACCACATCGCCGCGCTGGTACCCGAACGACGTCGTGGCGTAGGCGATGACGAAGACGGTGTAGATGTAGAACGCGATGTTCTCGCCGAGCCGCATCCCGAGACCGTGCAGGACCGCGCGGGGCCGGGCCAGCGCTTCGAGCACGCTCGACCTGTGCGCGGCCTTGCGCTCGGCACCGGCGCGGGCGGCCTGGAACACCGGCGATTCCTCGACGCTGCGCCGGATCCAGAACCCGATCACCAGCAGCGGCACCGCGACCAGGAACGCCACGCGCCAGCCCCACGCGTCGAAGGCGTCACCGGGGAACAGGCCGCCGAGGACGGTGACCACGACGGTCGCCAGCACGGTGCCCAGCGGCGCGCCGGCCTGCGGCCACGCGGCCCAGAACCCGCGGCGCTTCGGCTCGCCGTACTCGCTGACCATGAGCACCGCGGCCCCGAACTCGCCGCCCAGTGCGAAACCCTGCGTCATGCGCAGCACGACCAGCAGCAGCGTCGCCCAGATGCCGATCTGGTGGTAGGTCGGCAGCAGCCCGATCGCCGCGGTCGAGGTGCCGAGCAGCAGGAACGTGGTCACCAGCATGGGTTTGCGGCCGAACTTGTCGCCGAGGTGCCCGAACACGATGCCGCCGAGGGGGCGCGCGACGAACCCGAGCCCCTGGGTGGCGAGCGCGAGGAGCAGCTGCACGATCCCGTTGCCGCCGGGGAAGAACAGCGGGCCGAGCACGGTCGCGGCGAGCACGCCGTAGATCGCGAAGTCGTACCACTCCAGCACCGCGCCGGCCATCCCGCCCGCGAGCACGCGCCGGAAGCTGGTGGCGGGCCGCGCCTGCCGCACCGTTGACGTCATTGTCAGTTCCTTTCGAATGTCCACAGGGGAGGGTCAGAGCCGGAGGGTGATGCGGTCGCCGCAGGCTCGCGAGCAGCAGGTCATCATCCTGGTGCCGGCGGCCCGTTCGGCCTTGGTGAGGACCACGTCGCGGTGGTCGACCTCGCCGTCGAGGACAGGCACTTCGCACGTGCCGCACAGGCCTTCTTCGCAGTCGCTGGGCACGTCGACGCCGGCGGCGCGCAGTGCGGCGAGCACGGTCTCGTCCGCGGCGACGCGCACCGTGAGCCCGGAGTCGGCGAGGTCGACGTCGAAGGCGTGCTCCACGGCGGGGTCGAGCACCCGCTGCGTGGTGGTGAAGTGCTCGACGTGCAGCGCGTCGTCCGGCCAGTGCGCGCTCGCCTTGGCCAGCGCGTCGAGCAGGCGTTCCGGCCCGCAGGCGTAGATCTGCGTGCCTTCCGCCGGATTCGCGAGCAACGCGAAGACGTCCAGGCGCGTTCCGTCCGTGCTGGTGTGGACGTGCAGCCGGTCGCCGTGGTCGCGGCGGCACCGGTCGAGCAGGGCCATCGCGGGGGTGTCGCGGCCGCAGTAGTGCAGTTCGTAGCTTCCGCCGGAAGCCTTGACGTGATCGGCCATCGCGATGATCGGGGTGATCCCGATCCCGCCCGCGACGAACACGTAGTGGCGCGCGGTGGGGTCGAGGCGGAAGTGGTTGCGCGGGCCGCGCAGCGACAGCGTGGCGCCGGGGCGCAGGTTTTCGTGCACGTAGCGGGAACCGCCGCGGCTGTCCGGGTCCTTGAGCACGGCGATGCGGTAGGTGCCGGCGTCCGCGGGATCGCCGCACAGCGAGTACTGCCGGGACAGCTCGCCGAGCTGCAGGTCGACGTGCGCGCCCGGTGACCACCTCGGCAGGGGCTTGCCGTCGGTGGCGGCCACGGTCACCTCGACGACGTCCTCGGCCGCGCGCTCGACCGACACGACGCTCACCGTCCGGGCCACGGCGCGCTTGGACGGTTCCCCGATCCGCACCGGGCGGCGCAGCTCGGTGATCGACGGGTCGGCCCGTTCCGGGTTGGCGGCGGGATCCCACTGCACCCACAGGTGTTCCGGGCCGCGGAAGGAGGTGTTGGGGACGTAGGTGAACTCCTGGTCCGGCACGAGTTCCAGGTGCGGCAGCCTCCGGGTGAGTTCCTCGAGGAAGATCTGCAGTTCCATGCGGGCCAGGTTCTTGCCGAGGCACTGGTGGCTGCCGTAGCCGAAGGTCAGGTGGTCGGTGGCGTTGTCGCGGCGGAGGTCGACCTCGTCGGGGTGGTCGAAGTGCCGTTCGTCGCGGTTGGCCGAGGAGTTGACGATGAGCAGCTTGGCGCCGCGCGGGATCGGCACCCCGCCGATCGTGGTGTCCCGGGTGACCAGCCTGCGCCACGCCGCGACCGAACCCGAGTGCCGCAGGCATTCCTCCACGGCGTGGGGGATCAGGTCCGGGTCGGCGCAGATCTCCTCCCACACCGCGCGGTTTTCCAGCAGCAGCTTGATGGCGTTGGCGGCGGCGTTGGCCGTGGTCTCGTGGGCGGCGACGATGCCGGCCATCATGATCGAGTGCAGGTAGGAGTCGGTGATGACGTCGGGGTGTTCCCGCTGCGCGCGGATGCTGTAAGGGATCCAGCCGTGGCCGGACGGGTCCTGGCGCAGTTTGTCCAGCACGGTTCCGGCGTACTGCCAGAACTTGCCGACGTTCTCGGCGACGGCGACCTGCTCCTCGGGTGAGGGCCTGCCCCAGGTGTTGACGGTGTGCGCGATGGAGTACTCGCGCAGGGTCGCCATGTCCTCCTCGGGAACGCCGAGGAAGTGCAGCGCCACGGTGAGCGGGACCTCCCACAACATCTCGTCGACGAGGTCGGCCTTGCCGGCGTCGACGAACCGGTCGACGTACTCGCGCGTCAGCCGCCGGACCATCGGCTCGTGGTGGACGAGCTGCTCCGGGGTGAACGGGTGCATCAGGACCCGCCTGCGGGGCATGTGTTCCGGCTCGTCCTCGTTCACCAGCGTGCGGTTCATCGCGTAGCCGTACTTCGCCAGCGTCGCGGTGGCCTCGGCGGAGACCGGCGTGATCTTCTCCAGCGCGATCGAGGGCGAGAACGTGGTGTTGTCGCGGAAGACGGCCTTGACGTCGTCGTAGCGGGTGACGACCCAGTAGCCCAGGCGCGGGCTGTAGAACACCGGCTCTTCGTCGCGGGACCAGCGCACCGCGGCGGGCGGGTCGGCCTGGTACTCGGGGCCGAACGGGTCGAAGGCGCTCGCCCGGGGCGAGACCGGGCAGCCGGCCGCCGCCGCCGCCGCGTGATCGACCGGGCACGACCCTGTGCTCATGCTGTTCACCTCGTGTTTTACTGATAACGCACATGTTGTTGCGGTGAGCGAACCGCGGTGTAGCGTAAGTGGGGCACGGGGAGGCGTCAAGGTCCGCCGGTAGAGTCGGGCCGGGATCGACAGCGGAGGGGCGGCATGAGCACGTTGCAGACGCTCGACCGCGGGCTGCGGGCGTTGGAGGTCGTGGCGGAGTCACGATCGGGCATCTCGGTCGCCGACCTGGCGCGCGAACTCGACGTGCACCGGGCGATTTGCTACCGCATCGTCGCCACGCTGGAAGGTCATCGGCTGGTGTCCCGCACGGGGGACGGGCGGGTGCGGCTGGCGTCCGGTCTGGCGACGCTGGCGGCGAAGTTCGAGCCGCACTTCAACCAGGACGCGCTGCCGCTGCTGAAGGAACTGGCCAACCGCACGTCCGCGACGGCGTTCCTGTCCGCGGCGGAGGGCACCGAGTGCGTGGTGGCGATGGTCGCCGAACCCGAGGGCACCGTGCTGACCGTCGGCTACCGGGTCGGCAGCAGGCACCCGCTCACGCAGGGCGCCGCCGGCCTCGCGATTCTCGCCGCCCGGCCGGAAGAACCCGGCGAGCCGGACGCGGTGCGGCAGGCCCGCCAGGACGGCTACAGCCTGACGCGCGGCCAGCTGGAACGCGGCGCGGTGGGCCTCGCCGCCGGCATCCGGGCCGGCACGCTGGAACGCAGCGTCGGCGTGGTCGCGATCGATGGCCTCGACACCGACCTCGCGGCCACCGAGGTGATGGCGACCGCGCGGCGGATCGAACAGTTGCTCACGGCCTGAGCCGTGGCGGTCAGGCGCCGAGGGCCGCGAGCGGACACCACTCGCGGCCCTCGGGCTTGGTGCAGCCGGTCAGTTGTCGTTGTGCCCTTCTGGTGTTGCAGTTGCCGCTGCCGCCCGCGCTGAGCGTGTAGGAGCCGCCATTCCAGTGCTCGGCTCACCCGTCGGTCTCGGCGACAGGGGACCATTCCCGCTCACGCGGGAAGCGCCAGTCCACAAAGGCCGGCTGTCCGGACACCGGATCCACCGCAGCAGCCCGCGTCCGATCGCTCCCTGCCGCCGCTTAGGCCCGTCGACCGCGGCCCCGCGCCGGGCGAATTCGAGCGCGCTCGTGCGGCGATTCCGCTGCCGGCCCCGGTGATCAGTCCAGCCTTTCCCTCGAAGTCCGTCATGACAGGGCCTCGTGGTTGGTCCAGACGACCTGGTAGGGATGCCGCGACTGCCAGCGCTGGATGAGCTCCTCGGTGCCGGGCGCGGTGAAGACCGCGTTGAGCGCGTCGACGTCGGCGACTCCGAGCTGGATGATCGCGCTGGCGACGAAGACCGGGCTGTGGTCGTCGGCGGGCACGCGGATGTGGGGACGGGCCGCGAAGGTCTCGACGCGGCCGGAGCCCAGCATGAGGTTTTCGATGTCCTTCAGGTATTGATCCAGCTCGGCGTCGGGGATGGGATGGTCGAAGGAGACAATCATGTTGTGGTTGAGCACGAACCGATTCAAGCAACGACAGCCGTGCGGAGTCCAAGACCGGTTCGTCATCCGGCGATAACCTGGAGGCATGATCGAGGTCGAGACGCGCGAGCTGGCCTACTTCGTCGCGGTCGCGGAGGAGCTGCATTTCGGCCGCGCGGCGGTGCGCCTGTCGATCGCCCAGCCGGCGCTGTCGAAAGCGATCCGGCGCGCCGAGGAGCGGCTGGGGGTGCAGCTGTTCGTGCGTTCGAGCAGGCGCGTCTCGCTCACGGCGGCGGGGGAGGCCCTGCTGTACCACGGCCGCCACGCGCTCAACGCGATGAGCGTCGCGGTGCAGCAGGCGCGACAGGCCGGTGACGCCGACGCGCACTTGCGGCTCGTGATCAAACCCGGCGGCGACGCGAACCTGCTGTCGGGCATTCTCACCGCGTACGCCCAGCTGCCCGACGCACGCCGGGTCGACATCCTCTTCGGTGGTGCCACCGACCGCGCGGACTACGTGCGCGACGACCGGGCCGACCTGGCACTGCTGTACGCGCCGTTCGACGATCTCACGGGGCTGGCGTACGAGGCGCTCCACGTCGAGGACCGCGTTGCGATCCTCCCCGCCGATCACCGGCTGACCGCGCGGGAGGAGGTGCGGCCGGCCGACCTCGAGCACGAAACGATGCCGCGGTGGAAGGCGTGCCCGGCGGCGGGACGGGGCCGGAGCTGGTGGACGTGCCCCAGATGATCCAGATGATCGCGCTCGGCCGCACGATCGCGATGCTTCCGCGCTCGCTGGTCGAACCCGTGCCGCCGGGAATCGTGTGCGTCCCGGTCGTCGACGCCCCCGCCAGCGAGATCGTCCTGGCTTGGGCCGAGCTGGACCGCCGTCCGCTCGTGGCCTCGTTCGTGGCGGCGGCGCTCGCCGCCACGGGCAAGCGCTAGCTCGCCGGTGCGGGGCGAGCCTCCTTCGCGCGTCCGCGCGGCTGCTGGGCGTTCGCCGCGAAGAGGCGGTGCAGTAGCTGGATCGCCACCGAACCTTCGCCGACGGCCGAGGCCACGCGTTTCACCGATCCGTGCCGGACGTCGCCGGCGGCGAAGACGCCGGGCATGCTCGTTTCGAGGAGCAGCGGGTTGCGCTGCAGTGGCCAGGTGCCGTCGCGGAGGTCGGATCCGGTGAGGACGAAACCCTGGTCGTCCCGGTCGAGCTCGGGTGGCAGCCAGCGGGTGTGCGGCCGGGCGCCGATCATGATGAACAGCCCGTCCGCGCCGGTGGTCTCCTCGCCGCCGGTCGCGCGGTCGCGGAGCACGAGGTGGTCCAGCCGCCCGTCACCGCCGCCGCCCACGATCTCGGTTCCGGTGCGGACTTCCAGCCCGGGGGTCGCCGCGATCTCGCGCGTCAGGTACTGCGACATCCCGGCGTCCAGCGACGAGGCGCGGACCACGAGCGTGACGCTGCGGGCGTAGCGGGCGAGGTACAGCGCGGCCTGGCCGGCCGAGTTGCCGCCACCGAGCACGTACACGTCGCGGCCGGTCATGGCGGGCGCTTCGGACGACGGCGGGCCGTAGAAGACCCCGGCGCCGCTGAGGGCTTCCAGCGCCGGCAACCCGAGCTGGTGGTAGCTCGCGCCGGTGGCCAGGAGGACCGCGCGGGTCCGCACACGGGCGTCGCCGGACAGGGTGACGACCACCTCGCCGTCCGCGCGCTCCAGGCCGAGCGCCTGCCGCATGAACGCGAACTTCGCGCCGAAGACCCACGCCTGGTCGTAGGCCTGCTGCGCGAGGCGGCGGCCGCTGACGCCGCGGGGGAACCCGAGGTAGTTGCGGATCAGCGAGCTGGAGGTCGCCTGGCCGCCGAGCCCGCCCTCGTCGACGACCAGCGTGCTGAACCCCTCCGACGCGCCGTACACGGCCGCGGACAGCCCGGCCGGCCCGGCGCCGATGATGACCAGGTCGAACTCCATCCGCTCGGGGCTCACCGGCGAGCCCGATGCCAGCGCCAGCTCGGTGTTGCTCGGGTCGGTGAGGACCGTGCCGTCGGGGAAGAGGACGACCGGCAGCCGGATCCCGTCGCCCACCGTGGCCAGGCGTGCGCGGCCCTCGTCGGAGTCGGCCAGGCAGAACGAGTGCGGGATCGCGCAGCGGCCGAGGGTCTGGCGCAGCTCGTAGGCCCGGCCGGACCAGCTCTCCCCGATGACGTGGATGGTGTAGGGCGAGGTCCGCCGCGACTCGGCCCAGTCCAGCAGCGAACTCGAGATCGCCTGGTGGAACGCCTCGTCCGGGGTGGCCATCGGCCGCAGGACGTAGTGGTCGATGAGCCCGCGGGCGATCGAGGTGTAGATCGCCTCGCCGGTTTCGCGGTCGCCCCAGTCGCCCCACGCGATCAGCAGCCCGCGTTTCGCGTGCGGGTGGAGGCGGCGGGTGCGGTCCAGCAGCTCGCTGCCGGTCATCCCGGGCAGCCACTGGCCGGCGAGGACGAGCGCGACCTCGTCACCCGCGTCGGCGAATTCCTCGAGGACAGTCAGCGCCTCGCGAGGGGAGGACAGGCACACGATCCGGTAGTGCCGGGCGTAGCGCTCCCGCAGCTCCCGCTCGACATCCCCGAGTACGTCCGCATTCCCGTCGACGGCGACGAGCACTGCGCCGGACATGCCGAAGACTGTAACCGCTCGTCGGCCGCCTGGAAACGGCCTCACTCCGCCAGCAGCCCCCGGTACAGCGCCAGGTGCGCCCGCGCCGCGGCGCCCCAGTCGTAGGACGCCGCCAGCTGACGGCCGGGTTCCCGCAGCCGGCCGGGGTCGGCCAGCGCGGCTCGCATCTGGTCGGCCAGCCCGGCGGGGCCGGAGGCGAACCGGGCGGCGCCGTCGAACACCTCACGCAGCACGGGGAGTTCGCGGGTGACCACCGGGACCCCGGCGGCCAGCGCCTCCATCGCGGCGAGGCCGAAGCCCTCCTTGGTCGAGGGGAAGGCGAACACGTCCGCCGCCGCGACCAGGGACGGCAGCGCGTCGTGGGCGACCGGGCCCAGTACCACCGGCTCCACGCCCAGCTCGGCGGCCCGTTTCTCCCACGCCGTCCGGTAGTCGCGGTAGTCGAACAGCGTCTCGCCGCCCGCGATCACCAGCCGCACGTCCGGGTCAGTCTCACGCAGCAGGGCGTAGGCCTCCAGCAGGTCCAGCGAACCCTTGCGCGGCTCGATCCCGCCCACCGACAACACAAACCGGTCCGACCATGCCGGATCCGGCGCGGCGGTGGCGAACCGCTCGTAGTCCACGCCGTTTGGGATCACCGTCGCCTCGACACCCCAGCCCTCGCGCAGCTCCCCGGCCACCGCGGCGGACACGCAGACGTGCGCGTACGGGCGGCGGATCGCGCGTTCGTGGCAGGCGGCCAGTTCCGGCGTGGTGAAGTGGTCGATGTGGTGCACCGTGCGCACGACCCGCTCGACCGCGTTGGCGCTGATGCAGTCCTGGGCGTGCACGATGTCGTAGCCGCCCGGGTCGAACGCGGCGCGCAGCACCTCGATCGAACGCAGGATCCGCGGCCCCACGCCCTCGCCCTCGACCTCCGGGAACGGCACGATCCGCACGCTCACCGCCGGGTCGACCGGGCGGAAGAACCCGCTGTCCCCGCCGCGGCCCAGCGACCACACGGTCACCTCCGCGCCCTCGGCGGCCAGCGCCTCGGCCAGGGCCAGCGTGTGCACGACCCCGCCGCGCGGCTTCGTCGAGTAGCTGAGCAGGGCGATCCTCACGTGCGGCTCCAGTAGGCGTCGGGTTTGCGCTCGGCCAGGTGGTGCAGCACCCGCCGCGCGGTGGCGACCTCACCGGCGACGTCGACCTCGGCGATCGCGATGCCGGCCTTGCTCCAGGTGCGGGCGAGGATGTCGCCGCCCGGCCCGACCACCTTGGCCTGGCCCAGAAAACGCATCCCGCCCATCGCGCCGGTCTGGTTGGACGAGGCCAGCACCACCTGGTTCTCCGCCGCGCGCGCCTGGTCATAGAGGTCGAACAACCTGGCCTGCCGGTCCTGCGACATGCGCGGCGCGCGGTTGGTGATGCTCGTGGGCCACGCCGACAGGCAGGCCAGGACCTCGGCGCCGTCGAGCGCGAGGCTGCGCGCCGATTCCGGGAACGTCTTGTCGTAGTCGATGAGCATGCCCAGCCGTCCCACCGGCGAGTCGAACGCGGCGAAGGAGGTGCCTGCCGAGTAGGCGGCGACCTCGCCGGGCGGCTGGTGCACCTTGCGGTGCCTGCCGAGCACGCCGTCGCCGGTGACGCACACGGCCGCGTTGTAGCGGTGCTCGCCGTCGGCCTCGCAGTATCCGACGCACACCACCATGTCCGCGGCGAGCGCGGCGATCTTGCGCAGGTGCACATCGTCCGGGGCGAGCGCGGGCGGCAGCGCGCCGGGGTCGGGGTGCCGCAGGTCGGCGAGGTACCCGCCGAGCGCGGCGTCCGGCAGCACCAGCAGCGCCACCCCCGAGGAGCGGGCGTGCTCGATGAGCGTGGCGATGCGCTGCAGGTCGAAGTCGAGGTCGCGGCCGAAGTGCGCGGCCACGGCTCCGATGCGGATGGTCCCCATCGCGTCAGTATCGCGCCGCGGCGAGTTCCTCCTCGCCGGTGGCCAGCGCCGGGTAGGCCGCCGGCCGCCGGTCCCGCAGGTGGCCCATCGACCGGCGCGCCGTCTCCAGCGCCTGCCGCACGTCGAGCTCGGCGACCGCGATGCCCTCGGCGACGCCAGTGCCGGCCAGGATCTCGCCGCCCGGGTCGACGACCTTCGCGCTGGCGACGAACCGCAGGTCGCCGAACGCGCCGGACTGGTTGGCCGACAGCCACACGATCTGGTTCTCCAGCGCCCGCGCCTGGTCGAACAGGTCGAAGCGGCGTTTCCACCGGTCCTGCGCGAGGTCCGCGGCGGGGTTGGTGCGGCTGCCCGGCCACGCCGAGACGCACACGCCGATCTCGGCGCCGTCGAGGGCGAGGCTGCGCGCAGACTCGGGGAACGCCTTGTCGTAGCAGATGAGCATGCCCAGCCGCCCGACCGGCGTGTCGAACGCGGCGAACCCGTCGCCCGCGCGGTAGGTGGCGTCCTCCGACAGCGGCTGGTGCACCTTGCGGTGGTTGCCCAGCACGCCGTCGCCGGTCACGCAGACGACGCTGTTGTAGAGCCGTCCCCCGGCGTGTTCGCAGTAGCCGGCGGTCACCACCATGTCGCCGGCGAGCGCGGCCAGCCGCTTGATTTCGGGGCCGTCGACGTCCAGGGGTGGTGGCCCGTCGGCGTCGCCGTCGAGGTTGGCCAGGTACCCGCCGAGGCAGGCCTCGGGCAGGGCGAGCAGGCCGACGCCGTCCGCGCGGGCGGTGGCGATCAGGGCGGCGATGCGGTCGAAGTCGCCCTCCAGGTCGCGGTCGAAGGGCGCCGCGACCGCGGCCATCCGCAGGGTGCTCATGAGGTCCCCAATCCGGTCACCCCGGCCGCGATGGCCTGGGTCTGTTCTCCGTCCGGCCAGCGCAGCGCGACGCCGCGCCCGGCCACCAGCTCACCGCATTCGGCGCTCACCGCCGGTCCGGCGTCGAGCTCTGCCGGCCCGGTGGTGAGCATCGCGAAGCCGGGGAAGCAGGTGAGCCAGTCGCCGGCGCTCGCGCCGCGGGGCCGGGGCACGGCGGTCACGTCGAGGACGGCGCCGCAGCCGCTGGCCTCGGCGAGCATCCCGAGCGTTCCGGCGATGCCGGCCATCGACACGTCCTTCGCCGCCGCGGGCCGTGCCCGGGCGACGGCGGTCAGCATGGCGCGCAGTTCCGGTGTGCGGCGGGAGGTCGTGGAATCCCATTGCCGTCCGGCGTATCCGGGCCGCCACCGCCCGCCGAGGTCGGTGGTCAGCCGCACCCGCTGGCCAGGCCGTCCGCCGCCACCGGGCACCGGGGATTCCGTGCGGCCCAATGCGGTCACGGCGAGCGACGCGGGCACGCCGAGTTGCGTGTGCCCGCCGAGCACGGGCACGCCGTAGGCCTGGCTCGCCCGGCGCAGCCCGCCGAGCACGCGGCTGGCGAACGACGCGTCACGCGCGCCGAGGGCGTCCAGCATCCCGACCGGTTCCGCGCCCATCGCGGCGAGGTCGTTGACGTTGACCAGCACCGAACACCAGCCGGCCCAGTCCGGGTCGCGCTCCACCATCGACGGCAGGATCGCGTCGCACGCCGCCACCACGTCGCTGCCGGGCACCGGAACCCCGTCGTCGCCGACGAAACCGGGCACGCCGGTCAGCCCGGACAGCAGCGGCCCGAGGTCGCTCTTGGTCGCCCGGGCCAGCGCGGCGATGCGGCCGATCGGGTACCGCATCAGCACGTGCGGCGTCCCGGCGACCGTCACTGGGCGCACCCGGTCCCAGCCCAGCCGGGCGAACAGGTTCTCGTTGCGGGCCTGCACCGTGGCCTCGAACCGCAGCACCCCGGCGTTCTCGGCGTGCGCACAGGCGGCTCGCACCAGTGCCGGGCCGACGCGGCCCCGGCACGCGGGGTGCACCACCAGCCGCCCGCCCAGCCACCAGCCGATGTCCTCGGCGGTGGCCGGGCCGAGGCGGACACCGCCGATGACCGTGCCCTCCCGGTCACGGGCGACCAGGACGACGGTGCGCGGGTCGTCGTCCCGCTCGTCCCGGTCGTGCGAGTCGAACAAACCCTGTTCGTGCACGAACACCTCGGTGCGCAGGGCGTGGTAGGCGCGCACCGCGACGGCGTCGGCCGGTTCGATGTGGAAGGCGGGACGCCGGGCCAGGGTCGCCGAATCGCCCAGCAGGGCCAGCACGTCGGGCATCACGTCAGGCTCCCGCCGCGCTCAGCACGCCACACGCCCCGCAGGCCGCGCAGCCGGCTTCCTGGTCCGCGCCGCGCATGTCCGCCTCCAGCAACAACTTCGCGACCCGCTCGCTCACGTCGCGCACCAGCGACGCGGGCGGCCCGGACACGCCGTCCCGCCGCGCGAGCGTGCCGGCCATCGGCCGCATCGGCACGACGAACGGGTACACGCCCCGCTCGATCAGCCGCGCCGCGCCGCCGACCAGCTCGTCCGGGTCCTCGCCGAGCCCGATCAGCAGGTACGTGGAGACCTTGTTGCGGCCGAACACCCGCACCGCCTCGTCCCACGCGGCCTCGTACTCGGCCAGCGGCACCGAGCCCTTGCCGGGCATCCACCGCCGCCGGACCTCGTCGTCCAGCGACTCGACGTGGATGCCGATCGAGGTCGCGCCCGCCGCGCGCAGGTCGGCGATCACCGACAGCTCGCCCGGCGGCTCGATCTGCACCTGCACCGGCAGCCCCGGCACCGCGTCGAGCACCGCCTTGACGCAGCGGACGAGGTGCCGGGCGCCGCGGTCCGGGCCCGCCGTGGTGCCGGTGGTCATCACCATCTGCCGCACCCCGTCGAGCCGGACCGCGGCCTCGGCGACCTCGGCCAGCTGCGCCGGGGTCTTCGCCGCGACGGTGTCCCCGGCCTTGAGCGATTCCTCGATGGTGCAGAACCGGCAGCGCTGGTCCTCGGCGTAGCGGATGCACGTCTGCACGACGGTCGTGGCGAGCACGTCCCGCCCGTGCAGCAGCGCGATCTTGCGGTACGGCACGCCGTCCGCGGTCTCCAGGTCGTAGAACTTCGGGCGGGACACCGGTTCCACGGTCAGCCCGAGGTCGATCCGTCCCCGGTAGACACGGCCGTCGCGCAGGGTGTACGGGCTGTCCGGGTTCAGCGGCAGCGCCGCGTTCGCACCGTCGACGACGAGGTGCCCGTCGTCGCTCGGGCCGGCGCCCTTGCTGCGCCGCACGGGCGCGTCCCAGCGCACCCCGTGCACCGCGAGATCGGTCCGGGCGTCCAGGTTGTCGGTCTTCACGCGCACTGCCTCCTCTTCCGTCAGCCCGGGGTCACCACATGTAGGTCGAGTTGATGATCGCCCCCTTGCGGGCGTAGTGGATGAGCGCGTCCTGCACGTCCAGCGGGTGTGTCGGGATGACGCCCTCGATCAGGTCCTCCTCCCGCAGCCCGTGCAGGGACAGCCCGAAGCGGCAGCAGTAGACCTTGCCGCCCTCCTTGATGAACGTCTTGAGCTGGTCGTTGATGTTGTGCTCACCGGGGAAGGCGGAGTTGCCCGTGGTGGGGAATCCGCGGGTGGCCATGGCGTTCATCGAGCCGGGGCCGTAGAAGTAGATGGCGGATTCGAAGCCCTTGCGCAGCGCGCGGGTGGCCTGCAGGATCGCCACGAAACTCACCGACGACTCGTGCGCGATTCCGTGCACGAGCGTGAAGTACGACTGGCCGGGTTCGGCCTGGTAGTCCGGGAACACCTTGGTGCCGCCGTAGATGCTGGAGCCCTCCGGCAGCGACGGGTGCGGGATCTCGTTGAGGCTCTGCTGCTCGGTCTCGGTCAGCTCGGACACGATGATTCTCCTTGTTGTTGCGGGGGTTGCCACGGGTGCGGATCACCCGTAGAGCTTGTCGAAGGTGCCGCGGAACACCAGTTCCGCGAGCTCGCCGTCGCCGGCCGCCGCGGCCAGCCGGGCGTATTCGCCGGCCTGGTCGCCCCAGGGCTCGTCGCTGGCGAAGAGGATGCGGTCGCCGCCGATGCCGCGGTGGTCGACCTCGGCGGCCAGCCAGCGCGGCGCGAAGCCGATCGCCCAGGAGAGGTCGGTGTAGACCTGTTTGCCCGCCGCGATCCAGTCGAAGAACCGGCTGCCCACGAGCTTGATGTGGCCGCTCATGCCGCCGCCGAAGTGCACCAGGTGCACCTTGACGTCGTCGCCGTAGTGCTCGACCAGCGTGCCGACCTCGTCGATGTCGGAGGCCGCGCCGGGGGAGGTGTGCACGTGGACGACCAGGTCGTGCTCGCGCGCGGTGGCGAAGATCCGGTCCAGGCCGGGGCGGCAGGCCGGGTCGGTGGGGCGGCCGCCGAGCAGGAAGCTCAGCTTCAGCGCCCGGACACCGGGTTCGGCGGCCAGGTTCAGCGCCTTCGCGGTGCGTTCGGCGTCGCGTTCCAGCGGGGAGACCCACAGGCCGGCGCGGATCCGGTCGTCGCGCTGGGCCGCCTCGACGCAGAGTTCGTTGAAGGAGAACGCGATTTCCGGGTCCGGCACCCCGTAGTTGGGGATGACCAGCGCGCGTTCGGTGCCTTCGGCGTCGAGGTCGGCGATCAGCTCGTCGATGGTGGCGCGGGCGCCGAGGTCGGGGTGGACGGCGGGGCCGCCGTAGAACGGGTAGGCGGGCAGCACGCCGAGGTGGCGGTGCGCGTCGTTGACCGGCATCAGGCCACCGTCCGGGGTGCGGTCCAGTACTCGTCGGCCGGGTAGGTGCTGTCCGGGGTGCCCGCGATCCAGTGCAGCCCGTCGGTGCGGCGGTGCGTGGAGGCGATGTGCGCGGCCAGGTACTCGGCGTCGTCGGCGACGCCGCAGAACCGGCCGGAGCCCCAGGTGTGCTGCCAGGGCAGGCCGATGAAGTACAGGCCGGGGCAGCTGGTGACGCCGCGTTCGTGGGTCGGGTAGCCGCGGCCGTCGAACACCGGCACCTCGATCCAGCGGTGGTCGCGGCCGAATCCGGTGCTCCACACCACGGAGGTGATGCCGCTGGTGTGGAGGTCCAGTTCGGACGGTTCGGCGTCCGGTTGCCACACCGGGATGTAGCGGTCCTCGTGTGGCGCGTCGATGCCGCGGGCGGTGATCCAGGCGTCGATGGAGTCCTTGATGCCCTCGGAGACGGCGTCGGCGGCGTCGAGGTTCTTCTGGAGATCCTGGGCGAACGTCAGGCGCCCGCCGTCGATGCCGGTGAGCCGGCCGTAGAGTTGCATGCCGTCGCGGGCGAAGGCGCGCAGGTCGATGTCGCGCCCGCCGTCGCGGCCGGTGACGTAGTGGTTGGCGCGGAACCGGACGGCGTCGGCGTCGGCGAACTCGTCGATGCCGCGGCGGTAGTAGCCCATGTCGTCCAGCCAGGCGACGACGTCGCGGCCCCGGTAGCGGCGGGCGACGCGCGGCGCGCTGCCCACGGCCAGGTGCACGCGGCGGCCGGCCAGGTGCAGGTCTTCGGCGATCTGGCAGCCGGACTGGCCGGTGCCGACGACGAGCACCTCACCCGGCGGGAGTTGGCCGGGATTGCGGTAGTCCGCGGAGTGGACCTGCACCAGGTCGCCGGGCAGCCGTTCGGCCATCCGCGGGATCAGCGGCACCTGGTAGGGGCCGGTGGCGAGCACGACGTGGTCGGCGGTGAGGTCACCCTCTGATGTGGAGACCTGGAACCCGTGGGCGGTGCGGCGCAGCCGGGTCGCCTCGACCCCTTCGATGAGCGGGAAGTCGAAGGCGTCCCGGTAGGCGCGCAGGTAGGCGACGATCTCGTCGCGCACCATGAACCCGTCGGGATCGTCGCCGGGGTAGGGGAACCCGGGCAGGCGGCACTGCCAGTTGGGGGTGACCAGGCAGAAGGAGTCCCAGCGTCGGTCGGCCCACTCGTGGCCCGCGGTGTCGCGTTCCAGCACGACGTGGTCGATGCCGCGGGCGGACAGGCAGTGGCTCATCGACAGCCCGGCCTGGCCGCCGCCGACCACGACCACGGTGTGGTGGCCGTTCATCGCTCGAACCCCTCGACGACGACCCGGCCGTCCTCGAACGACTTCGCGCGGGCCTCGATGTCGGCCAGCTGGGCCGCGGCTTGCGCGCAGCCGAACCCGTAGATGCGGCGCACGCGCTCCGAGGCCTGGGTCAGCGCCGTGCGGCTGCGATCGACGAACTCGGCGACCGGGTAGCTGTCCCCGGGAACGAAGAACTCCTCCACGACCGTGGAGGGCGAGTAACATTGCTGAACGGAGGCGTCCGGCCAACGAACGCGAAAGACAATCTCCGGCACGGGTTTCCTCCCCATCTGCGGCGATGGGAGTAGTTCACCGGCCTGCGATGTCGGGGGCGTTGCATCCGGAACACCGGCTCGTTTCGGAACGAGACCTTTGTTGCCAACGGGTTTCGCGGTGGTGGTTCAGCTTCGCCCGGGGTGGCGGGGGAGTAGGAGCGAGTACGCCTGGGAGCGGTGCCTCGCCGGATCGGCTGGCTGCCTGGGGGCGGGGGGACTCGCTGTCACGGACCGCGCTGGGCCGAACCGATGGTGAGCGTCGTGGACAGCGGCGAACCGATGGCGGTTCAGGCTCCGGGGGTCATCGTGCCCGCGCCCATGCTTCGCCCGGGGTGGCGGGGGAGTAGGAGCGCCGGGACGATCAGCACCGCTGTCATGCCGAACGCCACCCAGAACGCGAAACCGAACGACTCGGCCAGGATGGGGGCCATCGTCGCCCTCGCGGTGGGTGGCATCGAGGTGATCTGGTTCGCCCCGGCGCCGACCGCGGGGATGCCGCGCGCGGCGAGTTCGCCGGTGAGGTGCTGGGTCAGCGCGGTCACCAGCAGCGCGCTGCCCAGCGAAGCCCCGATCTGCTGGATCGCCGACAGCGTGGGCGCGGCGCGGGACACGGCGCGCCTGTCGAGCTGCGCGTACGCGGCGGCGAACGTCGGCATCATCATCGACCCCAGCCCCAGGCCGCGCACGAACAGCACCGCGCTCAGCCACCCGTACGACGTGCCGGTTCCGAGCAGGCCCAGCGGCGCGGTGCCTAGCAGCGCGAGCACGATGCCCACCGGCACGACGTAGCCCGCCCCGATCCGGTCGGTCAGCCGTCCGGCGAGCGGCATCGCCACCATCGCGCCGAGTCCTTGCGGCGCTATCAGCAGGCCCGCGGCCAGGGCGCCTTCGCCTCGCGCGGTCTGGTAGTACAGCGGCAGCAGGAGCAGCCCGCCGAACAGCGCGACCGCCACGAGGAAGATCGTCACCGTGCCAGCGGTGAAATATCGGTCGGTGAACAGCCGCACGTCGATCAGCGAGGCCGGTCCCCGGGCAAGGCTGTGCCACACGTACAACGCGAGGCCGGCGCCACCGGCGAGGAGCCAGGCGAGCACGCTCCACTGCCCGAAACCGCCCTGCGAGCTGGCCCGCGACAGGCCGTAGAGCAGCACGACGAGGCTCCCGGACAGCAGGACGAGCCCACGCACGTCGATCCGGCCGGGGTGCTCGGCCTCGCCGCCGCCGGGCAGCTTCCACACCGCCAGCGCGACCGCGCACGCCGCCACCGGCACGTTGACCAGGAAGATCCAGTGCCAGCTGGCGTACTCGACCAGCAGACCGCCGAGCACCGGGCCGAAGACGGGCCCGAGCAGCATCGGCACCCCGAGGATCGCCATCGCGCGCCCCAGCCGCGCCGGCCCGGCGGCGCGGGTGATGATCGTCTGCCCGCTCGGCAGGAGCATCCCGCCGCCGAGGCCCTCTACGATGCGGAACGCGATCAGGCTCTCGATCGACCACGCGCTCGCGCACAGCGCCGACCCCGCCGCGAACAACACCACCGACACGATCCACACCGGTTTGGTCCCGAACCGGTCCACGGCCCACCCGGTGAGCGGGATGACCAGGCCCACCGCCAGCAGGTACCCGGTGACGATCCACTGGGCCGTGGACAGGTTCCCGCCGAGCTGGCGGCTCACGGTCTCCAGCGCGACGTTGACGATCGTCGTGTCGAACACGACCATGATGAACCCGCACACGACGACGAGCCCGGTGACGACGACCTCGCGGTCGAGCTTCTCCGCACGCGCGGTGGTGGAGCGATCCATGACGGCTCCCGCAGGCTGCGACGAAGCTCCAAGCTACGCCCGCACCCGCCCACAGGCGAAGCGGTTTCCGCCCGCCACGTCAGGCGAGCTGCTCCCGGGGTGAGACGAGGATCTTGACGTTGTCCTCCTTGTTGTCGATCAGCTCCCGGAACCCGCCGTCGAGGTCGTCAAGGGCGATCCGGCCGGTGATGAACTGCGACGCGTCGACCTTGCCCTCACGCAGCAGCGCGATGGTGCCGGCGTGGTCGCCGCAGTAGGCCAGCGAGCCGACCAGGTTGATCTCGCTCATCACCAGGTCGTTGACCGCCACCCGCGGCACGTGGCCCCAGATCGCGACGTTGACCACGGTCCCGCCGGGGCGCACCGACGAGATGGCCGAGGCCAGGACCGCGTCGATGCCGGCGCATTCGAACGCCACGTCGGCGCCCGCGCCGTCGGTCAGGTCCCGGATCGCCTCGGTCGCGTCGTCGGACGTGGGGTCGATGATGACGTCCGCGCCGGCGGGCCCGGCCTTCGCCTTGCGGGCGGCGGCCGGTTCCACCACGATCACCTGCCCGGCGCCGCGGGCCTTGAGCGCGGCGGCGGTGACGAGACCGATCGGGCCCGCGCCGTACACCGCCGCGGTGCCGCCTTCGGGGATCCCGGACAGCCGCACCGCGTGGTAGCCCACGGCCAGCGGTTCGACCAGGGCGCCGATGTCGGTGGGCAGGTCGCCGAGCTGGTGGATCCAGCGCTGGTCGACCACACACCGCTCGGCGAAGCCGCCCTCGTTGCCGGACAGGCCGATGAAGCCGAGGTTGCGGCAGATGTTGTAGCGCCCCGCCTGGCAGGCGGCGCACTTGCCGCACACGTGATACGGCTCGACGGCGACGCGGTCACCTTCGGCGATGCCGGTGACGCCCGGCCCGACCGCGGACACCACCCCCGCGAACTCGTGGCCCATCACCACGGGCAGCGCGACCCCGGTGAGCGGGTGCGGCGATCCGGCCGGCGGGATGAAGATCGGGCCTTCCAGGTACTCGTGCAGGTCGGTGCCGCAGATGCCGCACCAGTCGACCGAGACCTCCACCTGCCCCGGCCCCACTCGCGGGTCGTCCACCTCGTCGATCCGGATGTCGCCGGGACCGTGGAACCGTGCGGCTTTCATGGGACCTCCTCGTCGCCGAACCGTGCCGTCGAGGGTGACGTGGCAGCGACGGCGCGGCCAGGGTTGCAACGAGTTGCACCCGGCGGGAAAACCTCCCGTACGGTGGTTGCGTGACGCAACCGAACGCGGTGCAGACGGAGACGGAGGCCGCCCTCGCGGTGCTGCGGTCGATGGTCGGCATCGCCGACGCTACGGTAGAGCGGGGGACCGCGGGGCTGACCCTGACCCAGTTCCGGGCGCTGCGCGTGGTCGCCGAGCGCACCCCGGTCACGATGCGGCGGGTGGCCGCCGAGCTGGGCATGAACCCGTCGTCGGTGACGCGCGCCTGTGACCGCCTGGAGGCGGCGAAGCTGCTGCAACGCGCCTCGAACCCGCTGAACAAGCGGGAAACCCTGCTGGCGCCGACGGCACGCGGGCGCCGGCTGGTCGACCGCGTCGACCACGACCGCAGGTCGGTCCTCGCCGAGGTGCTCGACCGGATGGAACCCCGGGCGCGCGAGTCATTGACGCTCGTGTTCGGCGCCTTCGCCGACGCCGCCGAGGCCGTCCTCCACCCCGGCGCCGACACCGCCCGTTGATTGCGCCGCGCAACCGTAGTGGTTTCCCCGTCGCGGGAGCGGGTAACCGGGTCCGGTGCGACGAGACGCGATCGCCGATCCGTGGGGCGCCCGCACGCCCTACGGACCCGGGCAGCCCTGGCCCGTGCGGGTCGACTCCCAGCTCGCCGAGGGCCTGACCGAGGACGACGTCGACCGCTGGGTCCCGACGGCGGCGGTCCTGCACTCCAACGGCGACGGCCTCGACCTGGCCGTCAAGGACGGCCGTCTCGTCGGCGTCCGCGGCCGCGCCGGGGACCGGGTCAACCACGGCCGCGTCGACCCGAAGGACCTCTACGGCTGGCAGGCCAACGCCTCGCCGGACCGGCTCACCACGCCGCTGGTCCGCCGCGACGGCCGGCTCGTCGAGGCGAGCTGGGACGAGGCGATGGCACTGGTCGCCGACCGCAGCCGGGCCCTGCTGGACGAGCGCGGCCCCAGCTCGATCGGCTTCTACACCAGCGGCCAGCTGTTCTGCGAGGAGTACTACACGCTCGCCGCGATCGCGCACGGGGCGATCGGCACCAACCACGTCGACGGCAACACCCGCCTGTGCACCGCGACCGCGGCCGCCGCGCTCAAGGAGACCTTCGGCTGCGACGGCCAGCCCGGCTCCTACACCGACGTCGACCACGCCGACGTCATCGCCCTCTACGGCCACAACGTCGCCGAGACGCAGAGCGTGCTGTGGAGCCGCATGCTCGACCGGCTCGCCGGCCCGAACCCGCCGTCGCTGTTGTGCGTCGACCCGCGGGACACGCCGGTCGCCCGCGCGGCCACCGTGCACCTGGCGCCCCTGCCGGGCACGAACCTGGCCCTGATGAACGCGCTGCTGCACGAGATCATCGCCCGCGACTCGGTCGACCACGACTACGTGGACCGGTGCACCGTGGGCTTCGACCAGCTCGCCGCGCTCGTCGCGGACTACCCGCCCGAACGCGCGGCCGAGATCTGCCGCGTCCCCGCCGCGCGCATCCGCGAGGCCGCGGCTCTGCTGGGCGGCGCGCAGCGGCTGCTGTCCACCGTGCTGCAGGGCTTCTACCAGTCCCACCAAGCCACCGCCGCGGCCGTGCAGGTGAACAACGTCAACCTGGCCCGCGGCATGCTCGGCCGTCCGGGGTGCGGGGTCCTGCAGATGAACGGGCAGCCCACGGCCGAGAACACCCGGGAATGCGGCGCGGACGGCGACCTCACCGGGTTCCGCAACTGGGCCAACGACGCGCACGTCGCGGAACTGGCGGACCTGTGGAACCTCGAGGTGCGGCAGATCCCGCACTACGCCCCGCCGACGCACGCGATGCAGATCTTCCGCTACGCCGAGAACGGCAGCCTGCGCCTGCTGTGGGTGTCGGCCACCAACCCCGCGGTGTCGCTGCCCGACCTCGCGCGCATCCGGTCCATCCTGTCGCAGGACCGGTTGTTCCTCGTGGTTCAGGACGCGTTCCGCACCGAGACCGCCGAGCTGGCCGACGTGGTGCTGCCCGCGGCGATGTGGGGCGAGAAGACGGGCGTGTTCACGAATGCCGACCGCACCGTGCACCTGTCGGAGAAGGCCGTCGACCCGCCCGGGCAGGCGCGGCCGGACCTGGACATCTTCCTCGACTACGCGCGCCGCATGGACTTCCGCGACCGCGACGGGCAGCCGTTCCCGCCCTGGCACGACGCGGAGTCGGCGTTCGAGGCGTGGCAGCGGGCCAGCGCCGGACGGCCCTGCGACTACACCGGGCTCAGCTACGGCAAGCTGCGTGAGCGCGCCATCCAGTGGCCCTGCGACGCCGAGCATCCCGACGGCACCGAACGGCTCTACGCCGACGGGAAGTTCTTCGCCCAGCCCGGCTACTGCGAGGAATACGGGCGGGACCTGATCACCGGCGCGCCCGCCGAAGAGAGCGAGTACCGCGCGTTCAACCCGGACGGCAAGGCCATGCTCAAGGCGGCGGAGTACGTGCCGCCGCACGAGATGCCGTCCGCCGAGCACCCGTTCGCGTTGATCACCGGGCGCACGATCTACCAGTTCCACACCCGCACCAAGACCGGCCGCGTGCCGGAGCTGCGGGACGCGGCTCCCGAGGTGTGGGTGGAGATGTCCGAACAGGACGCGAAGGCGCACGATCTGTCCGAAGGGGATCTCGCCGAGATCACCACGCCACGCGGCGCGGTCCGCGCCCGGGTGCGCGTCAGCGGCATCCGGGACGGGGTGCTGTTCCTGCCGTTCCACTACGGCTACTGGGACGCCGACGACCCGTCCGGGCGGCACCGGGCCGCGAACGAGCTCACGATCACCGACTGGGACCCGGTGTCCAAGCAGCCGCTGTTCAAGACCGCGGCCGCCGCGATCCGCCGCGCGGAGGGGACCCGATGAAGATCGACCTCGCCCTGCGGGAACTGCACCGCGCCGAGAAGGCGCTGGTGCGCGACCTGCTCAAGGTGTCCGACCGGCACCACGCCGAACCCGAGATCCACCACGTCACCCGCGACCTGGCGCGCTGGTCCCGCGACCACGTCCGCGCGCTGGCCGACGCCGGCCGCTCCTACGGCCTGGACCTGGACGCCGAGGTCGCCGAGCGGTCGGGCCCGCTGGCGCCGGTGCGCACCGCGGTGAGCGAGTTGCTGAGCACCCGGCCCGAGCCGGGGGTGCCGTTGCTGGCCGACCTGCGCCGGCTGCACCGCGCGTGCGCCGGGGTGTCGCTGGACTGGGAACTGCTGGCGCAAGGAGCGCAGGCCGTCAAGGACGACGACCTGCTGGCCCTGGCGAGCCGCTGCCACCCGCACGCGTTGCGCCAGCTGAAGTGGACCGACGCGATGCTCAAGCAGCTGTCCCCGCAGGTGCTGGCCGGCTGAGCCGCAGAGCCAGCCGGCTATTGCCGGCGCGGGGGTCCCCCGGGCTGATTAGCCCACGTCAGATCTTGCCGTTGATCCCGGTCCATCAGTGGTCACCGACCGGTGACAACGACTGATGGAGAAACGGATGTCGCAGGAATCAAACACGTTGAGGCGCGCCGTCGCCCGGGTCGGCGGTGTGTTGTCGGCCGCTGGGCTGGCGGCACTGACCATGGTCGGTGGCGCGTCACCGGCTTCGGCCGCGGACGCGCCGGTCGGCTGTGGTTACGGCACCGGCGGGCCCAGTGCCTCCACCCTGTGCTGGCTCGACATGAGCGCCTACAACAACACCCAGGCCAGCTCCGCCGCGGGCCAGAACATGAAAGTCACCCTGCCCGGCGGCTACACGATGACGTTCAACATCGTGAACCGGCCCGCGGGCGGCCCGGCGGTGCCCGTGGCCGCCTTCGCCGTGCCGACCAACGGAACGGCGTCGGCCATGGGCAACAGGGTCTACAAGAACATCCCGGGCAAGCCCGCGCTGTACACCAGGGTCAGCGGCGCCAACACGCTGACCCTGCGGGACATCGTGGTCACGGACTCCGGCGGCGCACGCGTGAGTGGTTACGCGCTGGTGGGCGCCGACGCCGAGAACACCGGGGCCGAAAGCATCACCTGGACCTCGAACCAGCCGATCAACCAGGTGGCCTCGGTTTCCGGAACGCAGGGCTGCCAGGCGAGCACCGCCACCGGTTTCGGCACCAACACCGTGACCTGCACGGGCACCGGGGGGCCCAACACGACCTGGGGCACGCTCGTGGTCAACTCCGTCGGCGCGACCACCTTCTCCCAGACCCTGCGGTCGAGCGCGGGCATCGAGGCCGTCGCGTTCGCGGTGCAGACCTCGAAGCTGACGCTGAACAAGCAGGTCACCGACCGGCGTCAGGCGAACGACTCGTTCGACATCTCGGTGACCTCGCCGGAGGGCACGACCGTGGGCACGGCCAGCACCGGGTTGTCGAACACCGCCACCACCGGCGCACTGACCGTCCTGCCGCGTGCGGCCGGCCAGGGCTACACGCTCGGTGAGACCGGCCCGACCGGCAACTACGACCAGTCCTGGGCCTGCACCAACGCCACCACAGGCAGCACGACTCCGCTCCCGTCGGGCACCGGCACCAGCGTGCAGGTCTCCCCGCAGCCGGGTGACGACATCTCCTGCACCCTGACCAACACCGGGCAGAAGACGGACCTGAGCCTCGCCAAGGAGGGCCCGGCCACCGCCGCGCCCGGCGACCTCGTCACCTACCGGTTGATCGTCACCAACCACGGCCCCGGGAACTCGACCGGCTACACCGTCAGCGACCGGCTGCCCGCCGGCCTGACCAACATCACCACGACCACCCCGGGCTGCACCGTCAGTGGCCTGGACCTCACCTGCACCGGCGGCGAGCTGGCGGCCGGTGACAGTGCGGTGATCGAGGTTTCCGGCATCGCCGACGGCAGCGTGAAGACGCTCTACAACACCGCGGTCGTCAAGTCCAACGAGATCGACACCGACCCGACCAACGACACCTCCAACGAGGTCACGACCGACGTGGTGCCGATGGTGTCGCTGGCCGTCGCCGGTGGTGTGCTCGCACTCGGCGGTGGCGGCTACGCCCTCAAGCGGCGCCGCAGCAACGCCTGACCGGAGTGATCAGCAGGGCGGGCGGCTCACCTCTGCGGAGCCGCCCGTCACGCGTTGCGCCGGCTGAAGCGGACCGACGCGATGCTGAAGCGGCTGTCCCCGCCGGCCGGCTGAGCCGCTAGTCGCGGATGACGACGTCCACCGCGTCCCGGAAGCGGTACGGGCGGTGATCGAGCAGGTCGGGGAGCCGTTTGCGCAGCCGGGACAGCTCGGCGCGGACGGTGACGGTGCGGGAGGGGTCGCCGAACAGGCGGGCCGCGAGTTCGGCGGCGGTGAGCCCGGCACGGTGGCGGGCCAGTTCGAGCAGGATGTCCCGGTGGCGCGGGGACAGCCGGTGCGTCCAGCTGCCCGTCTCACCCTCCACGACGAGGCTGGGACGACCGCCGGGGCGCGGGTCGAGCACGACGCGGGTGACGGCGGGCCGCTCGTCGTCCACCGGCCGGACGAGGACGCCGTCGGGCAGGAGTTCGACGGCGCAGTGTCCCAGCGCGGGCAGCCAGAGCCGGTCGGTGTCGAGGGCGCGGGGGAGCGGGACGCGGTCGACCGGGGGCAGTCCCTTGGCGGCGGCGACCCAGCCGGACCGGTCCAGCACCAGCGCCGGCCCGGGGACCTTCGGCAGCAGCGGCGCGGCCGTGGCGCGGAGCCGGTCGAGGGCGCAGCGGTGGTCTTCGCGGAGGCTCGCTTCGGCCAGGCCGGCGAGCGCGGTGACGAGGGCGAGGATCGCGGGGTGCGCGGTCGAGACCGGTCCGCTGATGTCGACCGCACCGAGCAGGGTGCCGTCCCGGGGGTCGCGGATCGGCGCGGCCGCGCAGGACCATTCGTGGTGGTTGCGCGCGTAGTGCTCGGTCGAGTGCACCTGGATCGGGCGGCGCTCGACGAGCGCGGTGCCGATGGCGTTGGTGCCGACGGTGTTCTCCGCCCAGCAGGCGCCGTCCACGAAACCCAGCCGGTCGGCCCGCCGGGCCACGCCGGGATGCCCTTCGCGCCACAGGACCAGCCCGTCGGCGTCCACGATCACCACGATGTGCCCGGTGTCCCCGGCGAGCGGCACCAGCCCGTCCCGCAGCGTCCGCACCGCCTTCCTGGTCAGGCCGCAGCCGGCGCGGCGCTCCTCCAGGTCACCGGGGGACACCGGATCCACGGCGGCCCGGTCCGGATCGACACCCTGACGGCTGACGCGAAGCCAGGACTGCGAGATGACCGGGCGGGGCGCGGTGCCCGGCCGGCCCCCGGCCAGGACGAGGTCCTGTGCCCGGGCCACGTTCCGCGCGTACTGCCGCGGGTCGGCGGTGAACGGGTGGTGGCGCATGGCTCCCTGCCGGTCGCGTCGGTGATCCCAGCTCCCGGCAGGGAACCGCACCGGCGGCCAGGGCGGCAAGGGTTGCAGGGAGTTGCACGTCCCGTTCCCGCACCGCAACCCCCTGCAACGCTGGTCCCGCCGCTCCGGGCGCTCCTACGGTCGGCGTTCACACCGACCCGACCAGCTGAGGAGCGCCATGTCCCTGAACAGGCAGGCACTGTTGCGTGCCTATCGGAGGATGTCCGAGATCCGCGCGTTCGAAGACCGCCTCCACGAGGAGAACGCCACGGGCGACATCCCGGGGTTCATCCACCTCTACTCCGGTCAGGAGGCCATCGCGGTCGGCGTCTGCGAGAACCTCGCCGCGACCGACTACATCGGATCGACGCACCGCGGGCACGGGCACTGCATCGCGAAGGGCTGCGACATCGACGGCATGATGGCGGAGATCTTCGGCAAGGACGCCGGACTGTGCCACGGCAAGGGCGGATCGATGCACATCGCCGACCTCTCGGTCGGCATGCTGGGCGCCAACGCGATCGTCGGCGGCGCGCCCTCGCTCGCGATCGGAGCCGCGCTCAGCGCCAAGACGCTCGGCAACGGCGGGGTGGCCGCCTCGTTCACCGGTGACGGCGGTTCCAACCAGGGCACCGTGTTCGAGGCCATGAACATGGCCGTCGTCCTGAAGCTCCCGATCGTCTTCGTCATCGAGAACAACGGGTACGGCGAGGCCACCGGCACCGACTACGCGGTGGGCGCTCCCGACATCGCCGCGCGCGCGGCGTCTTTCGGCATGCCCGCGGTCACCGTGGACGGCACGGACTTCTTCGCCGTGCACGACGCGGCGCGGGAGGCCGTCGAACGGGCGCGCGCTGGTGGCGGCCCGACGACCATCGAGGCGCAGGCGCACCGGTGGTTCGGCCACTTCGAGGGGGACGCGCAGCTGTACCGGACGCCCGAGCAGGTCGCGGAACTGCGCGCCACGCAGGACCCGCTGCGGATCTTCCGCAGCCGGGTGGACGCCAGGAAGGTGAAGGCGGCCGAGTTCGACGCGATCGACGAGGAGTCCCGCGCCCGGGTCGACGCGGCCGTGGCGAAGGCCCGCGCGGCCGCGTACCCGCCCGCGGAGAACCTGCTGACCGACGTCTACGTCTCGTACTGAGAAAGGGAAATCCCATGGCCACGTCGAAGAAGACGTACCGCGAGGCGATCAAGGACGCTCTCGCGCAGGAGATGGCGCGCGACGCCGCGGTGGTGCAGATCGGCGAGGACCTGCGCGGCGGCCAGGCAGGCACCAACCCCGACCTGGAGACCAAGAAGATCGAGGCGTTCGGCGGCGTGCTGGGCGTCACCAAGGGACTGTGGACCGAATTCGGGTCCGACCGGGTGATCGACACCCCCATCACCGAGTCGGCGATCATCGGGATGGCGGCGGGGGCCGCGCTCACCGGCCTCCGCCCGGTCGCCGAGCTGATGTTCATGGACTTCTTCGGGGTCTGCTACGACGCGCTCTACAACCAGGCCGCGAAGTTCCGGTACATGTTCGGCGGCAAGGCCCGCACCCCGATGGTGGTGCGAGGCATGATCGGCGCCGGGTTCTCCGCCGCCGCCCAGCACTCGCAGTCCCCGTACAACGTGTTCGCCGCGGTGCCGGGCCTGAAGGTGGTCGCGCCGTCCAACGCCTACGACGCCAAGGGATTGCTGATCCAGGCGATCCGGGACGACGACCCGGTGGTGTTCTGCGAGCACAAGACGCTCTACGACCAGAAGGCCGAGGTGCCCGACGAGGCCTACACCCTCCCGTTCGGGGTCGCCAACTACACCCGCGAAGGCGACGACGTCACCGTGATCGCCTTGTCGGCCATGGTGAACCGGGCCAACGAAGCGGCCGACAAGCTCGCCGCCGAAGGCATCTCCGTGGAGGTGGTCGACCCGCGCACGGTGTCCCCGCTGGACGAGGAAGGCGTGCTGGAATCGGTGGCCTCCACCGGACGGGTCGTGATCGTCGACGAATCCGCCGCCCGCTGCGGTTTCGGCCACGACCTCGCGGCGTTGATCGCGACCAAGGCGTTCGGGTCGCTGCGCGCGCCCATCGAGCTGGTCACCCCGCCGCACACGCCGGTGCCGTTCTCGCCGGCGCTGGAGCAGGCGTGGCTGCCGAGCGCGGCGCGCATCGAAGCCGCCGTCCGCAAGACGCTGGCGGTCTGATCATGAGCGACATCAAGCTGATCGAGATCCCGAAGTGGGGCCTGTCCATGGAGGAAGGCACCGTGACCGCGTGGCGGCTGGCGGAGGGGGCCGGCTTCCGCAAGGGCGACCTGCTGTGCGAGGTCGAGACGAGCAAGATCACCAACGAGATGGAGGCGCCGTTCGACGGCGTGCTCCGGCGCGTCCTCGCGCGGCCCGGTCAGACGCTGCCGGTCGGCGCGCCGATCGCGGTCTCGGCCCCGGAAAGCGTGAGTGACGACGAGATCGAGCGGTTCCTCGCCCAGCACGGGACCAGCGCGCCGGGGGACACCGCGCCGGTCGTGGCCAACGGTGACGGTGCGAGCCTCGCCGATCCGGTTCCGGTGCGGCCCGCCGCTCCCGAGCCGGGTCCGGCGGGGGACACGGTCGTGCCCGCGGAGTTGCGGGGGCGGACCGGCGAGGACGTCTTCGCCACGCCCCACGCCCACCGGCTCGCCCGGGAGCTGGGCATCGACCTGGCGAAGGTGCCGGGCAGCGGGCGTGACGGCCGGATCTCGGTCGCCGACGTCCACGCCGCGATCGGCGCGGCGGGTGGGCGGGTCGCGTCCACGCCCGCGCCGCCGCGTCCCACCGTGCCGGGACGGTCCAGCCAGGACGACAGCACTGTGCCCGCCACCCCGGTGGCTCGTCGTCTGGCCGCGCGACTGGGCATCAACCTGCACGACTGCCGCGCCACCGGCTCCCGCGGCCGGGTGTGCGAGGCGGATGTCCGGGAGGCCGAGCGCAGGTTCGGCCTGACAGCCGCGTCCGAGCCGACCGCTCCCGCCGAGAGCGGCGCGCAGGTCGAAACCGTGCCGTTGTCGCCGATGCGCAAGGAGATCGGGCGGCGCCTGCAGACCTCGAAGCAGACCGCGCCGCACTTCCGGGTGAGCGTCGACCTGGAGATCGACGAGCTGCTGGCGTTGCGCGAGCGGATCAACGCGACCGTGCCGAAGGTGAAGCTGTCGGTCAACGACTTCCTGATCAAGGCCTGCGCGGCCGCGTTGCGGCGGGTGCCCGACGTCAACGTGCAGTTCGACGAGAGCACGCAGGCCGTGCTCCGGCACTCCGCGGCCGACATCTCGGTCGCCGTCGCGCTCCCCGGCGGCCTGGTCACCCCGATCGTCCGGGCGGCGGAGGGCAAGTCGCTCGCCGAGATCTCGGCCGAGGTGCACGGCCTGGTCACCAAGGCCAAGACAGGCAGGCTGCGGCCCGAGGAGTTCCAGGGCGGCACCTTCACGATCTCCAACCTGGGCATGTACGGGGTGACGGAGTTCGACGCGATCATCAACCCGCCGCAGGGCGCGATCCTCGCCGTCGGCGCCGGCCGGCCGTGCCCGGTCGTCGCCGGCGGGGAGGTGGTGGTGCGCACGGTGCTGACCGCGACGTTGTCCTGCGACCACCGCGTGATCGACGGCGCGCTGGGCGCGGAGTTCCTGCGGGAGCTCAAGCGTCTCGTCGAGTCGCCCGCCCTGATGCTCGTCTAGGAGGCCTGCCATGAGCGAGAAGTACGACGTCCTCGTCATCGGCAGCGGCCCGGGTGGTTACGTCGCCGCGATCCGCGCCGCCCAGCTGGGGCTGCGCACCGCGGTCGTCGAGCGCGACCGGCTCGGCGGCATCTGCCTGAACTGGGGGTGCATCCCCACCAAGGCGATGCTGCACGGGGCGGACGTCGCGCACACCCTGGCCAACCTCGAGCCGCTCGGGTTCCGCGCCACCGGGGTCACCTTCGACATGGCCGGGCTGGTGGAGTTCAGCCGCTCGGTGTCGGAGCGGTTGTCGAACGGGATCGGCTACCTGCTGAAGAAGAACGGCGCGGACGTGATCACCGGAACGGCCCGGTTGGCGGGCCGGGGCGAGATCGACGTCGCCGCCGACGGTGCGCTCACCCGCTACCGGGCGGACCACACGATCCTCGCGACCGGGGCCCGGCCGCGCTCGATCCCCGGGGTGGAGCCCGACGGTGACCGCGTGTGGACCTACTTCCAGGCGCTGACGCCGCCGTCGCTGCCGAGTTCGCTGCTGGTCGTGGGCTCCGGTGCGATCGGCGTGGAGTTCGCCAGCCTCTACCGGGACCTGGGGACGGCGGTGACGCTCGTCGAGGCGATGCCGCGCATCATGCCGGCCGAGGACGCCGCGGTCGCCGAGCACGTCCGCAAGCGGTTCACGGAGCGCGGCATCACCGTCCACCAGGGAGCGGCGGTGTCCGGTGTGGACGCCGGGATCGACGCGGTCACCACGACCCTCACCCTCGCCGACGGGTCGGAGGAGAAGATCACCACCGAACGGGTCCTGGTCGCGGCGGGCATCCAGGGCAACGTCGAGGATCTCGGGCTGGAGGAGGCCGGGGTCGAGGTGGACCGCGGGTTCGTCCGGACCGACGAGTGGTGCCGGACCACCGCGTTCGGCGTCTACGCGATCGGTGACGTCGCGGGCGCACCGTGCCTGGCCCACAAGGCCAGTCACGAAGGCGTGCTGTGCGTGGAGAAGCTGGCCGGGGTCGAGCACGTCCGGCCGCTCGACCGGCGGCGGGTGCCGGCCTGCACCTACGCGCGGCCGCAGGTCGCGCACCTGGGCCTGACCGAGGAGCAGGCCCGCGCCACCGGGCGGAGCCTGCGGGTCGGCAGGTTCGACTACACCGCTTCGGGCAAGGCGCTGGCGATCGGCGAGGGCGACGGGTTCGTCAAGACCGTGTTCGACGCCGACACCGGGGAACTGCTCGGCGCGCACATGGTGGGCCCGGAGGTGACCGAGCAGATCCAGGGGTTCGGGATCGCCCAGTCCCTCGAAGCGACCACCGAGGATCTCGCCGAGGTCGTGTTCGCCCACCCGACGCTGTCCGAAGCGATGCACGAATCGGTCCTGTCCGCTCTGGGACGCTCGCTCAACAGCTGACCAGCCCGGTTCCCCTGCCGCGCCGCGACCCGGCTCCCGCGCGGCAGGGGAACCGTCCACGTCCCGGAGGTGCCCGATGGACCGACCCAGCCGGAAGCTGCTGCGGCTCGAGGTCCGCAACAGTGAGACGCCGATCGAGAAGAAGCCGTCCTGGATCAAGACCCGCGCGAAGATGGGGCCGGAGTTCACCGAGCTCAAGGGCCTGGTGCGGCGGGAGGGCCTGCACACGGTCTGTGAAGAGGCGGGCTGTCCCAACATCTACGAGTGCTGGGAGGACCGCGAGGCGACCTTCCTCATCGGTGGTGACCAGTGCACCCGCCGCTGCGACTTCTGCCAGATCGACACCGGCAAGCCGGCCGCGCTGGACCGGGAGGAGCCGCGCCGGGTGGCCGAGAGCGTGCAGGCGATGGGCCTGCGTTACTCGACGGTCACCGGGGTCGCCCGTGACGACCTGGACGACGGCGGGGCGTGGCTGTACGCCGAGACCGTCCGCCAGATCCACGCGCTCAACCCGGGCACCGGGGTGGAGCTGCTGATCCCGGACTTCAACGCCGACCCGGCCCAGCTGGCCGAGGTGTTCGGCTCGGCGCCGGAGGTGCTGGCGCACAACGTGGAGACCGTGCCGCGGATCTTCAAGCGCATCCGCCCCGGCTTCCGCTACGCCCGGTCGCTGGAGGTCATCACCCGCGCCCGTGAGGCCGGGCTGGTCACCAAGTCGAACCTGATCCTGGGCATGGGGGAAACCCCGGAGGAGGTCGAGCCGGCGATGCGCGACCTGGTCGAGGCCGGCTGCGAGATCCTGACGATCACCCAGTACCTGCGCCCGTCGGTGCGCCACCACCCGGTGGACCGCTGGGTCAAGCCGGAGGAGTTCGTCGAGCACGCCAAGGTCGCCGAGGGCCTCGGGTTCGCCGGGGTGATGGCCGGGCCGCTGGTCCGCTCCTCCTACCGCGCCGGCCGGCTCTACGCCCAGACCAAGCGCCACCGCGGCGAGGAACTGCCCGCCAACCTCGCGCACCTGGCCGAAGCCGGACCCGCCGCCCAGGAAGCCAGCAGCCTCCTCACGCGCTGAAAGTCCCCCGACGTGCGAGCATTGCACGCACTGCCTGCAATGGGGGTGTGATGGCGACCTTGACGATCCGGGACCTCGACGACGACCTGGTGGCGGCGCTGCGGGTGCGTGCAGCCGAACACGGCCGGTCAGTGGAGGCTGAGGTGCGTGACATTCTCCACTCGGTGCTGACCAGGCCCTCCGGCGGTGCGGGCATGGCGACCAGGATCCGGCGCCGCTTCGCCGGCGGCGTCGAGATCGAGCCGCCCGCTCGCGGTGAACCGGCAGGGGCCGCGGTGTTCGACGAGTGACCTGCTCGCCATCGACGCCCCGAGGCTGCCCGACAGCCGTTGTCACCGCTGGCAGAGGGGCCGGGGCCGCGAGGGGCAAGCGGGGCCGATGGGAAGATGGGGTCCGTGACGGCGAGTACCGACGACATCGACAAGGCGGCCGGCCTGCTGCGCGCCGGGCGCTTGGTGGCCTTCCCCACCGAGACGGTCTACGGCCTGGGCGCCAACGCCGAGGACGCGGCCGCCGTGACGGGGGTGTTCCAGGCCAAGGGGCGCCCGCCGTCGCATCCGCTCATCGTGCACATCGGCGGTGCGGACCTGCTGGGGGAGTGGGTCGAGGACGTCCCGGAGACGGCGCGCCTGCTGGCCGAGCGCTTCTGGCCCGGCCCGCTGACGCTGGTCCTCCGGCGCGCGCCCCGGGTGCCGCTCGAAGCGACCGGCGGCCTGGAGACCGTGGCCATCCGGGTGCCCGGCCATCCCGTCGCGCTCGCGCTGCTCTCGGCGTTCGGCGGCGGGGTCGTGGCCCCCTCCGCCAACCGGTTCGGTTCCGTCAGCCCCACGACCGCCGAGCACGTGCGGGCGGAGCTCGGCGACGTGGTCGACTTCGTGCTGGACGGCGGCCCCTGTGACGTCGGCGTGGAATCGACCATCGTCGACCTCACGGGCGAGACCCCGAGCGTCCTGCGGCCCGGCGGGGTGACGCGCGAGGACCTCGAGGCGGTGCTGGGGCGGCCGGTCACGGTCCCTGCCACGAGCCACGTCCGGGTGCCGGGGCAGCACCCGTCGCACTACGCGCCGCGCGCGCGGGTCGTGCTGGTCGAGCCCGAGAAGGTCGTCGTCGAGGCGGAACTCGCGCAGGAGCAGGGGCACCAGGTGGGCGTCCTGCTGCCGCCGTCGTCCGGCGAACCCACGACGGCGCACGCGGTGGTGCCGGTCCCCGGCTCGATGGCCGACTACGCACGCAACCTCTACGGATTCCTGCGTGAATTCGATCAGCGGGGGTGCGACCTCGTCGTGGCGTCCCTGCCGCCGGAGGAGGGGCTCGGGCTCGCGATCGCCAACCGGCTGCGCCGCGCCGCCGGCCCCCGCGACTGACACGAAGCACCAGGGACCCGGGAGCTTGCCGGGGCCAGCAGTCCGATTTATAGTCCCGCGGTGGCAAGGCCCTCCGCCGTCCATCTGGTCAACCTGGACCTCAACCTGCTCGTCGTGCTGCGCGAGCTCCTGCGGGAACGCAACGTCACCCGCGCGGCGGCGCGGCTCGGCGTGACGCAGCCGGCGGTGAGCGCGTCGCTGGCGCGGTTGCGCCGCCACTTCGACGACGACCTGCTGGTCCGCAGCGGCAACGGCTACGTGCTGTCCCCGCTGGCCGCGCAGCTGACCGAGCAGGTCGAGGCGATCTGCGGCGCCACCGAACGCCTCTTCGGCACCGGCCACGACTTCGATCCGGGCGTCTCCGGCCGCGAGTTCACGGTGTTCATGGCCGACTACACGATCGAGGTGCTGGGCTCCCGGCTGTCCGCCCTCCTGGCCGAGCAGGCGCCCGGTGTGCAGCTGCACGTCCGGCTGGTCCGCGAGGCGTTCGCCAGGGACATCGGGGGCACGATCCGCCTGATCGACGGCCTCGTCGCGCCCCCGGCCAGCCGCTTCGACCTGCCCGACGTGCGCTCGGTGGAGCTGTTCACCGAGCGGTGGGTGTGCGTCGTCGACGCCGCGAACCCGCACGTCACCGGGGACGAGCTGAGCCTGGCGCAGCTGGCGGAGATGACCTGGGTCGCCCCGTTCCAGCCCGACCGCGGGTTCGCCCCGGCCGCGCCGATGAGCCGCCAGCTGGTGTTGTTCGGCATCCAGCCGCGCATCCGCGTCCGCGTGGAGAGCTACCAGGCGGTGCCGCACTTCGTGGCAGGCACCGACCGCGTGGCGCTGCTGCAGGAACGGCTCGCCCGGCGCGTCGCGCCCCGGCTCGGCCTGCGGATCCTGCCGTGCCCTGGCGATCCGGAACCGATCGTGGAGCGGTTCTGGTGGCACACCGACTACGACGGCGACCCCGCGCACCGCTGGTTCCGCGAGGTCCTGGTGTCCCTGGCCGCCGGCATCTGAACCACCATCAATGCGGTTTATGCCCGCGCAGCACGATCTTCTATTTCCGGCCGCCCGGCGCACCCGCTTAGCGTGTGATCCATGCCGCACCCCCTCACCGAGCTCAAGGTCCACACGGTCCGCAAACCCCCCGGCCCTGCCAGACACCACGTCACCGCCGACGTCTGCGTCGTCGGAGCCGGGATCGCCGGCCTGTCCGCCGCCGTCGAATCCGCCCGCCTGGGCCGCTCGGTGGTCCTCGTCGACGCGCTGCCGGTGCTCGGCGGCCAGATGGTCAACTCGCTGATCGGCCTGTTCTGCGGCGTGTTCGGCAACGCGCCCGGCTACCGCCGGCTCACCCACGGGATCTTCGACGACATCTTCCGCGACCTGGACGCCACGGGCGACCTGTTCTACACGCGACGGCACACGATCACCGTCGGCTACGACGAGGTCGCGCTCGGCCGGTGGGTGGAGAACACCGTGCGCGAGCACGGCATCCAGGTGATCACCGGTGCGTCGATCACCGGGGTGGTCCGCGACGGGGAACGGATCGAGTCGGTCACCTTCGCGACCCGGTACGGCTCCGTCGAGGTCGGCGCGGTCGGCTTCGTCGACGCCAGCGGCGACGCCTCCCTGGTGTGGGAGGCTGGGCTGCCGTGCCGGCTGCCGGAACGGGAGATCTACGGCTCCCAGCAGCTGGTCGTCGAGCACGTCGACGAGGACGGCAAGCCCGACCCGGACGTGCTGGCCGAGCGGGTCGGCGCCAAGGCCGCGGAGTACGGCCTGCGCCGCCACGACGGGCTCGCGTTCTACTTCCCCGGCCGCGGCACCGCCGTGCTCAACATGACCCACATCGAAGCGCCGCTGGACCCGATCGCCGCCGCGCGCGCCCAGCTCGACGGCAAGGCGCAGGCCGACCGGGTCGTGGCGTTCCTGCGTGCCGAGTTCCCGGCCGCGTTCGGCCGCGCCCGGGTGCGGGCCTACGGGTTCCCCGGACGGCGCCAGACCCGCTGGGCGCAGGGCGCCCACCAGCTGACGCTGGACGAGGTGCGGTCCGGGAAGCGCTTCCCGGACGCGGTCGCGCGCACCGCGTGGCCGGTCGAGCTGCACGACAGCCCGGAGGGCTACGTGTGGGAGACTTTCGGGCCGGACCACGTGCACTACGTGCCGCTGCGCGCGATGACGCCGCCGGAGGCGCACAACGTCCTGGTCGCCGGCCGCTGCGTCGACGGCGACGCGGCCGCCCTGTCGAGCATCCGGGTAATGGGCCCGTGCGGGGCGATGGGCATGGCGGCCGCGCACGCGCTGGACCTCGCGGGCAAGGACAGCGTGCACGACATCGACCACGGCGACCTCGCCGCCCGGTTGTCCGCCAACCTCGACGGCTGAGGAGGACCCTTGGTACGCAGCGACTTCCCGCCCGGAACCGTGCGCTGGGCGACCCGGCGGGCGCAGTGGCGCGCGCTCGGCCTCACCGACGACGACCTCCGCAAACCCAAGATCGCCGTGGTCAACTCCTCGTCGGACCTGGCCATCTGCTTCAGCCACCTGGACGAGATCGCCGCGCGGATCAAGAAGGGCATCGCCGCGGCGGGCGGTCTCGCGTTCGAGGTGCGCACCACCGCGCCCAGCGACTTCATCCACTCCGCGGGCCACGGCGGCGGCTACATCCTGTCCGCCCGCGACCTCATCGTCAACGACATCGAGGTCGCCGTCGAGGGCGCCCAGCTGGACGGCATGATCTGCCTGGCCAGCTGCGACAAGACCGCGCCGGCGCAGCTGATGGCCGCCGGGCGGCTCGACATCCCCACGCTGCTGGTCGCGTGCGGCTACCAGCCCAGCGGGTGCTTCCGCGGCGGGCACTGCGACATCGAGGAGGTGTTCCTGCACGCCTGCGGCCAGTCCACAGTGGACGAGCTGACCGAGATGAGCGACGTCGCCGTCGGCGGGCCGGGGGTGTGCCCGGGCATGGGCACCGCGAACTCGATGCACATCGTCGCCGAGGCACTCGGCATGGCGCTGCCCGGGACCACACCGGTGGCCGCGAACTCGCCCGCGATGTGGGCCGCCGCCGACGCGGCCGCCGCCCGGATCGTCGAGATGGTCCGCGAGGACTTGCGCCCGCGCGCCGTCCTCACCGAGGCGGCCTTCCGCAACGCGGTCCGGGTGGCGCTGTCGGTCGGCGCGTCGATCAACACCGTCAAGCACCTCCAGGCCGTCGCGACCGAGTCCGGAGTGGACCTCGATGTTCTCGGCCTCTACGCCGAACTCGGCTCCACCACGCCGGTCCTGTCCGCCGTGCGGCCGAACGGCCCGCACACGATCGAGCGGTTCGAGGCCGCGGGCGGCGCGGCGGCGGTGATGCACGCGCTCGGCGACCTGATCGACCCGTCGCCGCTGACCGCGACCGGCGCCACCGTGGGTGAGAACTTGGCCCCGGTCACCGTGGCCGACCCGGAGATCATCCGTACCCGCGACCAGCCGTTCACCGACCAGCCGCTGATCGTGGTCCTGCGTGGTTCCCTCGCCCCGGCCGGCGGCATCGTCAAGCTCGCCGTCGGCGACGAGCGGCCGGCCGCCTTCATCGGCCCCGCCCGCTGCTTCGAGTCGCAGGAGGACGCCGTGGCCGCGCTCGCCGATGGACGGATCGCCCCCGGCGACGTCGTGATCGTCCGCGGCCTGGGCCCGCGCGGCCGCCCCGGCATGGGCATGGCCTCCCAGATCGTGTTCGCGCTGGACCGCGCCGGGCTCACCGGCCGGGTCGCGGTCGTCACCGACGGCCAGCTCTCCGGCCTGGTCAACCGCGGCATCGTGGTCGGCGAGGTGCGCCCCGAGGCCGCCGACGGCGGGCCGCTCGCGCTCGCCCGCGACGGCGACACCGTCCACATCGACCTGCCCGCCCGGGTCTGCGACCTGCGGGTCGGCCCGGCCGAACTCGGCACCCGAAACCCCCAGCCGGCCCGGGACCACGAGGAGACCGGCTGGCTGTCCGTCTACCGCCGGACCGTGCGTCCCCTCGACGACGGCGCCGTGCTCCGTCCCTGACCTCTCCCCGACAGGAGGCCGCAATGGCGCTGCCCGAAGTTCCCCCGTCCACCGCGATCGGCGAAGCCGACCAGCGGCGGTCCGCCCGCGGCGGGGCGTTCTCGATGTTCGTCGACAGTTTCGACGTGTACCTGCCCGCGCTGGTCCTGCCCGCCGCGATGGCCTACTTCATGCCGCCCGACCTGCCCGCGTCGGTGCGCGCCACCTTCACCACCCTGCTGTTCACGGTCGGGCTGGTCGCCCGTCCGATCGGCAGCGTGATCTTCGGCAACCTCTCCGACCGCATCGGCCGCAAACCGGTCACCATGATCAGCGGCTGGGGTTTCACCATCGTCACCCTGCTGATCGGCCTGCTGCCCGGCTACGGGTCGTGGGGCTACGGCGCGATCGCCGTGTTCGCGGTGCTCCGGCTGATCGGCGGGATCTTCCTCGCCGGCGGGTACGCCGCGCCGATCCCGCTCGCGCTGGAACAGGCGCCACCCGGCCGACGCGGCCGCGTCGGCGGTCTCATCGGCGTCGGCGCCCCCGCCTCGTTCCTGGTGATCAACACGCTCTTGCTCGGCATGCTCGACGTGCTCCCGCACAGCGGCTTTCTCTCCTGGGGCTGGCGGATCCCGTTCTTCCTCGGCTTCGCGCTCGGGGTGGCGTACCTGATGCACTACCGCCACGTCGTCGAGGACGACTCGGCGCGCACCGCTCGCCAGGGCGCCCGTCAGCCGGTGGTCGAGCTGTTCACCGCGCACCGGGCGCTGATCTTCAGCGTGTTCCTGTTCACCTGCGGCTACTGGTTCGCCAGCCAGATGTCGGTGTCGTTCCTGCCGACGCTGCTCGTGCAGGTGCTCGACCAGAGCCCGCGGCTGTCGTCGGCCGTGGAGATCATCGGATCGGTCTGCTCGATCGTGCTGATCATGGTGCTGGCCGCGGCCGGGCAGCGGTTCGGGCGGCGGGCGCTGCTGATGCGGTGGGCGCTGGTGCTGGCGTTCGTGGTCGGCGGCGCGTTCGCGCTGCTGGTCGTCGCCGCGCGGGCGGGCGCCCCGGTGTGGCTGATCGCGCTCATCGCGGTGGTGGCGAAGGTGCTGCCGTCGGCGCCGCTGGGCGTCATCCTGGTCTACCTCAACGAGCGGTTCCCCGCCTCGGTGCGGGCCAGCGGGTACGGGATCGGCTACATGTTCGGCCTGATCCTGCCGGGCCTCTACACCGTGTGGCTGCTCGCGCTGTCGGCGATCATGCCCTACGAGTTCACCCCGATCGTGCTGATCGTGTTCGGCGGGCTGCTGATGTTCGCGGCGGTGCGCCGCGGGCCGGAGACGAACCCGGTGGGGCAGCACGTGCCCGTCGTCGCGAGCGAGGTGGTCCGGTGATCCTCACCGACGAGGAGAAGGCCATGCGCGACGGCGCCGAGGGCCCGGCCGTCGCGGCCGCGATGGACCTGCTCATCCGGTACGGCGACGCGCTGGGCGCGCAGCGGCTGTGCGACACCCGCAACGTGGCTGGCACCAGCACCCAGCCCTCGCCGCTGAAGGCGAAGCTGGTGGCCGAGGGCGGCTGGCACAAGGCGTTCGCCGTGCTCAACCTGGACTGCGACGACGCCATCGAGATCCCGGACATGCGGGTGCCGACCTGCCAGCTGCAGCAGGGCTTCGGGCCGGACTCCGCCGGTGTGGTGCCGTATCCGAAGGAGTTCGTGGAGCTGCAGAGCGACGCCGAAGCGTTCTACGGCCGGCGGGGCGTGAACATCCTGGCCACCTGCACGCCCTACCAGGTGGGCAACCTGCCGGTGCGCGGCGAGCACTGCGCGTGGATGGAGTCCTCCGCGGTGGTCTACTGCAACTCGGTGCTCGGCGCCCGGACGAACTGCGAGGGCGGCACGTCCACCGGCGCGGCGTCGCTGACCGGGAAGATCCCGTGCTGGGGCAACCACCTCGCGGAGAACCGGTTCGGCACCCACCACGTCCGCGTCGAATCCGGGGTGCGCGACTTCCTCGACTGGGGCATGCTCGGGTACTTCGCCGGAGAGCTGGTGCAGGACCAGCGGCCGGTGATCACGGGCGAGTTCACGCGGCCGGATCTGGTGGACCTCAAGCACTTCGGCGCGGCGGCGGCGTCCTCCGGCGGCGTGGAGCTCTACCACCTGCCCGGGATCACCCCCGAGGCGCCGACCGTGGAAGCGGCTTTCGACGGCCCCGTCCCGGACGCCGTCGTCTACGGTCCCCGCGAGCGGCGGGCGATCTACGAGAAGCTGAACGACCAGGGCCGGTCCACCGACGTCGACTTCGTCCTGCTCGGCTGCCCGCACGCCTCGATCGACCAGATCCGCGCCGCGGCGCGGGCGCTGGACGGCAGGCGCCTGCACTCGGGCACCCAGCTGTGGATCATGGCACCGCGGGCGCTCAAGGCCGTGGCCGATCGCAGCGGCTACACCGCAGTGATCGAAAAAGCGGGCGGCAAGCTGCTGGCCGACTCGTGCCCGGCGATGTCGCGGGTGGCGCCGCCGGGCACGAAGGTCTTCGCCACCGACTCGGCCAAGCAGGCCCACTACCTGCCCGCGATCCTGGGCATCGAGGCCTGGTTCGGGTCGCTGGAGGACTGCGTGGACGCGGCGGTCACCGGGTGCTGGCGGGGAGGGCTGCGATGATCACGTTGCGTGGCCGCACGGTCGTGCCCGGGGTGGCCGAGGGTGAGGCGCTGGTGTCGCACGAGACGATCTCCGGCTGGGGCGGCATCGACCCGGCGACCGGCACGATCATCGAGCGCAGGCACGAGCTGTGCGGGGTGTGCTTCACCGGGAAGATCCTGGTGTTCCCGGGCGCGAAGGGCTCGTCCGGCTGGTCGGGTTTCTTCCAGTCCACCCGGCTGCTGGGCACCGCCCCGCTGGGCATGATCTTCACCGTGACCACGACGAAGGCCGCGCTGGGTGCCGTCGTCACCCGGGTCCCCACGCTGAGCGACCTCGACCAGGACCCGGTCGCGGTGATCCGCACCGGCGACCACCTCCGCCTCGACGCGGACCGCGGGATCGTGGAGATCACGCGCAGGTGAGGGCGCGGCTCCCGGCCGGTGGTGTGGCAGGTGGTCACCGCAGTGGGGAGAACGGCACCGGGATCGCGATGGCCGACGTGGCGTGGGCGATGTTCTCCGGGCCGTTCTCCGGCGGCCAGATCCCGCGTTCGTAGGACTCGCGGCGGATGGCCAGCCGCTCGTCGAGGGTGGGGAACGGCCAGATGTGGGTGATGCGGGGTGCGCCGTCGAGGGCGTACATCGCGGTGGTGAGCGGGTAGAGCTTCGTCCGTTCGGGCAGGGCCGCCTCCCAGCCCGCCATCGTCGGGCCGAGGCCGCCGACCTTGAGCCGGTAGGTGCGGAACTCGTAGACGCTGCCGAACTGTCCGGTCCGCACGGGCGGCAGGAACGGGAACGGCGCGTAGCTGCAGACGCGGAACGATTCCAGGTGCTCGCCGATGCCGAACGGGTCGGCGCTGGTGAGGATCCGCTGCCGTTCCGCGGCGAGGCTCCCGGGGTCGGCGAACTCCCGCAGCAGCAGCAACCGGCCGACGATGACGCCGTGCTCGGTCTCCCAGCAGCCCAGCAGCGTCCCGCCCGCGGCGCCGTCCGTGGTGTAGGACTCCAGCGCCGGCAGCGCTTCCGGCACCGCACGGAGCTTGAGCGCCAGCTCGGTCAGCTCATACAGCATCGTCGATCCTCTCCGTCGCCGCGGTCCGCCCGGCCGCCCGGCCGAAGACCGCGGCGCGCATCAGCGCCGCCCCGCCCGGGTAGTCGCCGAAGAACAACCCGCCCGTGGCTTCCCCGGCCGCGTAGAGCCCGGGCACCGGTGCGCCGCCGGCGTCGAGCGCCCGCCCGTCCGGGTCGATGCCCACCCCGCCGAAGGTGAAGGTCAGGCCGGTGACGGCGTGGTAGGCGACGAATGGTGGTGTGTCCAGCGGCGTGGCCCACTGGGATTTGGGCGGGGTGAGACCAACGGTGCGCCCGTCGCGGCAGGCGCGGTTGAACTCCTCGACGGTGCGTGCCAGCCGGTCGGCGGGGACCCCGATGCGCTCGGCGAGGGCGGGCAGGGTGGGCGCGGTGACCGGCACGGCCGCCCCGGCGAACTCGTCGGCCACCCGGGTCGCGGTCCGCTGGTCGAAGATCTCGAACGCCTCGCTCCCGGGCTGCCGCCTGATCGCCGCACCCATCTTCGAGTAGTTCCGCACCCACGGTCCGGGCCCCTCGTCGACGAACCGTTCGCCGTCGGTGTTGACGAGCACGCCGAGCCAGAACCCGTGCAGCGGGAACGGTGGCGGCGCGGCGCTACTGCCGGGTGAGGGCTGGGACGGGTCGACCGCGGCCGAATGACAGCGCGACCAGTCACCCGCGGGCGTCGCACCCGCCTGAATCGCGGCGGTGATCCCGTCCCCGGTGGCCAGCCGGGTGCCGCGTAGCCGCGTGGTCGCCCAGTCCGGCCCCAGGTGGCGCAGCCGCAGCTCGGCGGAGGCCTGGAACCCGCCGGTGGCGATCACCACGGCGCCCGGCACGACACCCGCACCGGTCACCGCGCCCGTCACCCGGCCGTTCTCCCTGGCGAGGTCGGCCAGCGGCGTGGACCACCGGATCTCGACGCCGATGCGTTCGGCGCGCCGCAGCAGCGGTTCGATCACCGCGAACCCGCGCGACATCCCCTCGCCGGCACAGGTCAGGACCTGCCCGGGCGGTACGTGCAGCACGCCGTCGCGCACCTGCGCGCCGAGCGTCCGGTTGAACACGAACCGCACGCCCCGGCCGGCCAGCCAGCGCACGGTGTCCAGGGACCGCTGGGCGAGCGTGCCGACCAGCGCCGGGTCCGCGCGGCCGCCGCTCATCGCCATGAGTTCGGCCGTGTAGGCCTCGGCGGTGTAGGGCGCGGCCTCGATGCGGTCGTGTTCCAGCCCGGGCTCGACGTCCTTCGTGATGGACGTGAGGTCCTCCGGTCCGTCGTAGCGGAACAGGAAGAGTCCTCCGGAGAACGCGGCGTTCCCGCCGACGTCCTCGCGCCCGCCCTTCTCCAGCAGTACGACCCGCGCGCCGGCCTCGCGCGCGGCGATCGCGGCGGACAGCCCGGACAGGCCGGCTCCGGCGACAACGACATTCGTCACTGGTTCCTCCTCGGTCACCAGGTGAAGGCAAGGGGTTCGGCGGCCTGCCCGGCGCGCGGCACCGGGCCGGTGTGCCGGACGAAACCGCGGCCGCGCACGCCGATCTCGTCGACCAGCCAGTTGGCCGTTCCGATCAGCCGCGGCAGGTCGATCCCGGTGGTCACGCCGGACAGTTCGAGCAGCTGGACCGCGTCCTCCGTGCACAGCCCGCCGCCGCGGCCGCCGGGGACCGCGGGATGCCCGCCGCTGCCGGCGAGCGCGGTGTCGATGCGGCGGACGCCGAGTTCGACCAGCGGGAGCAGGGCGGCCAGGCCCATCCCGCGGTCGTCGTGGATCTGCACCGTCAGGTTGTCGGCGGGCACGTGCGCGAGCGCGGCGGAGACGACCTCGCGGATCTGCGGCGGCGCCGCGTAACCGGCGGAGTCGGCGAGGATCCACCGGTCGACCCCGGTGTCGAGCAGCCGCCGGGCCAGCCGGGCGAGGTCGTCCGCGCCGCGCGCGGGCCCGGTCGGGCCGCCCCAGGCGAAGATGACGTAGGTGGCGAGCTCGATGTCGTGGCCGTCGGCGAAGGCGGCCATCCGCTCCAGCTCGGCCAGCGAGTCCGAAGTGGAGCGTCCGGTGTTGGCGCGGGCGAACTCCTCGTCGGCCGACAGCAGGAACGCCGCGGTGTCCGCGCCGGCCTCGATCGCGCGGGCCAGGCCGCGCGTGTTGCCCACACAGCAGCCGAGTGTGAGCCCGCTCCGGCGAGCCTGCGCGAACACCTCGCCGGCGTCGGCGAGACCGGGGACGAGATCGGGGCGCACGAAGGAGGACAGCTCGAACGCACGCACCCCGGCCTCGGCCAGCCGCCGCACCAGCTCGATCTTCACCTCCGTGGGCACGAGGTGGTCCTGGAAGGTCAGCCGCGGCGAGATCTCGCGGATGAACACGCCGGGCTCAGGCATGGCGGGTGGGGGTCAGTCCGGCGGCGTGGGCGTCCCAGGCGTCGCGGTGGCCGTGGTCGCGCAGGTCGGTCTTGCGTACCTTGCCGGTCGGCGTGACCGGCAGCCGGTCGACCACCCGGTAGTAGCGGGGCACCATGAAGTGCGGCATGGACCGGTCGCAGTGCGCGAACAACCCGGCCAGGTCCAGGCGCTGCCCCGGCTCCGGCTGCACCACCGCCAGCACCTCGTCCTCGCCCAACTCGGAGGGGGTGCCGACCGCGGCCGCGGCGACCACGCCGGGGAAGGCGAGCAGCACCGACTCGACCTCGTGCGAGGAAATGTTCTCCCCGCGGCGGCGCAACGCGTCCTTCTTGCGGTCGATGAAGTGGAAGTAGCCCTCGTCGTCGCGGTAGCCGAGGTCGCCGGTGTGCCACCACAGGTCCCGCATCGTCGCGAGCGTCGCTTCCGGATCGCGGTGGTAGCCGGAGAACATCACGTGCGGCTCGCGCGGCCGGTACACGATCTCCCCGGCCTGGCCGGGCGCGGCGGGCCGGCCGGTCTCGTCGTGCACCTCCACGACGGACGACGCGGTCGGCAGCCCGATCGAGCCGACCTTGCGCTCCCGCAACGGGTTGTAGAGGACGTTCTTGATCTCGGTGAGCCCGTAACCCTCCACCACGTGCACCCCGAACCGCTCCTCGAACGGGTGCAGCACCTGCGGCGGCGCGGGCGCGGCGAAGACCTTGCGCGCCTCGTGGTCGCGGTCCCGTGGCGACGGTGGCTGCGCGAGCAGCATCGGCAGGATCGAGCCGAGCGCGTTGAACTGAGTGATGCGCTGCGCGCGCAGCTCCTCCCAGAACCGGCTCGCGCTGAACCGCCGCCCGATCACCACCGTCGCGCCGGCGTGGAGGCCGTGCATGGTGATGTTCACCTGCGCGGCGCCGTGGAACAGCGGCAGGCAGGTGTAGAGGCGTTCGTCGGAGGTGGTGCCCATCTGCTCGGCGCACTCCCGCCCGGCCACCACCTGCATCCGGTGCGGCATCACGACACCCTTGCTGCGCCCGGTGGTGCCGGAGGTCAGCATGATGGCGACCGGATCGGCGGGGCCGACGCGGGGGAGCGGGACGGCCGGATCACCGCCGCCGAGCAGGTCGCGCCAGGTCAGCACCCGCACCCCGGGCGGCACGCGGCGTGGCGCGGCGGCGTCGACCAGGACGACGGTGTCCAGCGTGCCGGGCTGCTCCGGCAGGTCGGCGACCAGGTCCAGCAGAGCCGCCTCGGTGACCAGGATCCGCACGTCCGTGCCGCGCAGCGCGTGGTCCAGGAACTGTCCCTTGTAGGCGGTGTTGACCGGGACCTCGACCAGTCCGGCGCGTGCCGCACCCAGCCAGGTGAGCACGTACTCGGCGCGGTTGGGCAGGAGGATGCCGACCGACTCGCCCGGCGCGGCGCCGAGTGCGAGCAGACCGCGGGCCACCGTCGTCACGGTCTCGTCCAGCTCGGCGTAGGTCAGCTCGATGTCCCCGCACACCAGCGCGGTCCGGCCGGGATGGGCCCGGGCGCGCTCGGCGACGAGCGCGCCGACCGTGGTGTCCGCCAGGTCCGCCGAGCTGCCGCGCGCGAGTGTTCCGGTCATGCCAGCTCCTTCTTGGCCCGGGCCAGGAAGGACTCCAGGGCCGGGTCCCAGCTCGCCTCGGCGCCCGTCGTCACGAGGAACGCGCCGATGCCGAGGTCGCGGTAGGTGCCCAACGTGTTCAGGATGCGCTCCTCGGTGCCGACCAGCGCCTGCGAGTTGGCGAAACCACCCAGCAGTTTCGTCAGCCCGGTCCAGAAGCAGTTGTCGTGCAGTTCCTCCTCGGTCAGCGCGAGCGCCCGCTGGCGGCCCACCGAGGTGTCGGCCGAGGACGAGCGCAGGAACTTGCCGGAAGCCTCGGCGATCTGCCGTTCCACGGAGCGGGCCAGGGCCCAGGCGTCGTCGTCGGTGTCGCCGAGGAACAACCGCAGGCTCAGCGAGAACCGCATGTCGCGGTCGTGGCGCGCGGCCGCCGCCCGGACCCGGTCGATGCGTTCCTTGGTGCCGGCGAACGGTTCGCCCCACAGCATGTACAGGTCGGCGTGGCGGGCGCCGAACTCGACGGCGTCGTCGCTCTCGCCGCCCATGAAGATCGGCACCTGGCCCTGCGCGGGTTTGGTCAGGATCTTCACCGCCTCGGCCGTGTAGTACTCGCCGTGGTGGTCGAACGGCTCGGCCGAGGTCCAGGTGCGGCGTACCACGTCGAGGTACTCGGTGGCGCGGCGGTAGCGCTCGCTCTTGGGCAGGGCGTCGGATTCGCGCCGGAGGTCCTTGTCCGACCCGCCGACGACCACGTTGATCGCGAGCCGGCCGCGGGCCAGCACGTCGAGCGTGGCGAAGTAGCGAGCGGCGGCCACCGGCGGCATGACCCCGGGCCGGTGCGCGACGATCGGCGAGAACTTCTCGCTCGCCGCGAGGGCGAACGGCGCCGTGGCGTGGTTGTGCGGCCAGGTCGAGGAGTAGCCGACGAGGACGCGGTCGACGACCTCGGAGCGGTCCAGCTCGCGGACCCGGGCGAGCATCCGGTCCGGGTCGGTTTCGCCGGTTTCGAGGGGCTGCAGGCCCGTGAAGAACTCGACCATCATTCCTCCTGGTTGTGCGAGGCCAGCCACCCTTCGTGGCGGGCGTAGTGATCGGGGCGGCGGGTGCGCAGTTCGGCGTGCGCGGTGGCCAGCGGTGTCCCGGCCAGGGACATCCGCGCCGAGACCGTCCAGTCCCGACCGGCGTGGTGGTCGATGCGCGCGGTGACCAGCAGTGGGCGCTCGACCGGGACGGGACGCAGGTAGGACACGGTCAGGGACTTGGTCACCAGGCGGGGCTCGGTGGACAGGGCGGCCAGGTTGAGCACTTCGTCGAACACCGCGGCCGTCCAGCCGCCGTGCGCCACCCCGGGCCCGCCCTGCCAGTGCGCGGGGCAGACGACGTCGAAGCGGGTCGCGTCGACGGCGTCGATGCCCAGACGGCACCGGTCCTCGGCGGCGCAACCGCCGCACAGCAGGCGGCCGGAGGGCGACGGGGAGATCGCGAAGGCGTCGGGGTCATCCGGCATGCCCGGCCTCCCTGCGCAGGGCGGCGACCACCGTGCCGGGCACGTCGATCGCGCCCCGCCGCAGTGTTTCGGCGCGGCGGGCCACGGACCGGTCGAAGGGCACCCGGACCGGATCCCCGCCGGTGACGGGCCTGGTCGCCCTGATCGAGGCGGCGAACTCGGTGGCCCGGCGGCGGTAGTCGGCGGAGTCGGTGAGGGAGCCGGGATCGACGAGCAGGACGAAGAACCCGCAGTCCGAGATCCCGGGCGGCGCGGCGGCCGCGCCGGCCATCATGCCCAGCAGCTGGACGACCAGCGCCAGGCCGGAGCCCTTGTGTCCGCCCCACACGCCCAGCGCGCCCGCCAGCGCCGCTTCCGGGTCGAGGGTGGGCAGGCCGCCGGAGTCGTAGGCCTGGCCGGGGTCGAGTTTCTCCCCGAGCCGGGCCTTGAGCACCACCTCGCCGTGCATGACGGCGGAGGTGCCGATGTCCCAGATGACCGGGCTCGGTTCGGCGGGGAACCCGAACGCGATCGGGTTGGTGCCGAAGCGGCCCTCGGTGCCGCCGTGCGGGGCGACCACGGCGGGCCCGCTGCCCGCGATCATTCCGGCGAACCCGGCGTCGGCGGCCTTTTCGAGGTAGTAGGAGAACATGCCGGTGTACCAGGTGTTGCGGGCGCCGGCGACGGCGATGCCGTGGGCTCGCGCCTTGTCCATCGCGAGTTCGAGGGCGCGCATCCCGGCGAGGTAGCCCACCTGGTCGCCGGCGTCCACAGTGGCCGACACCGGCGTCTCGGCCACCACCCGCATGGGCCGCGGCGGCGCCGGGGTCGCGCGGATCCGCTCCACGATGGACAGTGCGCGGGCCAGGCCGCCGAAGGCCAGGCCGCGCAGCTCGCAGTCGAGCAGGTGGTCGACGATGATCCCGGCGTCGGCGGGGGAGTGCCCGGCGCGGACCATCACGGCGGTCACGAGGGCGCGGGCCTCGGTCAGGGGCAGGGTGGTCATGAACCGGCCTCCGCGGCGAGTGGGGAAGTGGGGGCGGGCTCCGGCTCGCGTGTCCTGGCCAGTGCGAGCGCGGCGATCGCGCTGACCGCCGCCGCGGCCAGCAGCAGGTAGGCGGGTGAGCGCCGGTCACCGGTCAGCTCGACCAGGGCCTGGCAGATGAAGACCGCCGAGCCGCCCAGGACGGCGACGGCGATGTTGTAGGTGAGGCCGACGACGCTGCCGCGCATCCGCACCGGGACGAGCTGCACGTAGGCGATCGGTGCGGCGCCGGAGTAGAACGCCGGCCCCGCCGACAGCAGCAGCGTGCAGAGCACGGCCAGCCACAGCGGTGGTGCGGTGGCGAGGACGGCGAACAGGGGATAGGTCACCACCAGCACGGCGACCGAGGCCACGAGCAGCGCGCGGGACTTGCCCAGCCGGTCCGCGGCCCGGCCGCCCGCGACCACCAGGAACACACCGGCGAGCAGCGCGAAAGCGATCACCGCGGTCGCGGTGGCGGGGGACAGGCGCAGCTGGATGAGGTAGCTCTGCACGTAGGTGTAGACCATGTAGATCCCGACGATGTGCAGCACGGACACGCCGATGAGCAGGAAGACCCGGGACCACTGGCGGGAGGACGGCGGTGTGACGGGCCGGCCGCGGGTGGCCAGGAATTCCGGCGTTTCGCCGAAGCGGCTGCGCAGGTAGAGCCCGATGACGCCGATGGGCAGCGCGAGGAGGAACGGGACCCGCCAGCCCCAGTCGAGCATCTGCTGGCGGCTGAGCGCCGTGCTCAGCGACAGCACGACGACCGCGCCCAGCAGGAAACCGGCGAGGCTGCCGACCTGCACCCGGCTGGACAACGCGCCGCGGCGGTGCGGCGGGGCGAACTCGGCGACGTAGATGATCGCGGTGGTGAACTCGCCGCCCGCGGCCAGGCCCTGCGCGAACCGCAGCAGCACCAGCAGGATCGGCGCCGCGATCCCGACGGCCGCGGTGGTGGGCAGGACGCCGATGAGCGTGCTGGCCACGGCCATCAGCAGCAGCGACGCCACCAGCGCGGGGCGTCTGCCCAGCCGGTCGGCCAGCGGCCCGAAGACCAGGGCGCCCGCGGGCCGGGCGAGGAACGCCGAGCCGAACACCGCGAACGACGACAGCAGAGCCGTGCCGGGGCTCGCGGCCGGGAAGAAGACGGTGGCCAGCACCGTGGCGAGGAAGCCGTAGACCGCGTAGTCGTAGGTCTCCACCGTGTTCCCGACCGACGCCGCGAGCGTGGTGCGCCTGACCGTCGCAGGTGTGGTCATGACAAGCCTCTCCGTTGAGGTGGGTGTGCGGGGGTGTCAGGCCGCGAGGTGGTGGTAGCGGCTGCGGAAGAACAACAGGGGCTCTGCGGCGTCGTCCGCGGCGAGGTCGTCGACGCGGCCGAGCACGATGTGGTGATCGCCCGCGTCGTGGACGGACTGGACGGTGCAGGCGATCCAGGCGGCGACGCCGTCGAGCACGGGATCGCCGTGCGGTCCGGGCCGCCACGACAGGCCGGCGAACTTGTCCCCGCCGGAGGTGGCGAGCGCGCGGCACACGTCCTCCTGGTCGGCGGCGAGCACGTTGACGCAGAACGTGCCGCGCTCGGCGATGCGCGGGAACGTCGAGGACGTCTTGGCAGGCAGGAATCCCACCAGTGGCGGGGACAGGGAGACCGAGGTGAAGGACGAGACCGCCATGCCCACCGGGCGCCCGTCGCCGTCCAGCGCGGTGATCGCTGCGATGCCGCTGGGGAAGTGACCCAGGACGGACCGGAGCCGCGCCGGGTCGATCGGGGATGTAAGCATGCTTAAACAATATAAGCGTGCGAAGTCGAATGCAAGCATGCTTACGCCTTGTTCGTGGTCGACCACTACGCTGCAGGGGTGACTGGTCAGCTGCCCTACATCGACCCGTTCGACGACGGCCGCGCGCCCGCCCGGGCCGTGACCGACATGGACGAGGCCTCGTCGCTGATCGACGCGGCGTTCCGGTTCGAGCGCGCCGTGTCCCGGATCGGCAACGCCCGGCTGCGGCCGTGGAACATGACGTTGTCGAGCTACTCGGCGCTGCGGATCCTGGCCAACCGCCCGAACCTGACCCTCGCCCAGCTGGCGCGGCGTTGTTACGCGCGGCCGCAGACGATGACCAGGATCGTCACACAGCTGGAAAACCGCGGTTTCGTCGCGCGCAGCGCCCACCCGGAGAGCGAGCGCGCCCTGTCGCTCGCGGTGACCGACGCCGGCCGCGCCGCGCTGGCGGAGATGGGCACGGAGGTGCTCAAGATCAGCGAGACGCTGAACTCCGTGCTCGGCCGGGAGGACATCGTCGCCGCCGACCGGCAGCTCCGCAAAGCCGCGGTCGTCGTGGAGGGCGAGCTGAAGGGCATGGAACGCGCCGAGAAGTGAACTCCGGGGGACCGGTCAGGCTCTCGCCGGGGTGGCGGTGGTGATCCTCGCGTGGCCTGCGCGAGCTGCTGGGCGGCACGCGCCGGATTCCCCCGTCTCGCTCGCGGCGATTCAGTACTTGAGCCTCCGAGCGGCAGCAGGATGACCCGCACACCGGGGATCCCCTGCCTGGTGGAACTGGACGAGTGAACCTGCATCGGGTCGCGCCATGTTGCGCATCCTTGACGAGCGTCACCAGTGCGCTAGTCTCGGAGCATGTCCGGGGTTGCCGCGTTCCGGCTCAGCGACGAGCAGCAGGAGTACCAGCGCTGGGTGCGCGACGTCGCCACCGGCAAGCTCACCCCGCGCGGAACCGGGCGGGTGGACCGGGAGCTCGTCCGCACCCTGGGCGAGCTCGGGCTGCTCCGCGGGCTGTTCGGCGGGGGCGCGGAACCTTCGGACGCGGCCGCCGTGCAGTTGTGCCTGCTGCGGGAGACGATCGCCCAGATCAGCACCGAGGCGGAGACCGCGCTGGCCCTCCAGGGGCTGGGCAGCTACCCGATCCTGCAGTCCGGCTCGGCCGAGCTGCGGAAGCGCTGGATCCCCGCGGTGATCTCCGGGGAAGCCGTCGCCGCGTTCGCGCTGACCGAAGCCGGCGCGGGATCGGACGCCGCGGCCCTGCAACTGCGCGCCGAGCGCGACGGCGACGGCTGGGTGCTGACCGGCGAAAAGCTCTGGATTTCCAACGCTCCCGACGCCGACATCTACACGGTGTTCGCCCGCACCACCCCCGACGCCGGCGCGCGCGGGGTCACTGCCTTCGCCGTTCCCGGTGACAGCGCGGGGCTGTCCGGCGAGCCCCTGGAGATGCTGTCGCCGCATCCGATCGGACGCCTGGTGTTCGACGGGGTGCGGGTGCCCGCGGACGCCGTGCTCGGCGAGGTCGACCGCGGGTTCGCCGTCGCCATGCGCACGCTGGACCTGTTCCGGCCCAGCGTCGGCGCGTTCGCGGTGGGGATGGCGCAGGCGGCGCTCGACGCGACCGTGGCCCACGTCCGCGAGCGCCGGGTGTACGGCGCGCCGCTGGCGAGCCAGCAGGCCGTCGCGCACCGCATCGCCGACCTGGCCACCGAACTCGAAGCGGCCCGCCTGCTCGTCTACGCCGCGGCCGCCGCCTACGACGACGGCGGCGAGCCGGAGCAGCAGTCCCGGCGGTCGGCGATGGCGAAGCTGTACGCCACCGAAGCCGCGCACAAGATCATCGACGGCTGCGTGCAGCTGCACGGCGCGGCCGCTCTGCGGCACGGGCACCCGCTCGAACACCTCTACCGCGACGTCCGGGCGCTGCGCATCTACGAAGGCGCTTCCGAGGTCCAGCGTTCCATCATCGCGCGCAACCTGATCGGCAGGGAGTACACCCGATGACCTACCGCTTCCACGCCTCGCCGCGGCTCACCGAGGACTGGCGGCACTTCCGGTTCGGCAAGGCCGACGGGGTGGCCACGGTGACGCTGGACCGGCCGGAGAAGCTCAACCCGCTGACCTTCGAAAGCTACGCCGACCTGCGCGACCTGCTGGCCGAGCTGCCGCACCACCAGGACGTGCGGGTGCTGGTGATCCGCGGCGAGGGCCGGGGTTTCTGCGGCGGCGGCGACGTCGAGGAGATCATCGGCGAGCTGATCAAGATGGAACCACGTGACCTGATGCGGTTCACCAAGATGACCGGCGCGGTGATCCGGGCGATGCGGGAGTGCCCGATCCCGATCATCACCGCCGTCCACGGCATCGCGGCCGGAGCGGGCGCTGTCGTCGCGCTGGCTTCGGACTTCCGCGTCGTGAGCACCTCCGGGCGGTTCGCGTTCCTGTTCACCAAGGTCGGCCTGTCCGGTGGCGACATGGGCGCGGCCTACCTGCTGCCGCGCGTGGTCGGGCTGGGCCGCGCCACCGAACTGCTGATGCTCGGCGACACGATCGACGCCGAGACGGCCGACCGCTACGGCCTGGTGTCGCGGCTGGTCGCCGACGCCGACCTGGACACCACGGTCACCGAACTGGCCCGCAGGCTCGCCGACGGGCCGGCACTCGCCCTCGCGCAGACCAAGTCGCTGCTGACCGCCGAGCTGGACATGTCGATCTCGGCGTCGATGGAACTGGACGCGATGACCCAGGCCCTGCTGATGACCACCCGCGACCACGCCGAGTTCCACGCCGCCTTCACCGAACGCCGCCCGCCGCGCTGGGAGGGGCGGTGAGGGTCGCGCTCGTGACAGGGGCCGGCCGGGGCATCGGTCGCGCGATCGCGCGGCGGCTCAGCGCCGAAGGCTGCCGGGTCGCGCTCGTGGCGCGCAACCGCGAGCAGCTCGACGAAACCGCCGCCGGGTGCGCGGGGTCGGTGCGCGTGATTCCCGCGGACGTCACCGACCCGGACGCCGCCGACCGCGTCCACGGCGAGGTCGAACAGCAGTGGGGTCCCGTGGAGATCCTCGTCGCCAACGCCGGCGCGGGCCATTCCGCCCGCCTGGAACGCACCACCGACGCCGACTGGCAGCGGATGCTGGACCTCAACCTGACCGCGCCGTTCCGGTTCGTGCGGCGGTCGGTGCCGTCGATGCGCGCGGCGGGGTGGGGGCGGATCGTGGTCATGGCGTCCACGGCCGCGCGGATCGGCGAGCCCTACATCGCCGCCTACACCGCCAGCAAGCACGGTGTGCTGGGCCTGGTGCGCGCCGCGGCCGCGGAACTGGCCCGCACCGGCGTGACGGTGAACGCCGTGTGCCCCGGCTACGTGGACACGCCGATGACCGAGCAGACGATCGCCACCATCGTGTCCACGACCGGGCGCAGCGCCGAGGAGGCGCGGGAGACGTTGGCGCGCAAGCAGCCGATCGGCCGGCTGATCCAGCCGGACGAGGTGGCCGACGCGGTGTTGTTCTGCGTGCGGTCCGGCGCGGTGACCGGGCAGGCGCTCCAGGTGGACGGAGGTGCGGTGCAGTGAGCGTGCAGCGGGTGAATCCGCCGGAGCTGGCGCCGCCGCGGGGGTTTTCCCACGCGGTGGTCGCGACCGGCACGACGGTCTTCCTGGCCGGGCAGACCGCGCTCGACGCCGACGGCCGGATCGTCGGCGGCACCGTGGTCGAGCAGTTCGAGCGGGCGCTGTCGAACCTGCTCGGCGCGCTGCGCGCCGCCGGTGGCGCGCCGGACCGGCTGGTCAGCCTCACCGTCTACGCCACCGATCTGGCCGGCTACCGCGCGCACGCCCGCGAGATCGGCGAGGTGTGGCGGCGCCTGGCGGGCACCGACTATCCGGCCATGGCCGCGATCGGCGTGTCCCGGTTGTGGGACGCCGAGGCGCTGGTGGAGGTGCAGGGTTTCGCCGTGGTGTGAGGCGGTCAGGCCGCCGCGCGCAGCGATTCGACGTAGTCGTGCGCCGGGCCGGCCAGCCTGCGCCGCAGCTCGAAGAACGTGTCCGCCGCCCGGATGCCGATCCAGTCCGGCGGCAGCACGTCCAGCGGTAGCCCGGGCTCCAGGTAGGGCAGGCGGCGCCAGTCGGTGAGCGCGCTGACGTAGTCGGCGAAGGCGCGGGCGCCGTCGATGCGGCGGCGCCGCCGGTAACCGGCCAGGACCGGCCCGTGCTGGGCCAGGAACGCGTCGTAGAGCTCGTGCAGGCGGTCCAGGTCCCACCAGTCGCGCACGCGGTCCGCGGTCGCGGCGAAGCCGGCGTGATCGGCCCGGAACAGCTCGACGTAACCCTGCAGCCCTTGCCGGGCCAGGGTTTCGCGGGTCTCGTCGAGCAGGTGCGCCGGGGCGATCCACACGCCCGCGGAGACGGTCCCGAACCCGAGCCAGGACAGCCGGGAGCGCAGCTGGTGGCGTTTGTCGCGTTCGGACTCCGGCACGCTGAACACCACCATCAGCCAGCCCTCGCCGGCGCTCGCGCGGCGGCGTTCGAAGATGCGGCGGTCGCCTTCGTCGAGGATTTCCCGTGCGGTGTCGGACAGTTCGTACCCGGCGACGCCGCCGACCTTCGCCGCGGTGAGCAGTCCCCGGCGCTTGAGGCGGAAGATCGACGAGCGCACCGAGGGCTCGTCGACCCCGCACTGCGCCAGCAACTGGATGAGCGAGGCGACGCTCATCCAGCCGCCCGCCTCCCGGGCGTAGAGGCCGTAGACGGTGACGATCAGCGCGCGTGGTTTCGGCGCGCGGTCTTCGGGATCGGCAGGCACGCGGCGCAGCTTATCGGGTGCCCTGCTTTCTGACGATTGCTTGACTGTCGTCACGAAGAGAGAATACTTGGCCTATGACCACCGTGGGTCCGGGGCTCAGCCCCTCCGCTCATGTCGACACCTTCTGCCGGGACCACCTCCCGCCGGCGCGGTTGTGGCCCGAACTCCTCCTCGACCTGCCCTACCCGCGACGACTGAACTGCGGGGCCGAACTGCTCGACGCGGTGATCGCCGAGCACGGGCCGGACCGCCGGTGCCTGCTCACCACGGACGGCCGGGCCTGGACCTACGGCGAGCTGCGCGACCAGGTGAACCGCACCGCGTGGGTGCTCACCGAGCAGCTCGGCGTCGTCCCCGGCCGGCGCGTGCTGCTGCGCGGCCCCAACACCCCGGCGCTGGCCGCGTGCTGGCTCGCCGTGATGAAGGCCGGCGCGGTCGCCGTGCCCACCATGCCCCTGTTGCGGGCGGCCGAGCTCACCACCATCGCCGAGATCGCCCAGGTCGGCCTCGCCCTGTGCGATGCGCGCTTCACCGACGAACTGCGCGCCGCGGACCTGCGCGGCGCGCCGGTGGTCACCTACGGATCGGCGGCCCCGGACGATCTGGACGCGCGGACCCGCGGCGCGCCGGTGGAGTTCACCGCCGTCGACACCGCGGCCGACGACGTCGCCCTGCTGGCCTTCACCTCGGGCACCACCGGACGGCCGAAGGCCACCATGCACTTCCACCGCGACATCCTCGCGATCGCCGACACCTTCTCCCGGCACGTCCTCAAACCGCGCCCGGACGACCTGTTCACCGGGACGCCGCCGCTGGCCTTCACCTTCGGCCTCGGCGGGCTGCTGGTCTTCCCGCTGCGCGCCGGCGCGGCCACGCTCCTGATCGAAAAGGCGACCCCCGACCAGCTCGCGGACGCGATCGAGGCCCACGACGTCACGGTCTGCTTCACCGCCCCGACGGCCTACCGCTCGATGCTCCGCTCGGGCCGGGTGCAGGCGCTGGGCCGGTTGCGGCGCGCGGTGTCGGCGGGGGAGCACCTGCCGGAGTCGACCTGGCGTGCCGTGCACGAGGCGACCGGACTGGCGCTCATCGACGGCATCGGCTCCACCGAGATGCTGCACATCTTCGTGTCCGCCGCCGACGACGACATCCGGCCGGGCGCGACCGGCCGCGCCGTCCCCGGCTACCGGGCCGCGATCCTCGACGACCACGGCGAGCCGCTGCCGCCCGGCACGCCCGGCCGTCTCGCCGTGAAGGGCCCGACCGGCTGCCGCTACCTCGCCGACGACCGGCAGGCCGCCTACGTGCAGAACGGCTGGAACATCACCGGCGACACGTTCGTCGCCGACTCCGACGGCTACTTCCACTACCTGGCGCGCAACGACGACATGATCGTCTCCGCCGGCTACAACATCGCCGGCCCGGAGGTGGAGGAAGCGTTGCTCGCGCACGACGCCGTGCAGGAATGCGGAGTGGTCGGCGCCCCGGACACCGAACGCGGGCAGATCGTGAAGGCGTTCGTGGTCCTGCAGCCGGGCGTCGCGGGCGACCTGGATCTGGTGGCCGAGCTCCAGGCCTTCGTCAAGCAGCGCATCGCCCCGTTCAAGTACCCGCGGGCGGTGGAGTTCGTGGACAGCCTGCCGCGCAGCGCGACCGGGAAGCTCCAGCGGTTCAAGCTGCGGCAGCGCGCCGCGCAGGCCGGGTGAGGAGACGAGGATGCGGATCGCGGTCGTCGGCGGTGGCCCGGGCGGGCTGTACTTCGCCGCGCTCGCCCAGCAGCTGAGCCCGGGCGACGAGATCGACGTCTGGGAGCGCAACGCCGCCGACGACACCTTCGGCTTCGGCGTGGTGTTCTCCGACGAGACGCTCGGCGGCATCGAGCACGCCGACGAGTCGGTCTACCGGCAGATGGAGCGCGAGTTCGCCCGCTGGGACGACATCGACGTCCACTACCGGGGCCAGGTGCTGACCAGCGGCGGGCACGGGTTCGCCGCGATGAGCCGGAAACGGCTGCTGCAGATCCTCCAGCAGCGGTGCGCGGAACTCGGTGTGCGGCTGCACTTCCGCACGCTCGCCCCGGACGTCGGCCGGCTCGCCGCGGACTACGACCTCGTGGTCGCCGCCGACGGGGTGAACTCCGCGGTGCGCGCTCGCCACGCCGGCGTGTTCCGCCCGTCGCTGGAGTCCCGCCGCTGCGCCTACATGTGGCTCGGCACGGACAAGGTGTTCGACGCGTTCAAGTTCTACATCGTCGACACCCCCTACGGGGTCATGCAGATCCACGGCTACCCGTTCGACGCGACCGGCAGCACCTTCATCGTCGAGATGGCGGACGAGGTGTGGCAGCGCGCCGGGTTCAAGGCCTTCGCCGACCGCGAGTTCGCGCCCGGCGACTCCGACGAGAAGTCCATCGCGCTGGTGCGGGAACTGTTCGCCGACGTGCTCGGCGACGCCCAGCTGCTGGCGAACAACTCCCGCTGGATCACCTTCACCACCGTGCGCAACCAGCGGTGGCGCCACGGCAACGTCATCCTGCTCGGCGACGCCGCGCACACCGCGCACTTCTCGATCGGCTCCGGCACCAAACTCGCCATGGAGGACGCCCTCGCGCTCGCCGCGGCGCTGCACGAGCAACCGGACGTCGAGCGGGCGCTGGCCGCCTACGAAGCCGAGCGGCGGCCGGTGGTCGAGTCGACGCAGCGGGCCGCGCAGGCGAGTCTGGAGTGGTTCGAGAACCTGGGGCAGTACGTCCACCAGGAGCCGGTGCAGTTCGCCTTCAACATCATGACCCGCAGCCGCCGGGTCACCTACGACAACCTGCGCGTGCGGGACCCGGAGTTCGTCGAGCGGGTGGACGAGTGGTTCGCCCGGCACGAGCAGTGGCGCGGCAACGGCGACGGCGACGTGCGGCCGCCGATGTTCCAGCCGCTGCGGGTGCGCGGGCTGGAGCTGAAGAACCGGGTCGTGGTGTCCCCGATGGACATGTACCGGGCGACCGACGGCCTGCCCGGGGACTTCCACCTCGTCCACCTCGGCGGCAAGGCGCTCGGCGGCGCGGGCCTGGTGATGACGGAGATGGTGTGCGTGTCCGCCACCGGCCGCATCACCCCCGGCTGCACCGGGATCTACACCCCCGAGCAAACGCGGGCGTGGCGGCGGATCACCGATTTCGTGCACACCGAGACCACGGCGAAGATCGGCATCCAGATCGGGCACTCCGGCCGCAAGGGCTCCACGCGGCTGATGTGGGAGGGGATCGACCAGCCGCTGCCGGAGGGCAACTGGCCGGTCGTCGCGCCGTCGCCGCTGCCGTACCGGCCGGGGGTGAACCAGGTGCCGCGGGAACTGACGGTGCGGGACCTCGGCGAGATCCGGCAGCAGTTCACCGACGCGGCGGCGCGCGCCGTCGAGGCCGGGTTCGACTTGCTGGAACTGCACTGTGCGCACGGGTACCTGCTGTCGTCGTTCATCTCGCCGCTGACGAACCAGCGCACGGATCGCTACGGCGGTTCCCTGCGGGCGCGACTGCGGTTCCCGCTGGAGGTGTTCGCCTCGATGCGCGAGGTGTGGCCGTCCGATCGGCCGATGAGCGTGCGGATTTCGGCCACGGACTGGTGCGACGACGGGATCACGGCCGACGACGCGGTGGAGATCGCGGCCGCCTTCGCCGAGGCGGGTGTGGATCTGGTGGACGTCTCCACGGGCCAGGTCCACCCCGACGAGAAGCCCGCGTTCGGCCGGTCGTACCAGACCCCGTTCGCCGACCGGATCCGCAACCGCACCGGCGTCGCCACGATGGCCGTGGGCGCGATCTCCTCGCACGACGACGTGAACTCGATCCTGCTGGCCGGCCGCGCGGACCTGTGCCTGCTGGGCCGTGCCCACCTCTACGACCCGAACTGGACCCTGCACGCGGCCGCGGAACAGTCCTACACCGGCCCGGGCGTCGACTGGCCGCTGCCGTGGCGCGCGGGTTCCCGCCGCCCCCAAACGGGCCGCACGGAAGGCCCGAAGCCACGCCTGGAACTCATCCGCCACGGCGAACCCGGGACGGCGGACCGCAGGTGGCGGCCCGGACCGGGCGCTCTGGACGCGTGACTACCCGGGAAGCGCTGCCACCGGCGCGGATCCGGCCAGGGCGTCGCGGTAATGCCCCGGCGCCACGCCGAATTCCCGTTTGAACGCGTGCGAGAACGCGAACGGCGAGGCATACCCGACGCGCCGCGCGATGGCTGCCAGCCCCAGGTCGGTTTCCCGCAGCAGCCGCGCCGCGAGCGTCATCCGCCAGTGCGTCAGGTAGGTCATCGGGGCCTGCCCGACCAGGTCCGTGAACTTGCGGGTGAGCGTGGTGCGGGACAGGCCCGCTTCCGCGGCCAGGTCCTCGATCCGCCACGGCCTGCCGGGCGCGCTGTGCATCGCTTCGAGCACCGCGGTGATGGCGGGATCGCGGAGCGCCCGGGGCCAGCCGAGGTGCCCGTGATCGTCGAACCAGGCGCGGATCATGTAGACGAGCAGGAGATCGAGCAGGCCGGCGAGCGCCGCGTCCCGCCCCGGGCGCCGGGTCGTCGTCTCGGCGGCCAGCAGGTCCAGCGCCCCGCGCAGGTGGCTGTGGTCGCCGAGGTGGGCCGGCAGGTGCACGAGGTCCGGCAGCGCGGCCAGCAGCGGGTGCGTGTGCCGCCGGTCCAGCCGGTACTTGCCGCACAGGAATTCGACGCCGCCCGACGGATCGGCCACGGCGGTTTCGAACGGCACGGCGCCGGCCCCGTCGCGCGAGCCGGACAGCACGTGCCCGTCACCGGCGGGCAGGAGCACGACATCCCCGGGACCGAGCTGAACCGGCTCCCGGCCGTGCATCAGCAGCCAGCCGGAACCACGGAGCACCACGTGGAAGCCCGCGCCGTCGTACGGCGCGAACCGGTACGACCACGGGAAACCGACCCGCATCCGGTTGGCCGCGGGCCGCCCGGTGCGCATCACCCCGATGATGTCGCTGAGCAGATCCACGCGGTCGACTGTACCGCTCACGCACTGGGCCGGACTCGTATGCAAACGGGCCGATCGATCATTCACCGGCTCACCTGCCGCGCCTAGCCTGGGCTCATGGCTGATTTCACCATCGGCGCGGTCGAAGTGACCAAGGTGCCCGAGTGGACCGGCGAGATCGCACCGGCCCGCTTCATCATCCCCGACAGCACCCCGGAGATCTGGCGGGACAACGACTGGCTGGCGCCCGAGCACTGGAACCCGGACACCGGCGCCTACCACGGCGCTGTGCAGACCTGGGTCCTGCGCAGCGAAGGCAAGACCGTGCTCGTGGACACCGGGGTGGGCAACGGCCGCGACCGGCCGCAGATCCCGCTGTTCGACCACCTCGACACCGATTTCCTCGACCGGCTCGCCGCCGCCGGTGTCCGGCCGGACGATGTGGACGTCGTCGTCAACACCCACATCCACTACGACCACGTCGGCTGGAACACCCTCGGCGGCGCCCGGGGCTGGGAGCCGGCGTTCCCGAACGCGACCTACCTCATCCCGGCCGTCGACGCGCGTTACTTCGCGCCCGAGAACGCCGGACGGCGCCCTGCGCCCCGCGACGACTACGATCGCTTGCGGCGCAAGGGAAGTCTCCTCGTCTACGCCGACAGCATCGCGCCGGTGCTCGGCCGCGCCACGCTGTGGGAGGACAGCTACCGGGTAGACGGGAACCTCACCCTGGAACCGGCGCCCGGGCACACCCCGGGATCCTCCGTGCTGCGCGTTCGTTCGGGCGGCGACAAGGCCGTCTTCGTCGGCGACATCCTGCACAGCCCCGTGCAGATCCTGGAGCCGTCCTGCAACAGCTGCTTCTGCGAGGACCGCGAGCAGGCGGCAGCGACCCGCAGGCGCGTGCTCGAACAAGCCGCGGACGAGGTGGAGATCGTGATCCCCGCGCACTTCGCCGGCGCCGGAGCGGCCGAGGTGAAGCGCGACGGCAGCCGGTTCCGCATCGACCGGTGGGTCGGCGCGGACGAGGCGGACCGCGCACCAGCCGACGTGCGCCGGTGACCACATCCTGATGCCCGAGACGGCTGCGTCGGATGGGAAGCCGCCCGGCGGCGCGGTTCCGCGCCGCCGCACGAAGCAGTCCGGTCACACCGGTCCGTGCGGCGAGCGCCGTCGAGGATGCGCCGCACGATCCCGCCGGGACGGGCCACGACCGCCGTAGCGCCGGTGAGCGCGACCTCGCCGGTGATCCGCAGGCCGGCTTCGGCGCCGATCCGCGCGAGGTCGTCGCGCGGGTGCCACCGCCGGCCGCGGTCGAACTCGACCTGCGCGCCCGGACGCCTGTCGGCCGGGCCTCAGAGCGGCAGCGGGCTGACGTGGTAGGCCAAGCCGGCCACGAGACCGCCCAGGAACGGCCCGGCCACGGGGATCCACGCGTAGGCCCAGTCGGATCCGGTCTTGCGGCCGAGCCGCAGGAGGGCGTGGACGATGCGCGGGCCGAGATCGCGCGCGGGATTGAGGGCGTAGCCGGTCGGGCCGCCGAGGGAGGCGCCGATCCCGACGACCAGCAGGGCGACGGCGAGCGGGCCGAGGCCGGACGGTGTTCCGCCGAGGAGCAGGACCACGTAGACCAGGACGAAGGTGGCGATCGTTTCGGTGAGGACGTTCCAGGCGGGGGTGCGGATCGCCGACCCGGTCACGAACACGCCCAGCACGGCGCCGTCGTCGGTCTCGGCGTCGAAGTGCTTCTTGTAGCACAGGTAGACGAGGACGGCGCCGGCCATCGCGCCGGTGAGCTGCCCCGCCATGTAGACGGCGGCGTGCGGGAGGCCGGCGGCGACACCGGGGGCGAAGTCCTGCCCGGCGATCCACAGCCCGAGCGTGACGGCGGGGTTGAGGTGGGCCCCGGACCGGGCGGCGGTGTAGACGCCCGCGAACACGGCGAGGCCCCAGCCGAAACTGACCAGCAGCCAGCCCCCGCCGTGTCCCTTCGATCCGGTGAGGGCGACGTTGGCGACAACCCCGCAGCCGAGCAGCACGAGCAGCGCCGTGCCGATCAGCTCGGAAAGGAAGATGCTCCCCATCGAGTTCTCCTGAGGTGGTTCGTGCCGGTTTTCCGGGCAGGGCGCAGCCCCGCCCGGCGGACGTGCCGCCGGGCGGTGGCGCGGACTGGATCAGTGGCGGGTCACCAGACGGTGTAGCCGCCGTCGACGACGAGGTCGGTGCCGGTGCAGAAGGCGGCCGCGTCGGAGGCCAGGAAGACGACCGCGGGTGCGATCTCGGCGGGCGTGGCGACCCGGTTCATCGGGGTGCCCGCGAGCCAGGCGCGGCGCCACTCCTCGTTGTCCATCCCGCGCTGGGTCAGCTCGGTGCCGACGTAGCCGGGGGAGACGGAGTTGACGCGCACGCCGCGGCCGGACCATTCGCCCGCCAGCGACTTGGTGAGGTGGATGACCCCCGCCTTCGCCGCGTTGTAGGCGGCCTGCGGCTGCGGGAAGTTGCTGATGTGGCCGCTCATGCTGCCGGTGTTGACGATGCTCCCGCCGCCCTGGGCGAGCATCCGCGAACCCGCGGCGCGGCAACAGTGGAACACCCCGTCCAGGTTGACGGCGAGCACCTTGCGCCAGTCGTGGTCGGACAGCGACTCGCTGGGGTGGTTGTGCACGATGCCGGCGTTGTTCACGGCGATGTCGATCCGCCCGGCGGTGCTGACGACGTGGTCGAACGCGGCTTCCACGGCGGCGGAGTCGGTGACGTCCGCGGCGACGAACTCGACGCCGAGCCGCTCGGCGGTGGCCTTGCCGGCCTCGCCGTTGATGTCGCAGATGAACACCCGGGCGCCGGAGTCGCGCAGCCCGGTGACGATGGCTTCGCCGATGCCCTGGGCGCCGCCGGTCACGATCGCCGTGCGGCCGGCCAGGGAGAACACCGGCAGGGTCGGGGTGGTGGTGCTGGTCAACGGTCACCTCGCGGGGTCGTGGACGGGCGTGCGGTCGGTGCGCTGCCGCAGTCGCGGACGTCGTAGGTGCCGTCGGCGCGGCCGACGACCATCTCGTCCGCGATCCCGGTGAACAGGCCGTTCTCCACCACGCCGGGGATCCAGTTCAGCTGGGCGTCGATCGCCAGCGGGTCGGCGATGGACTTCAGGTGGGCGTCGATCAGGTAGTTGCCGCTGTCGGTGACGACCGGTGCCCCGTCGTGGGTGCGCAGCGTCAGTTCGGCGGCGGGATGGCCGAGTTTGTCCAGCAACCGGGCGATCGAGCGCTTCGTGGACTCCCACTCGTAGGGGATGACCTCGATCGGCAGCGGGAACGCGCCCAGCGCCGGGACGACCTTGCTGTCGTCCACCACCGCGACCATCCGGTCGGACGCGTCGGCCACGATGCGTTCCCACAGCAGGCAGGCGCCGCCGCCCTTGATCATGGCGCCGTCGTGGTCGATCTCGTCGGCGCCGTCGATCGTGAGGTCCAGCCGGACCGCCTCGGCGAGGGTGGTCAGCGGCACCCCGACCTCGATCGCGAGATCGCGGGTGGCGGTGGAGGTCGGCACCCCGACGACGTCGAGTCCGTCGGCCACCGCCTTGCCGAGCGCGCGCACGAACCAGTGCGAGGTCGTCCCCGAACCCAGGCCCAGCTTCATCCCGTCGTGCACGTAGGTCTCGATGGCGCCGACACCGGCCGCCCACTTCGCCCGGTCCTGGTCACTGCTCGGTCGCATGGAACTCCTTGTCCGCCAAGCCCTCGGCCAGTGCGCCGAAGGTGTCGATGGTGGTCACGCCCGGGAGCGGGTGCCCCCAGGACACGTGCCGGTAGGGCACTCCGGCGCGCTGTGCGGTGAGCGCGTCGATGCCGGTGTCGCCGACGTAGAGCGCGTCGGCGGGGGAGACGTCCAGCGCGGTGAGCGCGGCTTCCAGGTGCCCCGGGTCGGGTTTGCCCGCGGGCACCGCGTCGATGCCGACGACGACGTCGACCAGCGGGGCGAGCCCGGTGGCGGCGAGGACGTCGTGGGACAGGCCGGTGCGCTTGTTGGTGCACACCCCGATCCGGATTCCCCTGTCCCGCAACGCCTGGAGTGCTTCGTGTGCGTCGGCGTGCACGGTGGTCGCCGCGGCCGGTTCGGCCCGGTAGGCGCTGGAGTAGGCCGCCAGCACCGGACCCGCGAGCGCGGGATCACCGCCGACGGCGTCGAGCGTGCCGCGGACGAGTTCCGCGGCGCCGCCGCCCAGCAGACCGCGGACCCGGTCGGCGTCGATCCCGGGCAGCCCGTGCGCGGTCAGCGCGGAGGTGAGTGCCCTGGCGATGTCCGGGGCGCTGTCGACGAGAGTGCCGTCCAGGTCGAGCACCACCGCACGCCTCACGCCGGCACCGTTTCGGCGAACAGCGGGCGCAGGCCCTCGTACAGGTGCCGGTGGCGCTGGAAGATCCGGTCGTAGGTCGCGACGGCGGCGGGGTCGGGGGTGAAGGTCTGCTCCACGGCCAGCATGCCGACGGCCTCGGTGAGATCCCGCCACCAGCCGATCCCCACCCCGGCGGCCAATGCGGCACCGTAGGCGCCGCCCTCGGCCACCCCGGTGACGGTGACGGTTTCCCGGTTCAGGACGTCGGCGAGGATCTGCAGCCACAGCGGTTCCTTGGTCGCGCCACCGGAGGCCACGACCCGGTCGCACGGCAGCCCGGCCTGCCGGTAGACCTCGAGGATCTCCCGCATGTTCAGCACGACGCCCTCCATCACACTGCGCGCGATGTGGCCCAGGTGGTGCATCGGGGTGAGTCCCACCCAGCTCGCCGACGCCTCGGGCGCGACGTGCGGGGACCGTTCGCCGAGCAGGTACGGCAGGAACAGCAGGCCTTCCGAGCCGGGGCCGATGTCGCGGGCCAGTTTGGACAGTCGTTCCAGGGTGACCGGGTCGGCGGCGGTGGCGGGGGCCAGCGCGTCGCGCAGCCACTGGAAGGCGCCGCCCGCGCTGAGCGACACCCCCATCACGTGCCAGCGTCCCGGTTCGTTGCCGCAGGAGACCTGCACCCGTCCGCCGGGGTTGTCCGGGCACCGGGACGCGCCGCCGGCGACGATGCCCGCGGTGCCGATCGTGAACCCGACTGGTCCGGTGTCGAGCAGGCCCATCGCGGTGGTCTGGATGACCGCGTCGCCGCCGCCCCCGAACACCGGTGTGCCTTCGGGGATGTTCCACCGGGCGGCGAGGCCGGGCAGCACGGTGCCGGTGGGCTCGACGGATTCGACGACGTCGGGCAGCAGTGCGCGGTCGATGCCGAGGAGCCCCAGCAGCTCGTCGGACCAGCGGCGGTTCGCGACGTCGAACAGGCCGGTGCCCGAGGCGTCGGACACGTCGGTGGCGTACTCCCCGGTCAGCCGGAGCCGCAGGTAGTCCTTGGGGTTGAGGATGCGGCGGGTCCGGGCGAACAGTTCCGGTTCGTGCTCGCGGAACCACACGATCTTGCACCCGGTGAAGCCGGGCAGCATCCGGTTGCGGGTCATGCGCAGCAGCTCGTCCAGACCGCCGGCGCGGTCGGTGATCCACTCGCATTCCCGCGCGGCGCGCTGGTCGTTCCACAGGATGGCCCGGCGCAGCGGTTCGCCCGCGCCGTCGAGCGCGGTCAGCCCGTGCATCTGCCCGCACAGGCCGATTCCGGTCACTTCCCGGCCGCGGTCGGGAAGGCTCGCGGTGACGGCGGCGAGTGCCTCGTCGGTGGCCGCCCACCAGTCGGCGGGTTCCTGCTCGGCCCAGCCGGGATTGGTGGTGTGCACGGGGTAGTGGCGCAGCACCTTGGCGACCACTTCACCCGAGCGCGACACCGCGATGACCTTGCACGCCGAAGTGCCCAGGTCGATGCCGATCAGCATGTTGTTGTCCTTCCCGCGCGTCGTTGCGCTTTCCCGCGCGTCATCGCGCGCCGTGGCGGAGTCTCACGTGCTTGAGCTGGAGGTAGGACTCGAGGCCTTCGGGGCCGTGCTCGGACCCGAACCCGCTCTCGCGGCGGCCTCCGTAGGGTGCGTTGATGATCCCGGCGTCGACGTTGTTGATGGCGACGTTGCCGAAGTCCAGGTCGCCCGCGAGCGTGAAGGTTTCGCGGGTGTCGTTGGTGTAGGCGTACGCGGCGAGGCCGCCGGGCACGCGGTTGGCCCGGTCGATCGCGTCGGCGAGGCCGGTGAAGCGGGCGACGCCGACGGCCGGGCCGAACGTTTCCTCGGTCATGACGAGCGCGTCGTCGGGCGCCTCGGCGATCACGGTGGGGCGCAGGAACAATCCGGGACCGTCCAGCGGTCCGCCGCCTGCCACGATCCGCGCGCCGCGCTTGTCGGCGTCGGCGATGTGGTCGAGGGTGCGCCGGTAGGTCTCGTCCATGGTCAGCGAGCCGACGTCGGCGGACGGCTCGGCCAGCCCGTCGGCGACGGTGAGCGCGTCCGCCGCGGCCGCGAGCCCGTCGACGAACTCGTCGTAGACCGAGTCGTGCACGTAGATCCGGTTGATCGCGATGCAGATCTGGCCGGCGTTGCGGAACGCGCGGCGGGTGGCGCCGCGCACCGCGCCGGGCACGTCGGCCGTGCCGGTGACGATCATCGGGCAGCTTCCGCCGAGTTCCAGGGACAGCCCGGTGATTCCGGTGACCGCCCGGTACAGCGCCTGTCCGGTGGCCATCGAGCCGGTGAAGGCCACCTTCGCGATCCGGGGGTGCGCCACGAGCGCCTGCCCGGTGGAGCCGTCCCCGAAGACGATGTTGGCCACGCCCGGGGGCAGAGTCTCGGCGAGGCACTCGGACAGCACCTGGGCACAGCCGGGGGTGTACTCGGACGGCTTGAACACGATCGTGCAACCTGCGGCGACGGCGCCGCCGAGCTTCCAGCCGATCAGTTCGATCGGGTAGTTCCACGGCACGATCCCCGCGACGACGCCGAGGGGTTCCTTCTCCACGATGCTGGTGAACCCGGGCGCGTCGTTCGGGATCGTGCGGCCGTAGACGCGGGTGGCCTCTTCGGCGTAGTAGTGCAGCGCGGCGATGAACTTGCGGACTTCGCCGCGCGCCTCGTCCAGGGGCTTGCCCTGCTCGCGCGTGATCGCGGTGGCGAGGTCGTCCACCCGGTCGGCGCAGGATTCCGCGAGCCGGTGCAGGTGCGCGGCGCGGTCGGCCGGGACGGTGCGGCGCCAGCCGCGGAAGGCGTCGGCGGCGGCGCGGACGGCCGCGTCGACCTCGGCGGCGGTGGAACGCGGGGCTACCGCGACGATCCGGCCGGTGGCGGGGTTGGCCCGCTCGATTCCCGGTTCCGCGGTGTCCCGCCAGGTTCCCGCGACGAAGTTCCGGCAGACGAGCACGGGCTCATCGGGCTGCATTGCCTCAACTCCCTGGTGCGCGCGGACTGGCCGCGGCAGCGGTGCGATCTTTGTATGATAATCGGACCTTAGAGCGGGAGTTGCGTGTCGCGCAAGAGGGTGATCGCGCCGGGTCAGGCGCGGGTCGGGATCGCCTCGTTCTCGGCCAGCAGGCGGTCGCGGTGGCGCATGACGCGGCGCAGGTGGTTCTCGGTGGCGAAGCGCGCGCGGGACGGGTCGCCGGCGGCGATGGCCTCGGCGATCTGGACGTGCTCCTCCAGCGTGTTGGCCGCTTCGGAGGGATAGCCGGGGCCGGTGCGGTAGGTGTCGCGCAGGAACCCGTTGAGCGGGCCGATCACCAGTGAGAAGAACGGGTTTCCGCTCGCCTGCGCCACGATTTCGTGGAACCGGAGATCGGCGTCCAGGAATTCGTCGCGGGCCTCGGGCCGGTCGAGCGCGTCGGCCAGTCGCCGGTTCGCGTCTTCGAGGTCGGCGAGGTGCTGCTCGGTCCGCCGGGCCGCGGCCAGCTGCGCCATCTCGACCTCGAGCACCAGGCGCAGTTCGAGGAGCTGGGCGAAGGAGCCCTCGCTGCGGCGCATCAGCAGGCCGTACTGCTCGGCGATGAGCCGCCCGTCCAGTTCCGCGACGGTCATGCCGCGGCCGGGCTTCACCGTGACCAGCCCACGCTGGATCAGCAGCCGGGCCGTTTCCCGCACCACGGTGCGCGAGACGTCGAAGCGGCGGGCGAGTTCGGCTTCCGTCGGGAGGCGCTCGCCGGGCGCCAGCCGGACGATCTCGTCCTGCAGCTTGTCCGCGAGGGTTTCCGACAGGCGCTTGTGGAGTGCTTCGGCCATTCGGCGATCGTACGACAAAGCAGGCCGGTTGCCTCGTGCTGTGCCGTCTGGTGGGCGACGCGGCGGCCGGATTGACGGCACTTTGTACGATGATAGGACATTGATGGCGCCCGGGTGGGCGCGACGAGGAGGGCTGTCGATCCATGAACCTGCACGCCTACGCCGGGGCCGTGCTCCCCGCCGACGCCGAGCGAGCCACCCTGGTGGCCCGTGTGTTCGACCCCGCGGTCGGCGGACCGTGCGTCGCGGCGATCCGGGGTGACCGCGCCGTGGACCTCACCCACGTCGTTCCGACGGTCTCCGAGCTGCTGGACCGGCCGGACGCGGTCTCGATCGTCCGCACGCGCGAGGGCGGCGGTCACTGGGAGCTGTCCGCGCTGATCGACGCCACCCTTCGGCGCGACCGGACCGCCCCGCACCTGCTGGCCCCGGTCGACCTGCAGGTCGTCAAGGCGGCGGGCGTGACGTTCGTGCGCAGCATGCTCGAGCGCGTGATCGAAGAGCGCGCGAAGGGGGACCCCGGCCGGGCCGAGGAGATCAGGTCCCGGATCGCCGAGGTGGTCCGCGGCCGGATCGCCCAGCTGCGGCCCGGATCGCCGGAGGCGGCCCGGGTCAAGGAGGTGCTGGTCGAGGAGGGCCTGTGGTCGCAGTACCTGGAGGTCGGCATCGGTGAGGATCCGGAGATCTTCACCAAGGCGCCCGTGCTGTCCGCGGTCGGCACCGGCGCGGAGATCGGCGTGCTGGCCCGCTCGACCTGGAACAACCCGGAGCCCGAGCTCGTGCTCGCGGTCAGCTCGTCCGGCACGCCGGTGGCCGCGACCCTGGGCAACGACGTGAACCTGCGCGACTTCGAGGGACGCAGCGCGCTGTTGCTCACCGAGGCCAAGGACAACAACGCATCCTGCGCGATCGGCCCGTTCCTGCGGCTGTTCGACGACGGCTTCACGCTGGACGACGCGCGGGCCACCGAGGTCGCGCTGGACATCACCGGCGGCGACGGGTTCACCCTGCACGGCGTGAACCCGGTGAGCGAGATCAGCCGGGACCTCACCGACCTGATCCGGCACGCGCACGGCGCCCACCACAGCTACCCCGACGGGTTCGTCCTGTTCACCGGCACGATGTTCGCGCCGACCGAGGACCGCGACGAGCCGGGGCAGGGCTTCACCCACCGGCAGGGCGACGTCGTCGCGATCAGCTCGCCCGCGCTGGGCACCCTGGTCAACGTCGTCACCACCGCGGAAGCGGCCGAGGACTGGACTTTCGGCATCCGGGCGCTGATGGCCAACCTCGCCGAGCGCGGCCTGCTGAGGAGTGCGGCGGAGGTGGTCTCGTGACCCGGGTGGTCGTCACCGATCACGCCTTCGGCGGGGTGGCGGCGGAGGCGGCCGTCGCCGAGCGCTTCGGCGCGGAGTTCTCGGTGCACGCCTGCCGCGGCGAGGACGAGACGATCCGCGCGGTGGCCGGCGCCGACGTGGCGTTCGTGAACTTCGCCCCGGTGACCGACGCGGTGCTCGCGGCGATGGCGCCCGGCGCGACGGTGATCCGCTACGGCATCGGCTACGACAACGTGGACGTCGCCGCGGCCGAGGCGCGGGGGATCTCGGTGGCCACGGTGCCGGACTACGGCAGCGACACCGTCGCCGACCACACCGTCGCCCTGCTGCTGACCCTGCTGCGCAAGATCCCGGCGTACGACCGCCGCATCCGCGAGACCGGCTGGTGCGCCCCGAGTGATCTCGGCTCGATTCCCGGCTTCGCCGACACCACGGTCGGACTGGTCGGCCTGGGCCGGATCGGGCTCGCCGTGCGCCGCAGGCTCGCCGCGTTCGGGTTCCGCGTGCTCGCCCACGACCCCTACGCCGAGCCCGCCGACGGGATCACCCTCACCGACCTGGACACGCTGCTGTGCGAGTCGCACGCCGCCTCGCTGCACGCGCCGCTCACCCCGCAGACGCGGCACCTGCTCGGCTCGGCGGCGTTCGCCCGGATGCGCGAGGGCGCGGTGCTGGTCAACACCTCGCGTGGCGGGCTGGTCGACCACGACGCGCTCGCCGAGGCGGTGCGGGCGGGCCGGGTCGCCGCGGCCGCGCTGGACGTCTTCGACCCCGAACCGCTCGCCGCGGACTCGCCGCTGCGCGAGTTGCCGCAGGTCCTGTTCACCCCGCACGCCGCGTTCTATTCGGACAGTTCCCTGGCCGCGCTGCAACGGCTGGCCGCGGAGGAGGCCGAACGGGCGCTGGCCGGGAAACCGTTGCGCTGTCCCGTGACCGGAGGAGGTGGCCGATGAGCCGCGCTGTCGATCCCCGCACCGGAGCCCCGATCGGCCCGGAGATCGCCGACACCACACCCGAGGACATCCGCGAGGTGTGTTCGCGGGCGGCGCAGGCCGCGCCGTGGCTGGCTGGGCTCTCGTTCCCGGAGCGCGCCGCGCTGCTCGCGGCTCTCGGCCAGGCGCTGCGCGACCACTCCGGCGAGCTCGTGGAACTGGCCGACGCCGAAACCGCGCTCGGCCCGCCGCGCCTGACCGGCGAGCTCGCCCGCACCGCCGCGCAGTTCGACCTGTTCGCGGAGGTGCTCCGGGACGGCGCGTTCTGCGAGGCCACCATCGACAGGCCGAACCCGGAGGCGGTGCCCCCGCACACCGATCTGCGCCGCATGCTCGTCCCGCTGGGGCCGGTGGCGGTCTTCGCCGCGTCCAACTTCCCGTTCGCCTTTTCCGTGGCCGGCGGCGACACAGCGAGCTCCCTCGCCGCCGGCTGCCCGGTCGTCGTCAAGGCGCACCCCGGGCATCCGGGGCTGTCGGTGCGCACCGCGGAGATCCTGGCCGGCGCCCTGTCCGCCGCCGGCGCCCCCGAGGGCGTGCTGACCCTGGTGCACGGCGAGGCGGCGGGCCGGGCCCTGGTGGCGGATCCGGCGGTCACCGCCGTCGCGTTCACCGGCTCGCCCGGCGGTGGCCGGGCCCTGTTCGACGTCGCGATGTCGCGTCCTGATCCGATCCCGTTCTACGGCGAGCTGGGCAGCATCAACCCGGTCGTCGTGACGGCCGCCGCGGGCGCGGCCCGGCCGGACGAGATCGCGGACGGTCTGGCGGGCAGCGCGATGCTCGGCAGCGGGCAGTTCTGCACCAAGCCCGGTCTGGTGTTCGTGCCCGAGGCGGCGGGCCTGCCCGCCCGGGTGGCGGAGCGGGTGGCCGCGGCGGAAGCCGGTCCGCTGCTCACGGCGCGGATCGAATCCGGATTCCGCGAGGGCCTGCGGCGGCTGCTGAAGGTCCCGGGAGTGCGCGCCCTGCTGGACGGGCCGGACCCGGACGGCGGCGGGCACCGGGTGGCCCCGCAGGTGGTGACGGCCGACGCGCGGACGTTCCTGGCCAACGCCGCCGTCCTGACCGAGGAGTGCTTCGGCCCGGTGACGGTGCTCGTCACCTACTCGGCCGAGGAGGAACTCGCGGCCGCGCTCGCCCGGGTCCCGGGTTCGCTGACGGGCACGGTGCACGCCGAGCCGGACGACCCCGCCGCCGCTTCCGTCGTGGCGGCGCTCGGAGCCAGGGTGGGGCGCCTCATCCACAACGGCTGGCCCACCGGGGTGGCGGTGACCTGGTCGCAGCACCACGGCGGCCCCTGGCCCGCGACGACGGCGGTCCTGCACACGTCGGTGGGCGCCACGGCGATCCGGCGGTTCTTGCGCCCCATCACCTACCAGGACGTGCCCGAGCCGCTGCTACCCGCCGCACTCCGCGACGGCAACCCGCTGGGCATCCCGCGCCGCGTCGACGGCGTGCTCACCCCGGGCCCGAATGGCGGCCGGGCCGGCTGATCCCGCCGTCCGGCGGTGTGACCGTGATCGTTGACTCCCAGGCCCGCATGCCGTTACGTTTCTGAATCAGTAACATCGGTCTCGAGTCGGCGTCGTCCCTGGCGAAACGCACAGGCAGGAGAACGGTCATGTCGAACCTGGCCACCGTGCTCGACGTCTCCGCCGGGCGCTTCGGTGAACGGGAGTTCCTCGTCGCCGGAGCGCGCCGGCTGACGTTCGCGGAGGTCTCGCGGCGATCCGCGGCGATGGCGCGGCGCCTGGTGGACTCCGGGGTCGCGCCGGGCGACAAGGTCGCGCTGTCGTGCCCGAACGTCCCGGAGTTCACCATCGCGTACTGGGCGGTGCTGCGCGCGGGCGGGGTGGTGGTGCCGCTCAACGTGCTGCTGCGCGCCCGGGAGATCGCCTACCACCTCGACGACTCGGACGCGGTCGCCTACCTGGTGCACGAAGATCCCGCTGACCCCCGTCTCGCCGATACCGCGCGGGAGGGCTTCGCGAAGGCCGCGGAGTGCGACCGCTTCTGGACCATCGGGGTCGACGAGGCGGGGGAGACGACGTGGTGCGGCGAGCCGCTGACCGGTCCCGCGTCGTTCGGCACTGTCGCGCGCGAGGACGGCGACACCGCCGTCATCCTCTACACCTCCGGGACCACCGGGCGCCCCAAGGGCGCCGAGCTCACCCATCGCAACCTGCTGCTCAACGCACGGGCCGCCGCCTCGGTGTACGAGCTCGACCCCGCCCGGCCGGACACCCACCTGCTGGTCGCCCCGCTGTTCCATTCGCTCGGGCAGACCTGCGTCCAGAACGCCTCGACGCTGTTCGGCTGCACCATCGTCATGGTGCCCAGGTTCGACGCCGTCGAGGCGCTGCGGCTCATGCTCGACGAGCACGTCACGATCTTCGCCGGGGTCCCGACGATGTTCTGGGCACTGCTGCAGGCCCTCGACGATTTGCCGGGCCGGGACCGCCTGTACGGGCGGCTTCGGGTCGCCGCCTCGGGCGGGTCGGCCCTGCCGGTCGAGCTGCACAAGGAGTTCGAAACCCGTTTCGGGACGTCGATCCTGGAGGGCTACGGCTTGTCCGAGACTTCCCCGATGGCCAGTCACACCCGGCTCGGCGAGCCGGTCCGGGCCGGGTCGATCGGACGCCCCGTCGACGGCGTCGAGATGAAGCTGATCGCGGAGGACTGGACGACGCTCCCCGACGACCCGGAGGTGGTCGGGGAGATCGCCATCCGCGGGCACAACGTCATGAAGGGCTACTACAAGCGGCCCGAGGCGACGGCCGATGCCGTTCGCGACGGCTGGTTCCGCACGGGAGACCTGGCACGCAAGGACTCCGACGGCTTCTACCACATCGTCGGGCGCTCCAAGGACCTCATCATCCGCGGCGGCTACAACGTCTACCCGCGCGAGATCGAGGAGGTCTTCATGGAGCACCCGGCCGTGTCGCTCGTCGCGGTGATCGGGGTCCCGCACCCCTCGCACGGCCAGGAGATCAAGGCCGTCGTCGTGCCCGCCGAGGGCCACGAGGCCCTCCGGCCCGAGGACCTGGTGGACTGGGGCCGGCGGCAGCTGGCGGCCTACAAATACCCGAGGATCGTCGAGCTGAGGGACGAGCTGCCGATGACGTCGACCGGCAAGATCCTCAAACGGGAGATTTCCTGAACGCCCCGGGGCGTCCGGAGAAGCGGATTGGCCCCGGCCGAGCTGCTCATCGAGCCGCGCCGGCACGGCGCAGGTGGGCCAGGAGCGCTTCGTTCACCGTGTCCGGGGCCTGCTGGTGCACCCAGTGCCCGGCTCCGTCCACGACGAGGGTGCGGAGATCCTCGAACGCCCGCGCGCCCGATTCGGGCCGCATGAAGGTGGTCACCGGGTCCGCGCTGCCCGTGAGGAACAGCGAGGGCTGCTGGATGACCCGTTCCGGTGCCGCCTTCGTTTCGCGCCAGTTGTCGTCGATGTTGCGGTAGTAGTTCAGCCCGCCCGCGAAGCCTGTCTCGCGGAAGCGCTCGACGAGCCGGCGGAACAGGTCCGGCGGCAGCCACTCGGGCGGGCGGACGGGCTCGTCGCCGTCGAGGAGGTCGTAGCGATCGCCGAAGATGACGGCAAGCGAGCGGCCGGCATCGCGCATCAGCAGTGCCTCCGCGCGCCCGGCTTCCTGGAACCGGAGCTGGTAGAACTGCTCGCCCCAGCGTGCGCGCAGGATCTGCGTCGGCGGGGCGGGTGCCGGCGGGGCATACGGCACGCTGAGACCGGCCAGCGAGAGAACGGCGGCCGGGTGGTCGAGGCCGAGCTGCCAGACGCACGCGGCGCCCCAGTCGTGGCCGATGAAATGTGCCGCGTCGGCACCCTCGTGCTCGAGCAGGCCGATCAGGTCCAGCCCGACCGTGCGCAGGGCGTACGCCGATCGTTCGCCGGGGCGCGAGCTGCGGCCGTAGCCGCGCATGTCCGGAGCCAGCACCCGATAGCCGGCCTCGACCAGCGCGGGGATCTGCAGCCGCCAGGTGACGGCCAGGTCGGGAAATCCGTGCGCGAGCACGACGAGCGGCCCTTCGCCGGCCGCGGTCACGGCGAGCTCGACACCGTTCACTCGCCGCAGCTCGGACGATGTCCTCATGCCGCAGCCCGGTTGAGACGCACCAGCATCTTGCCGACGTTGGCGCCGGACAGCATCCCCAGCAGCGCCCCGACGGCGTTTTCGAGGCCGTCCACGACGGTGGTGGCCGGGACGAACGAGCCGTCGGTGAGCCAGCCCCGGGCGAGGGCGATCCATTCCGGCCAGCGCTCCAGGTGGTCCAGCACGATGAGGCCGCGCAAGGTCAGTCGCTTCTTCGTGATCAGCGCGAGGTTGGCTGGGCCGGGCACGGGTCCGGCGGCGTTCGCCTCGGAGACGGAGCCGCAGACCGCCACTCGTCCGCCGGTGCGCAGCGCGTCGAGGGCGGCTTCCAGCTGGTCCCCGCCGACGCTGTCCAGGTAGACGTCGATCCCGCCGGGGGCCGCGGCGCGCAGAGCGGGCCCGATCGGTCCCGACTTGTAGTCGACGGCCCGGTCGTAGCCGAGCTGTTCCACCAGCCGACGTGCCTTTTCCGGTCCGCCTGCGGACCCGATCACCGCGGCGGCCCCGAGGTGACGGGCGACCCGGGCGGCCACCACGCCGACGGCGCCGGCGGCCGCCGAAACGAAGACGACGTCGCCGGGGTGCACGGGCGCGAACTCGCTCAGCGCCAGGTAGGCGGTGAGGCCGGGCATGCCGAGTGCGCCGAGGTAGTCCGAGCCGCGGACGCCCGTCGTGTCCAGGCGATGGGTTTCGTCCGCCCGGACCACGGCGTAGTCCCGCCAGCCGAAGTGGTGCCACACGACGTCTCCGTCGCGCAGCGTCCCGCTCCGCGACTTGACGACCGTGCCGACGGCCGCGCCTTCCAGGGGTGCGCCGAGGGCGAACGGCGGGAGGTAGGACGGCACGTCCCGCATGCGCCCGCGCATGGAGGGGTCGACGGACATCCAGTCGTTGCGCACCAGCACCTCTCCCGGCGCCGGCTCGGGCACGACGGTTTCCACCAAGGCGAAGTCCGACGGGGACGGCATTCCGGCCGGGCGTGCCACCAGATGAACCTCGCGGCTGGTCGTGCTCATCGATCCTGTCCTCCGCTCACTTCCCCCAGCGGTGTTACAATTGTAGAAACGTAACATAGGCTTGCGGACATGTCGCGTGAGGGAGGGGCAACGTTGCCCATCACCACCAACGGAATCCACTACGAAGTGCGCGGTGACGGGCCGCGGACGATCGTCCTCCTGCCGGGCTTCGGGTGTTCGATCGAGTGCTGGGCCGGGGTGGTGCCCCTGCTCGACGGGTACCGCGCCGTCCTGATGGATCTCCCGGGGCACGCGGGGTCGGCCGGTGCGCGGGCCGACGGTGACCTGGCGGCTCTCGCGGAGACCGTTGCCGAGGCCTGCCGGGAAATCAGGCTCACCGGCTTCGTCGTGGCCGGGCTGTCGCTGGGTGGCGCCATCGCCGTGCGCATCGCGCTGGACCATCCCGGCGAGGTCGAGGCGGTCGTGGGCGTGATGCCGTGGAACGCGGGCGGTACTTCCCCCGGTGACCCCGTCATCGAAGGCTTCCACAGCGCCTTCGGCGACCTGGACACGATCACCGCGGGCATCGCGAGTATCTCGCAGGATCCCGCGAAGACGGCGGATCTGGTGCGCACGATGCCCACGGTCACCGAGCGGATGTGGCGTGGCTGGCTCGGCGGCGGGGTCTTCACCAGCATGGCCGACGAGCTGCCCGGGTTGCGGGTCCCGCTGCTGTACCTCGTCGGCGGCAAGGACACCGTGGTCGACCTGGACAAGCAGATTTCGGACGTGCGGCGGGTCCCCGGCGGGCGCCTGGTGCTGCTCGCCGACGCCGGTCACCTCGCCTGCTACGAGACACCCGAAGCCGTGGCACGGGAAATGCGCCAGTTCCTCGACGCCCGCGCGGTCGCGGGCGTCTGACGATCAGGACAGCAGCCGCCGGATCGCCGCGCCGACCTTGGCGGCGTCCGGCTCGCCGCCGGTGATCATGTCGACGTAGCAGAACGACTCGGCGATGCGGACCACGAGGTAGGCGAGATCCTCGACCGGGAGCCCGCCGGGCGGATCAGGCAGCTCGTCGCGCAGCAGGTCGGCCACGTACCCGATGAAGTTGTGCTGGAGTTCGCTGCTGCGGGTGGTGAGGATCCGCAGCGCGATCTCACCTTCCTGCTGCAGGAACGTCTTCATGAACGGCGCATCCAGGACACTGGCGATGAACCCCTCGAGGGTCTGGGCCACGGCGTCGATCCCGGTCGCCCTGGACTGGAGCCTGCAGCGGTCGAGGGTGGGTTTCGCCAGGGACCAGTTCACCTCGCCCAGCAGGCGGTCCCGGCTCCCGACCCAGCGGTTCAGCGTCATCCGGCTCACGCCGAGCTCGTTGGCCAGTGCCTGCATTTCGATCCGCGTTCCGCTGCGGAACTGCCGCCGCGCCAGCCGGATCGCCGCTTCCCGCCCCTGGGAAGCCGGCGCCGCCTCGTCCCGGTGCGGCGGGGTTGCGGTCTGGCGTCGCGCGGCAGGCATGAACCGCAGCCTAGCCGGTGCGTGGGACACCAGGCGGCATCCTGGTCCGGCCGCCGAAGCGGCGCCGGTGCCGTCGGCCCGTGCGCTGAGGACGCGGGCCTTCCCGCCCCAACTCCCGGATCCAGGTCACAGTCAGCTGCCCGGCACCACACCAGACTCCTGCTCACGGAACTGGACCGGAACGGCGAGGGTGAGCGGAGATGGTGGTGTACGTACCCGACGGTGGACCAGGGGTGCCACAGCTGGACAGGGCCGAAGACCTGGGCGCGTTGTCGGTCCGTGCCGCGGCGGACTCGCCGCGGTGGGAGCTCCTGTCGCGGGCACTGGAAGCCGCCGGTGCGGGCGAGGTCGCCGGTGACCACGTCTGGCTCGACGTCTCCTGGCTGCGCTCCGCCGCTGGTGATCGTGATCAGGACTGGCACGACGGGTTCACCCGCATGCTCGCCCACGCCGCACGCCAGGGCTGGGTCAGCGCCGACGGTGGCCGGGTCCGGGCGCACGTCTCCTGGGGGCGGTGACCGTGCCCGGGAAGTTCGACGGCAGGACCGCGATCGTCACCGGCGCCAGCCGCGGCATCGGGTTCGCCATCGCCGAACGACTGGTCGCCGAAGGAGCGCGGGTGGTGATCACCGCGCGCAAGAAGGAGGCGCTGGAGGAGGCCGTCGCTCGCCTCGGTGGCCCGGAGGTGGCGATCGCCGTGGCGGGCAAGGCCGACGACACCGCGCACCAGGCGGAGGCGGCCGGTCAGGCCGTGGAACGGTTCGGCAGCCTCGACATGTTGGTGAACAACGCGGGCGTCAACCCGTGGTACGGGCCGATGGTCGAGCTCGACCTCGATGTGGCCCGCAAGGTCGTCGAGGTCAACTGCATCGCGGCGTTGTCCTGGGTGCAGCACGCGCACCGCGCGTGGATGGGGGAGCACGGCGGGGCGGTCGTGAACGTCGCGTCCCATTCGGCGATCTCGCCCGCGCCGGGCGTCGGCTTCTACGGCGCCAGCAAGGCCATGCTCGTCGCGATGACCAGGCTGCTGGCCGTCGAGCTGGGCCCGCGCATCCGGGTGAACGCCGTCGCGCCCGCGGTGGTGAAGACCAAGTTCGCCGCGGCCCTGTACGAAGGCCGGGAGGAACAGCTGGCCGCGGCCTACCCGCTCAAGCGCCTGGGCGAGCCGGACGACATCGGCGGGGCCGTCGCGTTCCTGCTGTCGGCGGACGCGTCGTTGCTGACCGGCCACCTCCTCGTCGTCGACGGCGGCGTGACCCTGGCCGGGGCGACCGCATGACGGTCGCGGGTCAGGGCGTCGTCGTCACCGGCGCCGCGGGCGGGATCGGCAAGGCGCTGGCCGCGCGGCTCGCCGCCGGGGGAGCGCGCGTCGTGGTGAACGACCTGGATCCCGTCGCGACGGAGGCGGCGGCCGCGGAGATCGGTGCGCTCGCCGTGCCGGGCGACGCCGCGTCCGTGGCCGGGGCCGTGGCCCTCGTGTCGGCCGCGCGCGGTCACCTCGGCCAGGTCGACGCCTGGTTCGCCAACGCCGGCGTCGTCCGCGGCTACGGCCTGGACGCCAGCGAGGCAGCCTGGGCGGCGAGCTGGGAGGTCAACACGATGGCGCACGTCCGCGCCGCCCGGCTGCTGGTGCCGGAGTGGCTGGAGCGTGGTCGCGGGCGGTTCGTGGTGACCGCGTCGGCGGCGGGGCTGCTGACCGCGCTCGGGACCGCTACCTACTCGGTGAGCAAACACGCTGTGGTCGCCTTCGCCGAGTGGCTGTCCGCGACCTACCGGCACCGCGGAATCGTGGTCCAGGCGATCTGTCCCCAGGGGGTGCGGACCGGCATGCTCGCGGCCAGCGGTCCCATGCGGTCGGTGCTGGCCGACGGCGCGGTGACCGCCGAGGACGTGGCCGAGGTGACGTGGCAGGCGCTGCACGACGACCGCTTCCTGATCCTCCCGCACCCCGAAGCAGGAGACCACTACCGAAACCGGGCCGCCGACACCGACCGCTGGCTCGGCGGGATGAACAAGCTGCAACGGCACCTGGAACGGGCGGCCCGGTGAGTCGCCTTCCGGGCCTGGACCTGACCAGGCTGGCCGGCTGGCTCGCGGCCGAGCGGCCGGGGCAGGCCGGGCCCACGCTGTCGGCGCGCCTCCTCGCGGGCGGCCGGTCGAACCTGACGTACGAGGTCGGTGACGGCGAGCGCGCCTGGGTGCTGCGCAGACCGCCGGTCGGACCCGTGCCCGCCACCGCTCACGACGTGGCGCGCGAATACCGGGTCATGGCCGCGCTGGCGGGCACCGCCGTGCCGGTGCCCGCGATGTACGCGCTGTGCACGGACGACTCGGTGATCGGGGCGCCCTTCTACCTCATGGAGAAGGTCGGCGGGACCCCGTTCCGGAGCGCGGCGGCGCTGGCGCGGCTCGGGCCGGACCGGGTCCGCCGGATCTCGCTCCGCGTCGTCGACACGCTGGTGGCGCTGCACGACGTCGACCCGGCCGAGGTGGGGCTGGCGGACTTCGGTCGCGCCGACGGGTACCTGGACCGGCAGGTGCGGCGCTGGAGCGCGCAGCTGGCGGCAGCCGGCAGCGGCGACCTGCGGTCGGCCGGGGAACTGCGCTCCGGGCTGGCGTCGAACGTCCCTGCCCATTCCGGGGTCGGCATCGTGCACGGTGACTACCGCCTCGACAACGTGCTCGTCGACTCCGCCGACCGCCCGGCGGCCGTGATCGACTGGGAGATGGCCACGATCGGCGATCCGCTGACGGACCTCGCACTGCTGATCGCCTACCAGAAACTGAGCCGGCTCCCGGGCGGGGACCTCCTCACCGACGCCGCCTCGGCGCCGGGACACCTCACCGAGGACGAAGTGCGAGAGCGGTACCGCTCGCGCAGTGGCCGCGACCCGGCGCACTTCGGCTTCCACCTCGGCCTCGCCTGCTACAAGCTGGCGGCGATCGTCGAGGGGATCCGCCACCGGCACCTGCACGGGCAGACCGTGGGCGCCGGGTTCGACGGGATCGGCGCGCTGACCGGGCCCCTGCTGGAGATCGGGCTGGCTGCCCTGAAGGAGGACGGCTGATGCACTTCGGCTACGACGATCGCACCGAGGACCTGCGCGGGCGGCTCCTGGAGTTCATGGAGACGCACGTCCACCCGGCGGAGCCGGTGTTCGAACGGCAACTGTCCGAGCTGGACGATCCGTGGGCGTGGGACTCCGCGCCCGTGCTGTCCGAACTGCGGGCGGAGGCGCGCAACCGGGGGCTGTGGAACCTGTTCCTCCCCGGGGCGGACGGCGCCGGCCTCACCAACCAGCAGTACGCGCCGCTGGCCGAGATCACCGGCCGGAGCCCGCACCTGGCGCCCGCCGCGCTCAACTGCGCCGCACCGGACACCGGGAACATGGAACTGCTCTCGCAGTTCGGCACCGACGCGCAGAAACGCCAGTGGCTGGAACCGCTGCTGTCCGGGCGGATCCGGTCGTCGTTCGCGATGACCGAACCCGATGTCGCGTCCTCCGACGCCACCAACGTCGCCACCCGCATCGAGCGCGACGGCGACCACTACGTGATCAACGGGCGCAAGTGGTGGATCACCGGGGCGATGAACCCGAACGCCGCGATCTTCGTCGTCATGGGCAAGACCGATCCGCACGCCGAGCGGCACCGCCAGCAGTCCATGATCCTCGTCCCGCGGGACACCCCCGGCGTCCGCGTGACCCGGGCGATGCGCGTTCTGGACTACGACGACCGCGAACACGGTGGGCACGCCGAACTGCGTTTCGACGACGTCCGGGTGCCCGCCGGAAACCTCATCGGTGGCGAAGGCGACGGCTTCGCGATCGCACAGGCCCGGCTCGGCCCTGGCCGCATCCACCACTGCATGCGGGCGATCGGGGTGGCCGAACGCGCGCTCGAGCTGATGTGCGCCCGCGCGGAGGAGCGGGTCGCGTTCGGCAAGCCGCTGTCCGGCCAGGGAGTCGTCCGCGACTGGATCGCCGAATCCCGCGTCCGGATCGAGCAGCTGCGCCTGCTCACCCTCAAGGCGGCCTGGCTGATGGACACGCGGGGCAACAAGGCCGCGCACACCGAGATCCAGGCGATCAAGATCGCGACCCCGGTGACCGTCCAGTGGGTGCTCGACAAGGCGATCCAGGTGCACGGCGGGGGTGGGTTGTCGCAGGACTTCCCGCTCGCCTACGGCTACGCGCTCGCCCGCATGCTCCGATTCGTCGACGGGCCGGACGAGGTCCACAAGGACGCCCTCGCCCGCCGCGAACTGCGCAAGGCCGCCTCGGCTCGGCGACCGGCACCCGCGGCGCAGCGGTAGGGAGCCCGGCCGAAGTCCCGGACCCAGGTCACAGTCTTCGCCGCCGCCGGGCGGCAAGCTTCAGCTACCAGGCCCCGCCGGGGGCATTGTTGGGAGGCATTGTGCAGACGCTCGATCTTGTCGGCGCCGAGGCCGGCGTCGAGTTCGGGGCCGGCGTGCACCTCGACGCTCGCCGCGCGGGCAACGGCAGCCGGGTCGCCCTGGTCCTGCCCGGCGCAGAGCGGGCCGAGGAGAACGCCGCGTTCGTGGCGGCGCTCGCGAAGGACTACTCCGTGGTCGCGCCGAGTCACCCGGGCTTCGGCCGTTCGCCCCGGCCGGACTGGTGCACGTCCGTCGACGACCTGGCCTACCTCTACCTCGACTGGCTGGACCGGTCCGGGCTGACCGACGTCACCGTCGTCGGCCTCCAGTTCGGCGGCTGGGTCGCCATGGAGATGGCGGTGCGGAGCTGCGCGCGGATCGGCCGTCTCGTGCTCGTCGACTCGGTGGGGGTCAAGCTCGGCGGACCGCTCGACCGCGAGATCGCCGACCTCTTCGCGATGCCGCGGACCGAGCTGGACAAGCGCCTCTACGCGGACACGAGCTTCGCGCTGGGCGACCTCGCGCACGCGCGGGACGAGGACGTTCTCGAGGTGGCGCGCAACGAAGAGGCTCTCGCGTTGTACGGCTGGGAGCCCTACCTGCACAACCCGCGGCTGCGCCACTGGCTGTGGCGCATCCGCGTGCCGTCCCTGGTGATCTGGGGCGGGCAGGACGGCATCGTCGCGCCCGGCTACGGCCGCGAGCTGGCCGCGCGGATCCCCGGCGCGCGTTTCGAGTGCCTCGACCGGGCCGGGCACCGCGCACAGGTGGAATGCCCGGCGGAGATCGCCGAGCTGATCTCCGCCTCCGCCGCCTGACCCCGACCAACCAGAAAGGGAGCGTTCCCGTGCAGTACTGGCATTTCAGCGAAGCGGCCTACCCGTACCTGCCGGACCCCGAGACCTACGAATCGGTGCGGGTCACCCTGCCCAACGGCGTCATCGACCCCGCTCGCGCCGCGGCGCTGTGGGACCGCTACATCCGCGAGTGGCAGGTTGCGGACGAATGCGGGCTGAACGTGATGGTCAACGAACACCACTCGACCGCGACCTGCATGAACTCCGCCGCTCCCGTGATCGCCGGAGCGCTCGCGCGGCTCACCACCAACGCGCGGATCCTGATCCTGGGCAACCCCGTCGCGAACCGCACCGACCCCGTGCGCATCGCCGAGGAAATGGCCCTGCTGGACCTGCTCAGCCACGGCCGTCTCGAGGCCGGATTCGTGCGGGGCGTGCAGTACGAGGTCGCCGCCACCAATTCCCGGCCGGTGCGGATGTCCGAGCGCATGTGGGAGGCGGTCGAGCTCATCACGCGAGCCTGGTCGGCGCACGACGGCCCGTTCAACTGGGAGGGCGAGTTCTTCCACCACCGCCAGGTCAACATCTGGCCGAGGCCCCACCAGCAGCCCGGCCCGCCCGTGTGGGTCACCGCGGTGAACCCGGCCAGCGTGCCGAGGATCGCCGACCACGGCTACCGGGTCGGCACCTTCCTGTCGGGGTTCGACGGGACCAGGGCGGTGTTCCAGGCCTACCGCGACCACTGCGCCGCGACGGGCAAGCCCGCGCCGGGCGACGAGATGTTCGGCTACGCGGCGCTGGTCTACACCGGACGGACCGACGAAGAGGGCTTCGAAGGGGCTCGCGAACTGCTCTGGTACCTGCACAGCAACAAGGTGGCCAAGCAGTTCGCCTACCCCCCGGGATACCTGCCCTACCACGTCCGGGCCGTGGGCCTGCGGGGACCGTTGACGTCGATGCCCGGCTCCCCGGCGTCCTCGCCGATCCCCGACGTGACCGCGATGTCGCTCGCCGAGCTCATCGAACGCGGAATCGTGTTCGCCGGCAGCGCCGCCACCGTCGCCGGGCAGATCGAGCGCTTCTACGAGCACGTCGGCGGGTTCGGGCACCTGCTGCTCATGGGCCAGGCCGGTCACCTCGGGCACGAGGACACGGTCCGGGGGATCGCCAACTTCGCCGAGGGTGTCGCGCCCTTGGTCGACCGCGTGACGGGCGGGCTCGCCGTTCAGTCGAAGTAGGGTAACTGCTGCCTATCGGAGGACAACGATGTCCCAACCATCCCCGCTGGATTCGGAAGACAGGGTTTCCCCGGGAACGGGAACGCCGCGGCACAGCGCTGTGGCGCGCCGGTCGATCATCGCCGCCGGCTCGGGAAACGCTCTCGAGTTCTACGATTTCGCGATTTTCGCGTCGCTCACACCGGTCATCTCGAAGCTGTTCTTCCCCTCGGGTGAGCCGCTCGCCGCGATCCTGTCGACGTTGGCGGTGTTCGCGGTCGGCTTCGTCATGCGGCCGGTGGGCGCCGTCGTGTTCGGGCGGCTCGCGGACCGGCGCGGGCGCAAGGTGTCCCTGGCGATCGCGGTGCTGATCATGGGCGTGACCACCGTGCTCATCGGCGTCATGCCGACCTATCCGCAGGCGGGGATCGTCGCACCGGTGCTCCTGTGTGTCGCGCGGCTGCTCCAGGGGTTGTCCGTCGGCGGGGAGTTCGGGACGTCGGCCAGCTTCCTCGTCGAGCACGCGCCCCCGCACCGCCGTGGGCTGTACGGCTCCTTCGCCTTCTTCTCCTCGACGCTCGGCAGCGTGCTCGGCGCCGTCGTGGTCCTGATCATGACGGTGTCGCTGTCCCCGGGCGACCTCGACAGCTGGGGCTGGCGGATCCCGTTCCTGCTCGGGTTCCCGCTGCTGGTCATCGGCCTCTACCTGCGCTACCGCATCGCGGAGTCGCCGGAGTTCGAGGAGCTCAAGGCAGGCAACGCCCAGGAGCGCAGCCCGCTGCGCACGTTGTTCACCCAGCACTGGCGGGCGTTCCTGATCGTGATCGGGATCTGCGTCGGCTTCAACATCGCCTCGTCCACGGTCCAGGTGTTCGCGCTCACCTACATCCGCAGCGTCGTGGGACTGTCCGCGGTGCAGGCGCTGAGCACGGTCATCATCGCCACCACGGCCGGGATCTTCCTGGTGGTCGCGTTCGGGCGCCTCTCGGACACCTACGGCAGGAAGCCGGTCCTGGTCTTCGCGTGCGTCCTGGCGGTGGTCCTGCCCTACCCCAGTCTGCTCATCATCGGCCTGACCGGGTTCGGCCCGGCGCTGCTGGGACAGCTCGTCCTGTGGATCCCGGTCGCCGCGTTCGGCGGCGCCATCCCGGCGCTGTTCGCGGAGCTGTTCCCGACGAAGGTCAGGGCGTCCGGGTTCGGGATCGCCTACGGATTCGGTTCGGCGATCTTCGCCGGCACCGCGCCGTTCGTGGCGACCCTGCTGATCGAGCTTTCCGGGAACAAGACGTCGCCGGCCTGGTACATGGTCGCGGCAGGCGTCATCACCTTGGTCGTCGTGATCGCGTCGGTGGATCGCCGGGCGTACGGGAGGAGTTGAAGCATGGGGTCTGCCGCGGGGCGGCTGACGGGCAAGTCAGCGCTGGTGACGGGTGCGGGTTCGGGTATCGGAGCGGCGACGGCCGAGGTGTTCGCCCGCGAAGGCGCGAAGGTCCTCGTCGTGGACGTGGACAAGTCCAAGGCGTCGGCGACGGTGGACCGGATCCGGGAGGACGGTGGTGTCGCCGAGCCGTTCGCCGCGGACGTCTCGGACGAGGTTCAGGTCGCAGGCGCCGTCGAGTTCGCGGTCGAGCGCTTCGGCGGGGTGGACGTGCTCCAGAACTACGCCTCCGAGCGAAGTCTGGTGGCCGAGGACGTCTTCGTCGCCGAGGCAGACCTGTCGGTGTGGCTGGGGCAGCTGCGCGTGGACCTGCTGGGCTGCGTCCTGACCGCCAAACACGTCCTGCCGCACATGGTCCGCGCGGGAGGGGGCAGCATCACCAACGCTTCTTCCCTGGCCGCCTGGCTTTCCCTCGAAGGCCGCCCGGCCTACGCGACCGCGAAGGCCGGGGTGATCGGGTTGTCGAAGTCGCTGGCCGTCGAGTACGGCAAGCAGGGGATCCGATGCAACGTCCTCGCGCCGGGCCACATCGTCTCGCCCGCGACCGAGAAGATGTTCTCCGCGGCACAGACCGAGGTGCTGCTGGATCACGTCGCGACGCCGCGGCTGGGCAGGCCGGACGACGTCGCGATGGCCGCCCTGTTCCTGGCCTCGCCCGAGTCGTCGTTCATCAACGGGCAGGTGCTGGTCGTGGACGGCGGCATGTCCGCCTACGCGCCCATGGTCCCGTCGTTCCGGCGCCTGGCCGGACAGTGAAGGAGCCGGCATGCGTTTCCTGGTGACGGGCGGGCTGGGCGTCAACGGCGCCTGGGTGGTGCGGGAGCTGCTGGGCCGCGGCCACGAGGTGGCCGTGTTCGAAAGCCGGGACGACACGTCGCTGATCGAGGATGTGGCGGACCGGGTCGAGCTCGTCGTCGGCGACATCCGCGACGCGGACGGTTTCACCGACGCCGCCCTGCGCCTGCGGCCGGACTGCGTCATCCATCTCGCGGCTTTCGTCGACTGCGAACGGGATCCGCACACCGCGATCGCGGTGAACGTCGGCGGCACCGCCGCGGTGTGCGCCGCCGCGGTGGCGGCGGGTGCGCGGCGGGTCGTCTACACCAGCTCGAAGGCGGTGTACGCGCCGGCGACGGGCAAGCGCGGGTTTCCCACCTACGAGGCCGTGCGCGAAGACGACGAGCTGCGGCCGACCGGCATGTACGGCATCACCAAGGCGGCCGCGGAGAACGTGGTGGCGTGGTACGGGCGCAACTCCGAAGTGGAGTGCGTCAGCCTGCGGTTCGCCACGATCTTCGGCCCGGGCAGGCTGCAGCGGCACGCCGGCCCGATCAACACCTACAGCTCGATGGTCGAGCTGCCGGCCTCGGGCCGCGGTTTCACGATCGAGCAGGGCGGGGACGAGCGGGATGACATCATCTACGTCCTCGACGTCGCCGACGCCATCGCGTGTGTCGCGCTGGCTCCCGGGCCGCTGCGCCACCAGGCCTACAACGTGGCCGCGGGGCACCCGGTGTCGATGCACGACTTCGCGGACGCGATCCGCCGCGTCATTCCCGGTGCGGCACTCGACGTGGGGCCCGGGCTGAACCCGATGCAGATGGCCGACAGCTACTACATGGCGCTGGATGGAACCCGGATGGAAGAGGAGTTTGGATGGCGTCCCCGCTACGACCCGGACCGCGCGATCCGGCACTACCACGAGCTCGTTCGAACCCGGCTCGCGTGAACAGGCAGGTGGTGCGGGCATGAGAGCAGCGGTCTACCGTCGTCCCGGTCCCGCGGCGGAGGTGCTCGAAGTCGTCGAGCTCGAGGTGCCCGAGCCCGGTCCGGGCCAGGTCCGGGTCCGGATCGCCACCTCGGGTGTCAACCCCACCGACTGGAAGACCCGGGCGGGATTCGCCGGGCGCACGCCCGACTGGTTCCAGGTGCCCCACCACGATGGCGCCGGTGTGGTCGACGCGGTCGGCGACGGCGTCACCGGCCTCCAAGTGGGGCAACGGGTTTGGCTGTACCTGGCGGCGTTCCACAACCGCTACGGGACGGCGGCCGAGTTCGCGGTCGTCCCCGCGGAGCGGGCGGTGCCGTTGCCCGACGGCGCATCCGACGACCTCGGGGCGTGCCTCGGGGTTCCGGCGCTGACCGCCGCGCACTGCCTGGGCGGGAATCCCGCGGCGCTGGCGGGGCGGACGGTCCTCGTCGCCGGGGGAGCGGGCGCGGTGGGGCATTTCGCCATCGAGCTAGCCAAGCACGCCGGCGCGCGGGTGGTGGCCACGGTGAGCTCCGACGAGAAGCGCGCATTGGCGGAGAAGGCCGGGGCCGACTTCGTCGTCCGCTACACCGACGCGGACGCGGCCCGGCGCATCCGCGACTTCGCCGGGCCCGTCGACCGGGTCGTCGAGGTCGCGCTCGGGGCGAACCTGGACCTCGACGTGGCCGTGCTCGGCGCCCCCGGCACCATCGCCGTCTACGCCGCGGAGGGGGAGCTGTCCCTGCCCGTGGGCGAGTTCATGAAGGCGAACACGACGCTGGAGTTCGTGCTGCTCTACGGGGTGTCCCCGGAGCGGCTGGCGGCCGCGATCCGGTGGACTTCCGACGCACTCGCGCACGGCGCGCTGTCCGCTCTGCCGGTGCTGCCGCACGGCCTGGACGAGGTGGTTCGGGCGCACGAGGTGGCCGAGCAGGCGCCGACGGGGAAAGTCATCCTGCGCGTGGGCGAGCACTGAAAGGGGAGCACACGGATGGACACCGGGATCACCCAGCTGACGCCGCTGTCGTTCCTGCGGCGGTCGGCGAACGTGCACGCCGGCAAGGTCGCCGTCGTGCACGGCGACGAGGCCTGGACCTACCGGGAGTTCGCCGCGCGCGTGGAGCGGCGGGCGCGGATGCTGCGCGCCGCCGGAGTGCGGCCGGGCGACCGCGTCGCCTACCTCATGCCCAACGTGCCGGAGATGCTGGCCGCCCACTTCGCCGTGCCGCTGGCCGGTGCGGTGCTGGTCGCGATCAACACCCGGCTGGCGCCTGAGGAGGTCCGCTACATCCTCGATCACTCGGGCGCGACCGTGCTCGTCGTCGACGCCGAGTACGCCGCCACGATCGCGCCGATCGCCGGGTCGCTGGACACGGTGCGGACGATCGCCGTGGCGGCCGACCCGATCGGTCCCGAGGCGACCGTCGAGGTCCCCGGCGCGGTCGCGTTCGCCGACCTCCTCGCCGCCGCGGACGAGGAGGACGAGCTGGTGTGGGCGGTCGACGACGAGCGATCGCCCATTTCGATCAACTACACCTCGGGCACGACGGGACGGCCCAAGGGCGTGGTCTACACCCACCGCGGCGCGTACCTGAACTCCTTCGGCGAGATCTTCCACTCCGGACACGACGCGGACAGCGTCTACCTGTGGACGCTGCCGATGTTCCACTGCAACGGCTGGTGCACGACGTGGGCGCTGGTCGCGGCGGGCGGGACCCAGATCTGCCTGCGTGAGGTGCGCGGGGACCGGGTGTGGGAGCTCATCGACCGCCACCGGGTCACCCACCTCAACGGGGCGCCCACGGTCGTCACCACGATCATGCGGGCCGAGCCGGCCCACCAGCTCGACCACCGGCTCGTCGTCACCACCGCGGGTGCGCCGCCGAGCCCCACCACGATCCTGCAGATGGAGCGGATGGGCTTCCGGATCGTGCACGTGTACGGCCTGACCGAAACCTACGGCCCGTACGCGGTGAACGAGTACCAGCGGGCGTGGGACGACCTGGCGCCGGAGGAGCGCGCGAAGCTGCGGGCCAGGCAGGGGGTGGGGATGCTGCAGGCGGACGAGGTCCGGGTGGTGGATGGGAACTTGCGCGACGTTCCCCGGGACGGGCGGACCATGGGTGAGATCGTCATGCGCGGCAACAACGTGATGCAGGGCTACTTCAACGATCCCGAGGGCACGGAACGGGCGTTCGCCGGTGGCTGGTTCCACTCCGGGGACCTCGGCGTGATGCACCCGGACGGGTACGTGGAGCTTCGGGACCGGGCCAAGGACGTGATCATCTCCGGCGGCGAGAACATCTCGACCATCGAGGTCGAGCACGCCATCGCCGCGCACCCCGACGTCCTCGAGGTCGCCGTGATCGGTGTGCCGGACCCGCGGTGGGGTGAGCGGCCCAAGGCCTTCGTGGTGCCACGGCCGGGGAGGAACCCTTCGGAGAGCGAGCTGATCGCGCACGTGCGGTCGCTCATCGCCCGCTACAAGGCGCCGCGCGAGGTCGAGATCGTCGCCGAACTGCCCAAGACCTCCACCGGGAAGGTGCGGAAGTACGAACTGCGCGAACAGGAATGGTCGGGGGAGGCCCTGCGCGTCCGCGGCTGACCGGAGTGACTGGAAGGAACCGATGAAGGTAGGAAACGTCGACATCGTCCCGATCCTCGACGGCACCGCGAGGTTGCCGATCGGGAACACCGTGACCCACCGGCGGGACGCGCGGTGGGATTGTGCGCACCAGCCGCTGGACGAGCGCGGCCGGATCCACATGGACATCGGGGCGTTCCTCGTGCGGCTGGGGGACCGGACGATCCTGGTCGACGCCGGAGCGGGTGACGACTTCGTGCACGAGGGGTTCGTGACAGGCCGGCTGCCGGCGAACCTGCGCCGGGCCGGGGTCGCGCCCGAGGACGTCACCGACGTGGTCTTCACGCATCTGCACCCGGATCACGTCGGCTGGGCGACGGTCCGCGGCGAGGTGACGTTCCCGCGCGCGACGTTCCGGGTGCACGAGGCGGACTGGGCGTACTTCATGACCGACTCCACGGCCGATCCCGTCCTGCAGGAAACCCTGGCCCCGATCGAGGGGCGGCTGGAGACGTTCGACGAGGAGACCGAGCTGGTGCCCGGTCTCCTCGCGCGGCCCGCGCCGGGGCACACCCCGGGCTCGACCGTGTTCGTGGTCAGCGACTCCGGCGAGCGCGCGCTCCTGCTCGGCGACGTGGTGCACACGGTCGTGGAGCTCACCGACCCGGAATGGGAAGGGATGTTCGACGTGGACCGGGCCGCGGCCAACGCCATCCGCGAACGCATCGCCGACGAGCTGGCCGCTACGGGCGACCCGTTCGCCCCCGCGCACTTCCCCGAGCTGTCCTTCGGCCGCCTGATCACGGCCGACGGACTGCGCCGGTTCTCCTGGGCGTAGTGCTGGTTGTGCCGCCCACGGTCATGGGCGGCACAACCAGCCAGGGCGCGTCCGACAGGGCTCTTCTGTTCAGGTGATGACGTCGTGGATGAGGATGGCGGCGCGTTGGTGCCCGCGGGGCAGGCCGCCGCCGGGGCGGGGACTTTTCAGGTGGCCATCAGCGGCTCGAACGTCGGGGTCCCCGGCCTGGCCCTCGGTGAACAGGGTGACCAGGGGAGCGGCCGTTGCAGTCGGCCAGCCGGTGGATCTTGGTGTGCGGGCGCCCGGGGGCGGCCGATGGTGGAGCACCACATCCCAGGCGCCTGGGCGGCCAGGGTGCCAGGTCCACATCGTTTGCCAGGGCCCGAACACCGCCGGCGCATCCCGCCACGGGATCCCGTGCCGGCAGCACATCTCTGAGCAATGCCCACAAACCCCCGACGCGACCAGCGCCATCCCAGCTACCCGCCAGAACCTCTGTCGAGCACGCCCTGGCACCACAGCCGTGATCTCGCTTCAGTAGTGCACCGCTCCGCGGTTGCCGCCCGCCACGGACACCGCGTCTCCCGTCACGGCGGCCGCCCGGGGCGAGCACAGGAACACGACCACGTCCGCGACCTCCTCCGCGGTGACGAGACGCCGGAGGCTCGTCGTCGCGGCCAGCTGGGCGCGGACCTGCTCCTCGGTGAGCCCGCCGGCCGCCGCCCGGTCCGCGACGAGCCGTGGGGTGCGTTCGGTCTCCACCAGACCCGGGTGCACGACCGTGACCCCGACACCGTGCGGGCCGAGTTCGTCGGCGAGGTTCGCGGTGAGGGCGGCGACCGCCACGTTGCGGATCGTCCCGGAGACGGAGCCGGTGCGGCGGGCGTTGAGACCGGAGATGTTCACGATCCGTCCCTGCCCCTGCCGGATCATGTGCGGCGCGAGGGCGCGGGCGCACCGGAGGTAACCGAGGACCTTGGTGTCGAAGTCCGCCAGCACCTCGCCGTCGGTGAGATCGGCCAGCGGTGGGGGAGCGGAGGCGAAGGACGGCTGGGCGGCGGCGTTCACCAGCACGTCGACACCGCCCCAGGCGGTCACGACCTGCTCGGCCATGGCCCGGACCGAGGAGTCGTCGGTGGTGTCCGCCGGGACGGCGAGGACCTCCGCTGCCGTGGCGCCGGAGCGGAGGCCGTCCGCGGCGGCGCCGAGCCGCCGCGCGTCCCTGGCGACGAGCGCCACCCGGGCGCCCTCGGCGAGGAGCCCGCGCGCGATGGCCAGCCCGAGCCCACGGGATCCTCCCGTGACGACCGCCCGGGCACCCTTCAACTGCAGATCCATGGTGACCCTTCCTACCGGGACCGCGTGGCGGTCCTGATGGACATCGCCGTCGAGACGATGTCTTCGACGTCCGCGCCGCGCAGCCAGGCCACGATCTCCCCGACCGCGGCCGTCGCGTCCTGCGCGCACTTGTCGACCAGGCCATGAGCGGCGGCCTGCTCAGCGTTCCAGCGTTCCCCGCCGTACAGCAGCAGCCCCGCCGGGCCGGTGCCGACCGCCTGCACCAGCCGGCGCACGAAAACCGGCTCGTAGGTCAGGCCGTGACCGAGCGCCGGTATCCGGAAGTTTGCCGCCGGCGAACAGATCCGGACGTCGCAGGCGAGCGCGAGGCTGCAACCCGCGCCGAAACATGTCCCGTCGATCTCCGCGATCTTGGGCGGTGCGAGCTCCGTCAGCGCCAGGACAGCGGTCTCGGCCAGGTGCCGGTAGGCGGCGACGTGGTCCGGATCGGACGAACTCAACTCCGCGAGGTCCCCGCCCGCGGAGAAACTCCCGCCGGAGCCCCGCAGCACGACGGCCGCGATTCCCGGTGTCTCGTCGATCCTCCTGACATGCCGGACCAGTTCCTGCCACATGTCGCCGGACATCGCGTTCCGCTTCTCGGGCCTGCTGATCGTGAGCCGGGCGACCCGGTCTGCGATGTCCAGGCGCATCGAACCGCTCATCCTCAGCCGGCCTTCGCGTCCGGGGCCGGAGCCGCGGCGACCACGCCGTTTCGCACCAGGGCCCGGACCTCGTGGTCATCGATTCCCAGCTCGGTCAGCAGGTCGACCGTGTCCTGCCCGATCCCGGGCGCCTTCCGCCGCGCGCGGGGCGCACCGTCGGCGATGAGCGGCGTGTTCACCACGCGGCGGTGCCCGAACCGCTCGACGTCGCCCGGGAACATCTCGCGGGCCGCGTACTGGGCGTCGTCCAGCATCTCGGGGACGGTGTGGACGGGCCCGCACGGCACGCCCGCTTCACGGAGCCGCTCGATCCAGTGATCCCTCGGCGCCGTCCGGAACCGGGCCTGGAGCAGCCCGGCGAGTTGCTCGCGGTGGACGAAGCGGCTGTACTCGCCGCGGAAGCGCTCGTCGCCGGAGAGGTCGAGGTCGAGCACCGCGCAGAAGTCACGCCACGAGCGCTCGGTCACGCCGATCACGAGCACAGCGTCGTCGCCGCAGGTGAACGCCTCGTACGGCGCGGTGAGCCGGTGCGCGGTGCCCAGCGGACCCGGCGGCTCGCCCGTCCCGGCGTAATCGGCGACCTCCCACAACGACCATCCGGCGATCGTGTCCGCGAGGGACACGTCGATGTGGGAGCCGCCGAGCCCCGCCCGGACGCGGTGCAGCGCCGCCAGCACGCCGATGGCGCCCCACATCCCGGTGCCCAGGTCCCCGATGGGGTAGCCCGCCTTCGCCAGCTCCCCGCTCGTGCTTCCGGTCACGCTGAGCAGCCCGCCGTAGGCCTGGGCGACCAGGTCGATGCCTTTCGCGCTCCGCATCGGCCCGTACTGGCCGAAGCCGGAGATCGAGCAGTACACGAGGTCCGGGAAGTCGTCCTTCAGGTCTTCGTAGGACAGTCCCTGCCGCGCGAGCGCGCCGACCCGGAAGTTCTCCACCAGCACGTCCGACCGGCGAGCCAGAGCCCTGACCAGGTTCTGCCCGCGCTCGGTCTTGATGTCGACCGCGAAGCTCCGCTTGTTGCGGTGGATCAGGTCGAACGGCAGCGGGCGCTGTTCCGGCCCGACCAGACGCCGCCGGAGCGAGTCCCCGTCGACGGGTTCGACCTTGATGACCTCGGCGCCGAGGTCGGACAGGATGGTGGTGCAGTACGGCCCGGCCAGTGCGCCGGTGATGTCCAGGACCCGCACGCCGCTGAGGAAGTGCTGCTCCGTCGTCACGCTCGCCTCAGACATGTGCCCGGTTCCCCTCGTCGTCTCGCGGTGTGGCCGGTTGTCCCGGCCGCTCCAGGACCTTGCGCAGCACCGCTACCTCCTCGGACAGCTCCCGCCGGCTCACCGCCGCTTCCCGTACCGAGCCGGAGCCGTGGTAGGTGCCGGGGAACAGGTGCAGTTCGACGGGCACCCCGGCCGCCAGCAGTGATCGCGCGAAGTCGATTCCTTCGTCGCGCAGCGGATCGAACTCGGCGACGGAGACGTACGCCGGGGGCAGGTTGGTCAGATCGGTGGCGCGGGCGGGCGCGGCGTAGGGCGACACCGCGCCGGCTGCCCGGCCGAGGTAGGCGGACCAGCTGATCTCGGCGTCCCGGCGGGTGAGCGCGGGCGTGTCGGTGAACCGCCTGCTGCTCGCCGTCCGGAGCCGGTCGTCCAGCGCCGGCGATTTGAGGAACTGGAAGCGGACCGGGGGCCCGTTCCGGTCGCGGGCCAGCAGGGCGGCCGCGGCCGCGAGCGCGCCGCCCGCGCTCACCCCGTGCAGGACGATCAGGGAGGGGTCGATCCCGAGCTCGCCGGCGTGTTCGCGCAACCAGAGAAGTCCGCTGTAGACATCGTCCAACGGTGTCGGGAAGGGCCACTCCGGAGCCAGCCGGTAGTCCACGGCGAGGACGACCGCGCCGGTTTCCCGCGCGATCTCGGCGTTGCGGAGGTGGCTCATGTCCAGATCGCCCAGGATGAATCCGCCGCCGTGGACGTGGTAGATCGCACCGCTGTTCGTCCGGCGGGACGGCCGGTACGCGCGGAGTGCGATGACGTGCCCGTCCGCGGCGGCGCACGAGTAATCACGAACACTCACACCCTCGACCGGGCCGGACCTGGTGTACCGGCTCGACGCGATCCGGCGGGCTTCCGCGACGTCGGTTCGGTCGACCGTGGGCAGGGCGGCGATCGACGGCACCAGCTCCTCGTCCATCCGGTACTGGCTCAACTGTCCCTCGCTTCGGGCAGGCGACGGCCCCGCAGGTCCGTCGACGCGAACGACCTCAGCAGCGCCGGGTCCTCGATCCAGATCTGCCGCCGGTAACGGCGGATCGCCCCGATGTCGTCCAGCTTCTTGAGCGCGCGGGCGACGACCTCGCGCACCGACCCGATGGTGTGCGCGAGATCGGTCTGGTCCGTCTGCACCAGCAGCCCGTTCACGGTGGGGGTGGCCATCTCGAGCAGGTGCCGGCTCAGCCGCTGCTGGACGGAGTTGAACAGGTTGTCCTCGAGGTAGGCCACGGTTTCGTAGGTGGACTCCGCCAGGTACACGGCGACCTGGTAGGCGAGTTCCGCCCGGGTCCGCATGAGGCGGCGGAAGGTGTTCGGGTTCAGCACCGAGACCTCGCACATCGTCACCGCTTCCAGCGACGACGGTGCACCGTCGGTCAACATCGCGGGCAGGGCGGTGAAGTGCCCGGCCGTCGCGTACCGCGTGGTGACCTCCCGCCCGTCCCAGGACGTCACCTTCGCGCGAATCCGTCCTTTGTGGACGAGCGTCACCCGGTAGTCGGAGTTCCCGCGGCAGATGACGGTGCCCGCGGAGTAGGTCACCACCCGGCTGTCCGCGAGGAGCGCGTCGCGGATCTCCGGATCCTGTCCGGACAGGAAGCTCTTCGACCACGCCTGGAGCGCCGCGGCCGGGATGTGTGCGCGGTTCATTCCACCGCCGCCGGTTCCCCGGAATCGAGCTGGTCGAGTCCGAACTGGGAGGTGAAGCGCGAGCGCGGGTCCCGTTCCGGCCAGCTGCCCGATTCGACCGACTGGAAGAAGCCGCGGGCGATGTCGTTGAACCGCTGCGGGTTCTCCAGGTTGGGGACGTGCCCGCTGTTGGGCAGGACCAGCATGCCGCACGCGGGCGCGGTCCGCTTCAGCATCAAGCCCGTGGACAAGCACGCCTCGTCCTCGTCACCGTTGACGACCAGGAGGGGGACCGGGAAACTCCGGAACTCGCCGGCCAGGTCGTGCAGGGACGGCCGGCGGCCCTGGATCTCGAGGACGGTGAGCGCCAGCCCCTCCGCGGAGTGTTCCGCGAACTGTTCGACGAACTCGTGCCACGCGGGCTCGTTGTGGTGCTTGAGCTGCACCCGGCTGGGGCCTTCGGCGAACTTGCGTCCGACGAACCCGGCTCCCCGCGACCGGAGCTGCTCCGCGACGATCCTGGTCTCCGCCAGGTAGCCCGCCCGGGTGGCCGGGTCGGAACCGGACCCGACGCTGACCGCCATGACCGAGCGCACCCGGCCGGGGTGGCGCAGCCCGAGCTGGACGGCGGTGTAGCCGCCCATCGACAGTCCGACCACGTGGGCGGCGTCGACCTCAAGCGCGTCGAGCACCGTCAGCGCGTCGTCGACGGCCCGCTGCCACGAGTAGGCCGACGGGCTTGCCGGAACGTCGGAGGGCGGGTAGCCGCGCGCCGCGTAGGTGATGCACCGGTGGTCGTCCTGGAGACCGGCCACCTGCCGCGACCAGCTCCGGTGGTCGCCGGCGTACTCGTGGAGGAAGAGCACCGGAACGCCGTTGCCGGTGTCGGTCACGTGCAGCCGGACACCGTCATCGGTTTCCACGGAACGGCCCGTGTTCATGGCTTCTCCTGTGTCGTTGCATCCACGTCGATGCCCTCCTGCCGGGTTTCGGTCCGCGACCTGGACGATCCTTTCCAGGAAGGACGATCGTGTCTGTGACTTGCGTCCGTCAACCGCGGGTCCGGTGCCCGGACGTGGGTCACAGACAGGGCCGGGTGGTGCGGAGAGCATGCTGTGATCCGGCTCGAGGAGTTGACGTGAGAACACTCTTCCTTCCCCCGTTGTCCGTGGATCAGGCTGAGCGCAGGCGCGCGCTGCGAAACGCGTTCGCCCGGTTCCCGAGCGGGGTCACCGCATTGTGCGCCCTCGGGCCCGAGGGGCCCGTGGGCATGGCCGCCAGCTCGTTCACCTCGGTGTCGCTGGAACCCGCACTGGTGTCGGTCTGCGTCGGACACGGCTCCACCACGTGGCCGCGGCTGGCCGCCGCCGGACGGGTCGGCATCAGCGTGCTCGGTGGCGAGCACGCCGAGCTCAGCGCAGCCCTCGCCGCCCGCGGTGTCGACCGTTTCGCCGACGCGACCTGGGAGGCGTCGCCCGAGGGAGCGGTGTTCCTGGCCGGTGCCCCGCTGTGGCTGGACTGCCGGGTCCACCGGACCGTGCCCGCCGGGGACCACGACATCGTCCTGTTCGAGGTGCTGGGCGCGCGCACCGACGACAGGTTCGGCCCGCTGATCTTCCACCTGAGCGCGGTGCGCGCGCTGGAGGCCCGATGAGCACCGGCCTCGCCGCCGTGCGCGCGCTGGCGCTCGGCCGCCCGATCGTGGTGGTCACCGCCGGCGGTCCCGGTCCGCGCGCCGAGCTGGTGCTCGCTGCCGAGCGGGCCACCGCGCACGCCGTGGCCTTCCTCGTTCGTCACGGCGCGGGTTTCCTCCGCGTGGCGCTGAGCGACGACGACGCCGACCGGCTCGACCTGCCCGTGATGTACCCGCCCGGCAGCCGGGGCGCCCCGGAACGCGACTGCGTCGCCGTGGACGCCGCTCACGGGACGACGACGGGTATCTCCGCGGCCGACCGGGCCCGCACGATCAGCCTGCTGGCCGCGCCCGCGAGCTCGCCCCGCGACTTCACCCGCCCGGGGCACGTCATCCCCGTGCGGGCGGCGGCGGACGCGACGGGTGGCACGCTCCCCGCGGCCCTCGCGCTGGCCTCGCGAGCCGGACTGCGCCCTGTCGTCGCGAGCTGCGCGCTCGTCAGCTCCAGTGATCCCGTCCTGCTCGCGGGTCCCCGGGAAGCCCGCGAGTTCGCCGCCCGCACCGGTCTGGCCGTCGTCCACGCTGCCGGCCCGCGTCGAGGCGTGGACGTGCTGGCTGCCGCGTCGCTGCGGATGTGACCAGCGCACCGACGTTCTGGACCACCTCCGCCGGGTGGCGATCCGCCTGCCGGCTCAGCCGCCGGTGAGCAGCGCCGGGCGGCGCGCCGCCGGGGCGGGGGCCGCCGGGTGGAGGAAGGCTCGTCTGGCGGCGGCGAAACCGTGCCGGTCCTCGAAGATGTCGAGGCTCATCTCCGCGAGTTCCCGCACCCGGTAGGTCTCCAGTGGCCGGCGCTGCTCGTCGGCCTCCCGGTCGGCGCGTTTGCGCTGCAGGAGCGCCTCCGACCCGGCGGCCAGTTCGGCGGCCCGCTCCAGCACCGCGCCGGGGAAGCGTTGCCGGTCGGCCGGCAGGACCTCGTCGACTATGCCGAGTGCCGCCGCCTCGCCCGCGCTGACCGGCTCGCACCGGCTGGTCAGCAGCCGCGACTGCGCCTCCCCGACCCGGCGGGGCAGCACGTACGTCCAGTACTCCGAGCCGTAGAGGCCCATGGTCTCGTAGTGCGGGTTGAGCACGATCCCGTCCCTGGCGAGGACGACGTCGGCGCCGAGCGCGAGCATCACGCCACCCGCGCCGGCGCCACCGGCGAGCGCGGACACCACGACCTGCCCGGTGCAGGTGATGATCTCCCGGCACAGGTCGTTGATCGCGGTGATGTTGCGCCACGTTTCCGCCGCCGGGTTCGGGTGCGCCTCGATCGCACCGAGGTGGATGCCGTTGGCGAACACCTCGCCGCCGGCCAGCACCAGGACCCGGGTGTCCTGGGCGGCCGCGTACCGGAGGGCCGCGGTGAGGCGGCGGCACTGCGCGGTGGACATCGCGCCGTTGTAGAAGTCGAACCGCAGCAGGCCGACGTCGTCCTGCCGCCGGTAGGCGATTTCCCGCGGGCCTGACGGCTGGTCGGTCTCCAATGGCTCCAGCACCTCGGGCACACCCGCGAGAGCGCGCCCGAGGACCTGCGTGGCGGGCAGCTTCACCGACGGGCCGGGGGACAGGCGCCGGGCGTGACCGACCCACACGGCGCCATCGCCGGTGCGGACGAGCACCGCCCCGTGGCGCCGCGCCGCGATCGTCCCCGGCTCGCCGGGCGTGACCGTGCCGGGATGGGCGTCGAACACCGCGACCGGCGCACCGGCCAGCGTCGTGTGCACGCCGGGGCGGCCGTCCGCGGCACGGATGCAGCGCAGGATGTGCCCGGTCTCGTCGTCCCAGGAGAAGCAGCGGTCCGGTTGACGCACGGGCGGCCGGGACCGCCCGACGATGCCGGCCCGGTCGTGGTCCCGCGGCGCGAACCCCGGGTCGCCGGCCTTGGTCACCACCTCGGCGATCAGGTCCACCGCGGCGTCGGCGACCTCGCCGTTGTAGAGGGTGCTCTTGCGCGGCGGCTCGGCGGGCATCGCGAACGTCCGCGACGCCCAGACCGGGCCGGCGTCCAGGTCCCCGGTCGCCTGCAGGGCGGTGACGCCCCACTGGCGCTCACCCTCCATGATCGCCCAGTCCAGGGACGACGGGCCCCGGTCGCCGGGGGGACCGGGGTGGATGATGATCGTGCGGTGGGCGCGCCACACCGCGTCGGGCACCCGGTGGCGCAGGAACGGGCAGACGATGAGGTCCGGCCCGGCGGCCGCGGCCGCGCCGGGGATGGTGTCCGGGTCGTGCACGACGTGCACGGTGACGTGGTGACCGCGGGCCCGGAGCGTGGTCCACGCTCGCTGGCTCAGGCCGTTGAAGGCCGAGCACAGAAGGAGAATTCGCACCGGGCCTCCGCTCGTCAATCGCCCGACGGTACCTGCCGGACCCGCGGCGCGGTACGGCCGACCGGGGAAGACGCGTTCGGCCGACCGGCGCAATCCCTGCCGCCAAGATCGCCACCCCGCGTTACTGCATTGGGGGTGATCTCCGGGCGGCTGCTATGTTGGCACCGTTAGCGTATGCCGTACTCCTACGAAGGTGGATGCGATGGCCATCAGATCCGCGGCGGACCTCGCCGACTTCCTCGTCACCTACACCCGGGACATGGCGTTGTCGGCAGAGGACCCGGGCGCGATCCTCGACCGCTACTTCGCGCCGGACTTCGAGTACTGCAACGACGGGCTGGTCATCGACCGGCAGCGGATGATCGACCATGTGCGGCCGGTGCGCAAGAACGTCGACCGGCCTGCCGGCGGCGACTGGTCCGGAGCCGAGATCCACGACGCGCTCGTCGAAGGCGATCGGATAGCGGCCCGGTGGACGTTGCGAACCAGGCTCCGCAAGGGCAAGACCTTCGCCGCGGAGGTGTACCTGTTCGGCAGGCTCGCTGCGGACGGCCGGATCCAGCGGATCGATCAGGTCACCCGGGATCTGACGGAAGCGGGCTGACTCCGCGGGGGCGACGGGAATCCGCCGCCCCCGCGGTCCCCGGTCCGCGCTAGCCCAACAGTTCGAACACGCTCGAGAAGCCCTGCCCGCCATGGCCGTCAGCGATCCGGCGCGTCATCAGCTCCTTGGTCTCCCGCATGCGGACGGCTTCCACACCGGCCGACTCGCGGTGGCCGATCAGGTCGTCCATCAACGCGGCCTGGACGTCGAGCGGGCCGAGGTCCGGCGGGTACTCGCGGTTCTCGACGGCCTTGGCGATCGAGGTCAGCAGCGGTTGGTAGGCGGTCAGCGAAGCGGCGAAGCGGTCGGCGAACCCGGCCAGGTCGGCGCCTTCGGCCTGCACGAGCTTGAGCGTGTGCAGGAAGCCGAGGAGCAGTTCGTACCCCATGGCGACGTGGGCCAGGAACTCCACGGCCGCCGCCCCGGGGTCCTCGCCGTGGTAGCTGACGGCACCCAGTTCGCGCAGTGCCTCTTCGTGCTCGCCGAACGCGGTGCCGCTGAACAGGAACCGGGCGTTCTGGGTGCCCACGTACGGCGGGTCGCCCATGATCTTGCCGTCGACGTAGCGGGCGCCGCGCTCGTGCGCCCACCGGTCGTTCGCCCTGGCCTGGCCCGGAGATCCGCTTGTGACGTTCACCAGGACCTTGCCCGCGACGGTGTCCTCAATGGACGACAACACGCCGTCCACCGCCGCGCCGTCGAGCAGGCACACCACCACGAGCGGGCTCGCCGCGACGGCTTCCGCCGCCGTCGGGGCCGCGGTGGCTCCGGCCTCGACCAGTGGCGCCGCCTTGCTCGCGGTCCGGTTCCAGATCGTCGTGCGGTACCCGCGCTCCAGGAACACCCTGGCGATCGCCGAGCCCATCTCGCCGAGGCCGAGCACTGTCACCGCATCGGTTTTCGTCGTCATGCCACGACGATGCAACCTCCAGTATGGTCGAGGTCAAGAGATCGCGAAGTGGGGTGTGTTCACGGGGAAATCGCGGTGGAAGGACCTGGTGTGGGCGAGCGGATGCAGATCGGCGAGGTGGCCGAGCGGACCGGACCGTCGCGGCCGGCATCGCGGTGCCGACCGTGGGGACAAGGGCGCGCTGCCCTCTTCGCTGCCGGTCCCGGGCGTGCCGGACGATGATCGGCCAGACGATGATCAACGTCCGGCCCGGTGGCGCGCGCACCCGGCTGTCGGCCGGGGTGTTCCTGATGGTCCTGTGCCTGGTGCTGGAGCCGGTGGTGTCCGACATCGCGATGGCCGCGAACCTCGCGATCGGCGTGGTGGCCGGCTCGATCACCGCGATGGTCGTCTTCGCCCGCCTGGTCGACGTCACCGCCGTTGCCGACTCTGACGGCAGGCACTGAACGACGTCGTCCCAGGGGCCACTACTCTCCTCCCGTGATCGTCGTCCGACGCAGTGCGGATTGGTGGTGGCGCTTCGACGTCACGGTCCGCGACGCGCCGCTCGCGCTGGTGCTGCTCCTGCCGTCGCTGATCCCCGCGCTGCAGAACAACGGCACGCGGCTCGGCGACGTCCCGGACCGTCCCCTGGACGCGCTGGGCGTCGCGGTGGTCGCCCTCGAATGCCTTCCGCTGATCATCCGCAGGCGCCTCCCGGTCGCCTGCCTCGCATTGGTCTCGACGGGGTTCGCGCTCGACCAGTTGCACGGGTACGACACGGTCGCGGGGACCGCGCTGCCGATCGCCCTGATCAGCGCCGGGGCGCACCTGGACCGGTGGCGGTGGACGGCCGCGATCGTGGCCTCGGTGGCCTACGTCCCGCTGGCCATCGCCCTCTCCGGTCCCGAGCCGGCCGAAGGCGTGGCCGGGTTCGTGTCGTTCTACCTGGCGCTGGTTCTGCTGTGGGGTATCGGGAGCAGGCTGCGCCAGTCCCGGGCCGCGGAAGCGGAACGCCGTCTGCACGCCGCCGAGACCGCCCGCCTCGCCGAACGCACCCGGATCGCCCGGGAACTGCACGATGTCGTCACCCACCACGTGACGGCGATGGTCGTGCAGACCGAGGCGGCGCGGTACCTGACCGGTGATCGCCTCGACCAGGCGCTGTCCGCCGTCACCGGTTCCGGCCGGCAGGCCATCACCGATCTGCGGCAGCTGCTCGACGTGCTCGACCCCCAGCACGAGCCGCGGAGCGATGTGCGCGCGCTCGTGGAGCAGGCCCGGCAAGCCGGCCAGCCGGTGGAGTACACCGAGGAAGGCGGCCCGCCCACCGGCGCCGCGGGAGCGACGGCCTACCGCGTCGTGCAAGAGGCGTTGACCAACGCGCTCAAGTACGCCCATGGCAGCCGCACCAGCGTCCTGGTGCGGCACGGGAAGCGGGAGATCACGGTCGAGGTCGCCACCGACAGCGCGGGTTCGCCCACGGCGCCGGTCGGTGGCAGCGGGCGGGGACTGGCCGGGCTCCGCGAACGGGTTGGCGTGCTCGGCGGTGAATTCCGGACCGCGCGGCAGGACGACGGCGGGTTCGTGGTGCAGGCCCGGATTCCGGTCGGCAGCGCGTCATGACTCGCGTCCTGGTGTGTGACGACCAGGCGCTGATCCGCGCCGGGTTCACCACGATCATCGACGCCCAGCCCGATCTCGAGGTGGCCGGTGAGTGCGGCGACGGCCGCACCGCCGTCGACCTCGCCGCCCGGCTGCGGCCGGACGTCGTGGTGATGGACGTGCGGATGCCGGTCCTCGACGGCATCGAGGCGACCCGTCTGCTGGCCGGCGCCGGGGTGGCTCAGCCGGTCAAGGTGCTCGTGGTGACCACGTTCAACCTCGACGAATACGTCTACGAGGCGCTGCGCGCGGGCGCCAGCGGGTTCCTCCTGAAAGACGCGCCGCCGGCGCAGCTGCTGCACGGCATCCGCACGGTCGCGACGGGAGCCGCTTTGGTGGCTCCGGAGGTGACCCGCCGGCTCATCGGCCGGTTCGCCGCGCGGATCCGCCCGCCGCAGGACACCGCCGAGGAGACCCCGCTGACCCCGCGTGAGCTGGAGGTTCTGCGTCTGATCGCCGATGGCCGGTCCAACAGCGAGATCGCCGCGGCGCTGGTGCTCAGCCAGGAGACCGTGAAGACCTACGTTTCGCGGATTCTCACCAAGCTCGACCTGCGGGACCGTGTGCAGGCCGTGGTCTACGCCTTTCGCCACGGCCTGGCGGACTGATCTGTCCCCCGCGCGAGCTACCCGCGAATGTCCACTCCGCGGGGATCTTTCGGACCCCTCCGCACCTCTAGCGTGCGTGGCGCTGATCGAAGATTCCCACTGGAGAACTGAATGTTCCGCAACATCAAGTCAACCGCTGTCGCCGCGCTGCTGTGCGCCCTCGCCGGGCCGGTGCTGGCCGGGTGCGACGAGGCCGCCGAGTCGTCGGACGCCCCGACGTCGGCGGCCGCCGGTCCGGAGCCGATCTCCGGCACGACGAAGATCACCGTCGACGGCCGTTCGGTGAACGTGTCCTGTTCCGGTACCGAGATGGAAGACCGGCCGGTCGTCGTCCTGCTGGCGGGGCTCGGCGATGGTCTGGACAAGCTGGCCGGGTTCCAGCAGACGCTGAGCGCGAAGGGCCGGGTCTGTTCCTACGACCGGCTCGGCGAGGGCGCGAGTGACCAGCCGGGCGGGCCGCAGACGTTCGACAGCGCGGGCCGGATCCTCACCGGGGTGCTGGACCGGGTCGCCGGCGACAGTCCCGTGGTGCTGGCCGGGCACTCGCTGGGCGGGCTGATCGCCGCCCGCTACGCGCCCGCCCACCGCGACCGGGTCGCGGGGCTCGTGCTGATGGACGCCACGCCGTCGACCATCATCGGCGACACCACGGCGGCGATTCCGGAGTCGGCCACCGGCCCGGCGGCCGAGCTGCGCGCGCAGAGCCTGGCGGTCTACGGCGGCGAGAACCCGGAGCTGCTGACCATGCAGGACGGGGAGGTGGGTGACGCCGGGGACATCCCGGTGGAGGTGATCCGGCACGGGCAGCCCTACCTCGGCGCCGTCCCCGAGTACGGCGCCGCGCTGGAGCAGGCGTGGGCCGCGGGGCAGGACAAGTGGCTGAAGCTGTCCAGCGACAGCAACCCGGTCACGGCGCCGGACAGCGGCCACTACATCTACGTCGACCAGCCCGAGGTCGCGGTGCAGGCTATCGAGCGCGTTGCGGCTGATGCCTAGTCTTCTGCGGTGAGGAAGTCGGTGACGAGGGTGCTGGCTTGAGGGCGGCATTCCTCGAAGTAGGCGTGGCGCGCGCCGGGGAAGACGTGCAGGCGGGCGCCGGGGATGCGCTGGGCGAGCAGGGTGGCGTTGGTGGCGGGGGTGAGCCGGTCGTCTTCGCCGTGCAGGACGAGCGTCGGGGCGGTGATCTGGGGGAGGGCGTCCCAGGCGTCGTGCTGGTCGCTGGCCCGCAGGTGGTGTTTGCGGGCGTGCGGGGGCATCGACGGGTCGCCGAGCGTGCGGTACGGGCCGGGGTGGGTCGCCCGCCATCCCGGCGTGTACATCAGGTCGGCCAGCGTCTCGCGGGCGTCCGGGCGCAGCAGGGCGCGGCGCACCTCGGCCGACCGCTCGACGGCGTGCGGTCCGCCCGGGGAGGCGCAGCCGAGCACGAGCCGGCGCACCCGGTGGGGGTGGCGGATCGCCAGCCACTGCGCCACCCGGCCGCCCATCGAGGTGCCGTACACGTCGGCCTGCTCGATGCCGAGCCCGTCCAGCACGGCGATGACGTCGTCGGCGAACAGCGGGGTCGAGTAGGGCACGTCGGGTTTGCCGCTGGCGCCGGTGCCGCGGTAGTCCATCGTGATGGTGGTGCGGGCGAAGTCGGCGCGGGCGGAGTCCCACCAGGTGTGATTGTTGGCCTGCCCGGCGAGCAGCACGAGGGGCGGCCCGCTGCCCCGGCGCTGCACCGCGAGCGGAGTGCCATCCGGCGCGATCACCCGGTCGTCCATACCTCTCCGTTCTCGCTGAATGGTGCCGCCAGTGGTGACCCTACGCACCGCCCACTAGACGTCCGTGAGGCCGGGTGCGTGTGGCGCCAGGGCGTCGATCAGCCCGCTGAGGAGGTCTTCCTTCGTCGAAGGGGTGGTCGCGGCGCCGGAACCGGACGTCAGGCAAGTGGGGAAGCCCGAAAGTCAGGCCGACGGTCACGTCCCCGGCGGCCACGTCGCCGTGAATGGTCAACTCGGGATTCACCGCTTGGAACTCCTGCAGGAAGGCCTGACAGCGAGTACGACAGGTACGACGAGAGCTCCACTTGCCTGCGCAGAGCGTGTTCCGGGCCTGCACCATCCACGGCTGCGTTTCCGGCTCGAAGTTCCAGGGGCGCTTGTCGGCGCGCTGCACGCAGACGAACGCCAGTTCGTCGCCCATGGCGGCCGGGATGTGCTCGGGCAGGTCCAGCCGGCCGTCGGCGGTCACCTCGAACACGACACCTGCACCGTCCGGCAGATCCTGCACCAGCAACCGGTCTTCACCCGGCACGACCCGGCGATTGGGCCAGCCCAGCTTCTCCGGCGCGGCGGCCGACGACGCCCAGGACACGACATCCACCACGCGCCCGTTCGTGCTCATGCTGACCGCGACCGGCTGAAAGCGGTCGACCAGCAGAAAATGCGAACGCAGGCGTGTCACGTACCAGGGGGCGAACGTCCGCCGCCGCGGCGGGGTGAAGCGGGACAGTAGAGAGCCAGGTTCAGCGTTTCCGCTCATCAGCGACAGTGTACGGCTGCCCCGGGGCCGCGGCGCCGCGGCGACGGAGTTGCGGCTGCCTGAGGTGCGGCGGCTCGTAGGCCACGTCCACCGGTCCGAGGTCGGTGCCGGGCGGGACGATCTCGTCGATCCGGTCCAGGAGGTCGTCGCCGAGCTGGGTGCCGGCTCCGGCGAGCAGGTCGTCCAGTTGTTCCTCCGTGCGCGGGCCGATGATCGCCGAGGTGACCGCGGGGTGGGCCGTGGTGAACGCCATCGCCATGTGCCGCAACGGGATTCCGGCCTGGCCGGCGATGGGGAGGAGGGCTTCGACGGCGTCGATCTTGCGTTCGTCGGTCATGTGCCTGGGCACCCAGTGCATCCGGCCTGCCGAAACCTCCGCTGTACCGTTCTTGCGGTACCGGCCGGTGAGCAGTCCCATCGACAAGGGGCTCCAGACGAGGACACCCATCTCGTAGCGCCGGCACACCGGCAGGATCTCGTTCTCCACACCGCGGTTGAGGATGGAGTAGTGCAGCTGCTCGGTGCGGAACCGGGCCAGCCCCCGCCGCTGCGCCACCCATTGGGCTTCGACGATCTCCGAGGCCGGCAGGTTGGAGTGGCCGATCGCCCGCACCTTGCCCGCCCGCAGCAGATCGGTCAGCGCGCTCATCGGCTCCTCGATGTCGGTGCCGGGCTCGGGGTGGTGGAGCTGGTAGAGGTCGAGGTGGTCGACGCCGAGCCGGCGCAACGACCCTTCGACGGCCGAGATGATCCAGCGGCGGGAGTTGCCACGCTGGTTCGCGCCGGGGCCCATCGCCCCGTTGCCCTTGGTGGCGAGGACGACGTCGTCGCGACGGCCGCGCAGGGCCTTCCCGACGATCCGCTCGGTTTCGCCGTCGCCGTAGACGTCGGCGGTGTCGATGGTGTTGATGCCGCCGTCGAGCGCGCGGTGGACGATGCGGACGCACGCTTCGGGGTCGGGGTTGCCGTACGGGCCGAACATCATCGTGCCCAGGGTGTAGGTGCTGACCTGGATGCCGGTGCGGCCGAGGGGACGGGTCTGCAAAGAGCTTCTCCTTCAGGTCGCGGGGAACGGCCGGACCGGCCGTCCCCCGCGGCGAGCGGGTGGTGAGTCAGGCGTGCGCGGTCGCGACGTCGATGATCCAGGTGACGCCGAACCGGTCGGTCAGCATGCCGAAGGCGGGCGCCCACTGGGAGGGCCCGAATTCTTCGACGATCGCGGCGCCTTCGGCGAGGCCCTTCCACACGGGCGAGACCTCGTCGACGGTCTCGCCGCGGACGGACAGGAAAAAGCGCTCCGTGGTGAGGGTGGTGCCGTTTTCGCGTCGGGTGGCCGGGGTGGCCGGAACGGCGGGCCCGTCGGTGCCGGGCACGTCGTAGGCCATCACCCGGAAGCCGTTGTCGGCGGTGAGCTGGCCGAAGACGACCTTGGTGGCATCGGGCAGCCCGGCGGGCATGCCGAAGTCGCCGTAGGTGACGACGGTGGTCTGTCCACCGAAGACCGACTGATAGAACTCCAGTGCGGCGCGGGCCTGGCCGGTGAAGTTCAGGTGGGCGACAGCGTTGAGCGACATGGCTTTTCCGGTCCTTTGTGAGTGGTTCTCGTCGTCGGGAGTTTCCGGCGACGAGAACCACTGTCTCAGCGGTAGCGGCCAGGGATCGTCCTCTTCTGGTGGCATCATCGAATTCATGCCGACCGCTTCCGCGGCGGCGACCTCGGGTCGCCTCCTTTCGCTGCTGTCCCTGCTGCAGGTCCGCCGGGACTGGCCGGGCGCTCTGCTCGCCGGCCGCCTGGGCGTCAGCGAACGGACCGTGCGCCGCGACGTCGACCGGTTGCGTGAACTCGGTTACCCCGTCAAGGCGATCAAGGGGCCCGAAGGCGGTTACCGGCTCGAAGGCGGTAGTCAGATGCCGCCGTTGCTGTTCGACGAGGAGCAGGCGGTGGCGCTCGCGGTGGCGCTGCGGATCGCCGTCGGGACCGGCGCCGGCATCGAGGAGGCCGCGGCCCGTGCGCTCGCCACCGTGCGCCAGGTGATGCCCGCGCGTCTGCGGCAGCGCGCCGACCTGCTCGAGATCACCCCGGCCGGGAGCCCCACCCAGGTCGGCACGGACGTGCTGCTCGCGCTGAGCTCGGCGATCCGGGCGACCGAGGAGGTGCGGTTCGACTACGCGTCGCCGTCCCGCGTGGCCGAGTCGCGTCCGGTGCGGCGGGTGCAGCCGCACCACCTGGTCGTGCGGAACGGACGGTGGTACCTGGTCGGCTGGGACGCCGCGCGTGCGGACTGGCGGATCTACCGGGCCGACCGGATGGAGTTGCGCGTGCCGAACGGGCCGCGGTTCACCCCGCAGAAGGTTCCCGGCGGTGACGTCGCGACGTTCCTCGCCGCCCGGTTCAAGGGCTCCGCCACCGCCGACGTGTGGCCGTGCCGGGGTGCGGTGATCCTCGACCTGCCCGTCGCCGACGTGGCACCGTTCGCCGGTGACGGCGTCGTCGAGGAGGTCGCGCCGGGACGGACCAGGCTGCTGAGCGGAGCGTGGTCCTGGGCCGCGCTCGCGGCCGGGCTGGCGCGGTTCGACGCCGAGATCGAGGTGATCGGCCCACCGCAGCTGCGTGCGGCGTTCGCCGACCTGGCGGCGCGTGCCGCCCGCGCATCCGGCGACCGCGAACGGACACCGGACTGAGCGCGACCGGCTGAAAGCGGTCGACCAGCAGAACGTGTCTCCATCCGGAGCCGCGGGTGTTCTCAGCGGGCACCCGCAACGGCGCGACTCCTTTGGCGGGCGCCGGTGCGGGCGGCGAATGAGCCGGTTCAGGCGCTCCAGTGCTTTCCTGGTCCAGGCGCGGCACCGGGCCGGCGTCACCAGCTCCTCGCGGACGGGGTCCGCCGTGTGCACCTGATCGGGTTGCCGGCGGCGGTCACGACGTCAGTGCTGGAACGCGTTGGAGCTTGCCCTGGCGAGCCTTCCGGATGCCCGCCAGCGAGCCGACCAGGAGCGCGGCGGACAGCACGGCGATGACGGGTGCGATCCAGTCGATGGCAGCGGCGAGTCCCAGCGCCGTCGCCAGCGCGCCCGCGCCCACCGCCACCACAGTCTGAAGGAGATACGCGATCAGGTACACCAGCGAGAACGTTCGTGCGCGGTGCGAGGGTGGCGACTCCTTCGCGGCGAGGCTGATCCCGCCGCTGAACGAGAACGAGTACCCGGCGCCGGAGATCACGCACCAGAGAAGGAACTGGACGAAGGAGCCGGTCGCGGCGGTCACGACCATGGGGATCAGGCCGATGAGCGAGACCACGGCACCGATCAGGGTCGCGACCACCGACGGAACACGGCCGATCAGCAACGCCGTCGTCCCGATCACCGCGCTCGACAGCCCGAGCAGCAGCCCCGTGATGAACAGGTCGCCAGTTCCGGCGAGCTGGCGGGCCATTTGCGCACCAAGGGACATGAACACCGCGCCGACGGCATAGGCGACAACGACCCCGAGAGTGGCCGTCGTGACCGCGCCCAGGGTTCCGGGAGCCGCCCGGGGCAGTTCGGGCAGGAACCGGGAGCCCGCGGGCCGGTCGTCCGGTGTGCAGTACACGAGCAGGAAGGAAAGGAGTGCGACGACGGCGAGCACGACGTGGGCGAGCACCAGCGGCCACGGCAGCAGCTGGGCGAGTGCGCCGCCGACCACGAGTGAGAGGGTCAGCCCGCCCGAGGTGGACAGTGTCGTCACCGCTCCAGCAGCGCGCGGGCTGGTGAACACCGTGTTCTCCACGAGCGAGGCGCTGGCGGCGGAGAAGGCGAACCCCACGCCGATTCCCTGCACGGCCCGTCCGGCGAAGAGGACTCCGACGTTCGTCGCGATCGCGAAGAGCCCGGCGCCGAGGCCGATGAGCACAATGCCGATCAGCATCGCCCGGCGACGTCCGATCACATCGGACAGTCCTCCCGCGAAGAGCAGCATGAGGAGCAGGGTGAGGGGATACGTCGCGAACACCGACGTGGTGACCACCGAGGGCAGCCCCCAATCTGCGGCGTAAACCGGGTAGAGCACGCTGGGTGCGCCGCTGGCCCACAGGCAGAGGGCGAGAACGGCAGCCGCGGACCAGAACGTCCCGCGGCGGGAGAACGTCGGCCTGCTCAAATCTGTTCCCCGCCGTGCTCGGCTCCGGGGCGCGACTGTGCGTGCACCCACTTCCGATCAGATGACATCAGTGTTTCCTCCTTTGTCGGGTGGTACCGATGATGTCCCTGCCGGCATTCCGTTCGCCTGAGTCGAACGACTCCACCTTGCTTGTCTCGAGTAGACCTTCGTGCGCGAATAGGGCCGAATTCACGTGGTGGTGCTGCGGTTCCCCGTCCACACTGACGATCGCGGTCTTCCGGCCGCAGCACTCGACCGAAGGTGAGCAAGCGTTGTCACACCACCTTGATTCGCCCGCCGCCCGCCAGGACGTTCGCCTCGACATCACCGATTTGTACGTTTTCCGCGGGGTTATCGGTACGGCTTTCGTTCTCAACGTGTCGCACTCGCTGAACGGGCCGGCGATCCCCGGATTCCATCCGGAAGGGATGTACGAGCTGAAGATCGACCTGGACGGCGACGCGGTCGAGGAGATCACCTATCGCTTCACATTCGGGGAGCAGGACGGCACCGGCGGGCAGCACTACACGGTGCGCCGGATCGCGGGAACCGACGCCGCGGACGCATTCGCGGTCGGCATCCTGGCCGGCGAGGGTGGCACCGGCGAGAGGTTGCCCGGACGGAACGGCGAGCGGATCTGGGCAGGAAAGGCCGGTGACCCGTTCTGGATCGAACCGACCGTGCTGCGCGCTGTCGGCCGCGCGGTGCAGTACGGCACGACGATCACGGTCGACGGCTGGGCTCCCCGGACGGCGGTCAACGCCTGTGCCGGTCGCACGGTGTACTCGATCGTGCTCGAGCTGCCGGACGGTGAGCTTCCGGTGTCCCGCCGGATCGGTGTCTGGGCTCTCTCGAGCCTGCGCACGGACGCCGGTGGCTGGCAGTCGATCAACCGCGCCGGTTTGCCCATGATCCATCCCCTTTTCGCCCAGTTCGACGAGCGGCTCGGTGGCGACATGAACACCGGTCGTCCGAGGGACGACCGAGCGATGTTCGGCAGTGCTCTGGTCAAGAAGATCACCGGGATCGTGGCGGCACACGGCACGTCGGAAGACCCGGACGGGTACGCGCGGCGGCTGGTGAGCCGCCTCCTGCCGAACGTCCTGCCCTACTTCGTCGGTACGCCCGCTTCCTTCGGATTCGCCGAGTGGAACGGTCGCGCCCTGACCGACAACGCTCCCGACGTGATGTTCTCGATCGCGGCCAACACGCCGGTCGCCCTCGGTATCGGGAAGGAATCGGTCGTCGAGCCTCCGTCGGCCTCGTTCCCGTACGTTCCTGCTGTTCCCGCCGTCGGCTGACCCGCCTCGCGGGGGTGTCCCAACGGGACCGGCCGGCGGGATCGGGCTGTGGAACGGGTTGCGCGGCAGCCGCCGCGCAACCCGTTCCGATCAGCCTGCCGGAGCCGTTTCCCGGTCGTCGATGCGCTCGAGCGCATCTCGCAGAGCGGCGCGCGTCGAGATTCCGAGCTTGGGGAAGGTGCGGTAAAGGTGGCCACCCACGGTGCGGGGGGAGAGGTACAGCCGCCGCGCGATCTCCTTGTTGCTGAAGCCGGCTGCGGCGAGTTCGGCGATCGCTCTTTCCTGCGCGGTCAGTGCCTTCTCCGGCGCGGTGACGGGCACTTTCGTCTCCGGGTCGCGGGCAGCCCGCAGCTCTTGTCTCGTCCGCGCCGCCCACGGTTCGGCGCCGAGGCGTTCGAAAGTCTCGAGGGCGAAGTGCAGGACTTCTCTCGCTCGCACGAACCGCAGGTTCCGGCGCAGCCGCTCCCCGTAGGCGAGCTGGACACGGGCGAGGTCGAAGGGGAATCTGCCGGCATCGTCGACAGCGAGGGCTTCCTCGAAGAGCTGTTCGCCGTCGGCGCCCTCGGCGACCAACGCCCGCGCACCGAGGGCGATGACCGCCATGCGCGGCGAGAGGGCGCCGATGTCGTTCGCGACTATCGCTGCGACGTGGGCGCGGGCCGCGTCCTCGCGTCCTGTCCGGAGGGCGGACTCGACGAGGTCGAACGCCACCCACATCGCGATCGGCCGGTGCGGCGCGAAGGTTCCGGCGGCACTCAGCGTGCTCGCATGGCGGAACGCGGACTCCCAGTCGCCCGCCCCGATGGCAGCCAGCGTCCGGGGGTGTGCGCCGTACTGCGCGGGAGTGGCGGCCTTGCGGGAGGCGGCCAGACGGCTGAGCTCGGTAGTCCGCTCGTGCGTGGTGGCGGGCTCGCCCCGGACGGCGGCCAGCAATGCCTTGTTGTAGAGGAAGTACCACGCGAGGAAGTCGTAGCCGTGGGCGCGGCACCGGTCGATGCCTTCGTCGGCCAGTCGCTCGGCTGCGTCCCACCGGCCGGAGGCGAAGTCGTCGAGGCAGAGAAGCATCAGGGCGCCCAGACTCGATCGCACCGCGTTGCCCTGACGGCCGCCTTCGACCAGCCGCCACGCCACTCCCCGGCACCCGGTCAGCATGTCGAGGTAGATGGCCGAGGTCATCACGCGGACGATCTGCGTGGGCTCGTATTCGTCGATGTTGCGTTCGACGAGCTGCGCCACCTGGGGCCGGATCGCCGGACCGTGCCGGACGGGGTCGGCGAATGCCAGGCTCAGCATCCGGAGCAGAGGCGGAACGCGGTCCCCGAGCCGCGCGAGTGCCCGGTGGAACGAGGTCCAGTAATCCTCCCGCCCGGCCCACCAGCTCAGGTAAAGCAGAGTCGTCAGCGCTTCACCGTGTTCGTCACCGGGAGCGTCGGAGGAAGCCGACTCGATCGCTCCGAGGAGGAGCCGGAACGCGGTGTCCACGTCGCCCTCACGGTTGACCGTGATGTAGGCGGCCGCGGCGGCCGCGTGAAGCGAGTTCGTCACCCGCGGGTTCAGACGCCGTGCCTCGTCGAGGAGGCGGGCGGCATCGTCCAGGTCACCGGTGACCTGCGCGGCGAGCGATGCCGCCTCGGCGAGCCGTCGGGCCGCGGACGAACCGAGCGGGCTCAACCGCGCGGCGCGGATGAGCAGCGTGACGGCCATCGGCGCGTCGCCTCGGGCGAGAAAGGCGTGTGCTGCCGCTTCGAGGCGCGCGGCGACGTCCTCATCCGGGGTGATCGTCGCCTCGGACAGGTGCCACGCCTGTCGTGCCGGATCGTCGTCCAGCCGGTCCGCGATCGCCGCGTGCGCGCGCCGCAGATCCGCCGGCGCGGCGGACCCGACGACCGCGGACCGGATGAGGGGATGGCTGAACGCCACCGTCATGGCTCTTCGATCCACGGCGATGAGGTCCGCCGCCTCCGCGGGTGCGAGGTCATCGACTGTCAACCCGTCGTGCAGGAGGTGCCGGAGATCCGCGCGGCCGTCCACCGCGACTCGGAGCAGCGCTTGCCGTGCCTGCTCGGGGAGCGTGGCGGTCCGGACGGCGAAGGCGCGTTCCAACTTGGTCGTCAGTGGCAGCACCGCGGGCAGGTGGCCCAGGGGATCCGCCAGGTCGGAGACCGACCGGGCGAGCTCCAGGAGTGCGAGCGGGTTGCCGTCGGCCTCCGACAGCACCCGTTGCTCCAGCCGCGGCGGAAGGGGCGGACGACGACGAGAAAGCAGTTCTCGCGCGTGGTCCGGCGACAACCGCCCGATGTGCACCACGGGGATGCCACTGCGTGCCAAGACGTGGGCCGACCGGGACGCGGCAAGCACGCCGACGGACGTGCCCCGTACTCGCCGGGCGAGGAAACCGATGGCGGTGATGGTGGCCTGGTCGAGCCACTGGAGGTCGTCGACGCACAACAGGACCGGCCTGGTCCGGGCCGCCAGGGAGACCAGTTCGAAGACCGCGTTGAACACCATCAGCTGTCGCGGAGCGGGTCCCTCTTGCCGCCCGAGCGCCACCCCCAGCGCTTCCCGCAGCGGAGGCGCACAATCGTCCGCCACATCCCGGAGCGGCAGGAGCAGTGCGTGGAGCCCCGCGTAGCCGATCTCCGCTTCGAACTCGGCGCCGGTCACCCGGAGTGTCCGCATCCCGGCTTCCTCGGCGTACGCGCAGGCGGTCTTGAGGAGCGCGGTCTTCCCGATGCCCGCCTCGCCCACGATCGCCCGTGCCTCGCCATCCTGGGCGCTGCGCCGGACGAAGTCGCGGAGACCGTTCAGGAGCGCGTCGCGGCCGATGAGGCCGGACGGCGTGTCAGCACCGGAAGCGCTCATCTCCTGTACCTCCGGGTGGTTGCGGGTGCGTCGAACCCGGTTCACTCCTGAATCCGGATCCAGGATTCAGATGGACTATAGTTGCGCCATGACTTCTCGCGCTACCCCAGCCGGCGGTGAGCCTGCCGAACCCGCCCCGGACCTCTACCGAGGTGCGGACGCCTGCATCGCCCAGATCGGAGAGAAGTGGTCGCTTCTCATCGTCCGGGAGGTGCTCAACGGCAACACGAAGTTCTCCGAGATCCGGGAGGCGCTCGGGTTGAGCCACGACGTGCTGAGCGACCGCCTGCAAACGCTGGTGCAACGCCTCATCCTCCGGCGGGAGAGCTACCGCGAACCCGGCTCGCGCGTGCGTGAGCGGTACCTGCCGACCGAGGCGGCCGAAGCCCTCGTGCCGGTCCTGCAGGCGATGGACGTGTGGGGGAGGCGTTTCGGCGCCGAGGCTCGGCGGAAGGCGGCCCGGTCGTGAGGGCAGCGGTTGTCACCGGAGTCGGCGCCATCAGCCCGGTGGGCGGGACCGCCGCGGACAGCTGGGACGCGCTTCTGGCCGGACGTTCCGGCATCGCGCTTCTCGACGACGACTGGGCCGCAGCGCTGCCGACCCGGATCGCCGCCCGCATGGCCGTCGACCCCGCGGCCAAGATGGATCGCGTCGCCGCGCGCCGCCTCGACCGCGCGGAGCAGGCGGCCCTGGTGGCCGCGCGGGAGGCGTGGGAGGACGCGAAGCTGTCGGCGTCGTCCGTCGATCCCGAACGTGTCGCTGTCGTCATGGGTACGGGGATCGGCGGGGTGAACACCCTGCTCGACAACCACAACGCCCTGCGGGACCACGGCCCGCGCCGGCTGAGCCCGCGCATGGTCCCGATGATGATGCCCAACGGCGCCGCCGCGGCCGTCAGCATCGATCTCGACGCGCGAGCGGGTGCCATCACGCCGGCGAGTGCGTGCGCCACCGGTGGTGAGGCCGTCGCCCACGCCCTGGACCTGATCCGGCTCGGCCGTGCGGACGTCGTGATCGCCGGGAGCACCGAGGCTTGCGTCAACGAGCTGACGATGGCCGGCTTCGCGCAAGCCCGCGCGATGTCCACCCGGAACGACGAACCGCGCCTCGCCTCGAGCCCGTTCGACCGGGCCCGGGACGGGTTCGTCCTGGGGGAGGGCGCGGCCGTGCTCGTGATCGAGAGCGAGGAACACGCCCGTGCCCGCGGTCGTGTTCCGCACGCCACCCTCGCCGGCGCCGCCATCACCTCTGACGCGCACGACATGGTCGCTCCGGAGCCGCAGGGGGACGGGCAGATCCGTGCCATGCGGACGGCCATCCGGGACGCCGGGCTGTCCCCGGAGGACGTCGGCCACGTCAACGCCCACGCCACCTCGACACCGGCGGGCGACATCGTCGAGGCGTGCGCGATCCGGTCCGTGTTCGGCGGACACGCGCCCGTCGTTTCCGCGGTGAAGTCGATGACGGGACACCTGCTCGGCGGCGCCGGCTCGTTCGAAGCGGTGGCCACCGTGCTGGCCATCGCCCACCAGACCGCGCCGCCGACCCCGACGCTGGCCGACGCCGAACCCGGGCTCGGCCTCGACATCACGCGCGAGAGGCCCAGGCCCGGCGCGTTCGGCGCGGCCCTGAGCAACTCCTTCGGGTTCGGTGGCCACAACACCGCCCTGGTCTTCACCACCTAGCCGGGCACCGGCACCCTCGACGTGAAAGTAGAGAACGTGAACGACAACCGAACCAGCCGCGTCCTCACCTGGACCGATCCCGCCGAAGTCGTCGCGGGTATCGCCGAGCTCGACGGGATCGACGCGATGCGCGCGCTCCGCGACGGTGAGCTGCCCGCGCCGCCGATCGCGCACACCATGAACTTCACACCGGTCGAGGTCGACCACGGACGCGTGGTCTTCACCTGCACCCCCGGCGCCGAGCACTACAACCCGCTCGGGGTGGTGCACGGCGGGCTCGCGTGCACCCTGCTGGACACCGTCGCCGGCTGCGCCGCCCACACCACCTTGAAAGCCGGGCAGCGCTACACCTCCATCGAGATCACGGTCAAGTACCTGCGGCCGATCACTCTCGACACCGGCCCCCTCACGGCGACCGGGGTCGTCACCAAGGCGGGCAGCCGGGTGATCTTCGCCGACGCGGAGATCCGGGACCGGTCCGCGAAGCTGGTGGCGACCGGATCGAGTTCCCTGCTCGTCTGGTGACCCGCCGCCGCGCGTGAGCAGATCAGGCAGCGCCGGCCGGGAGGTGGTAGAGGGCGGCCTGGAACCGTTCGGCGATCCTCGCCATCTCCGTCCGAAGCTCGTCGCACGCGGCGACGAGCAGGACCGGGCAGCCGGGGCGGACCAGCTCGGCGAACGCCGCGATTCCCCGCGCTGTGCTGGGAAACGTCCGCGGCTCAGCCGCGCCGTGCAGCGCGGCGAGTGCCGCGGCGAGCGCGTCCAGCACCCGGGCAAGGACGGCGCTGCGGCCGGTGTCCGGGCAGTGCGGTTCGATGCGAAGCTGCCCGGCCCGGGTGCAGGCGACGACGGCGACCTCACGCAGGCCGGGGAGCCGGTGCGCGGCCGCCAGCACGTCGGCAGCGCGGCGGGCATCGTGAAACGCGAAGAGCAGTACGTTCTGATTCTGTTCGCACATGACTTCACCGGTTGGTCTCGGGAGGCTGCGCCTCAGGTGGGCAACCCATCTTCCGGCGTCTCCCGTGCGGTTCTCCAGCGAGCGGGCTCGACGTTCGTCAGCGGGCCGGCCCCGCCGTGCGTCGGGAAAACCCCACGGCGCGATGTCGGGTGCGCGCGATGGTGCCCGGGCCCGCCGGCCTCGATGATCGAGGAAGTGCCGATCCCACCACGGCCGGGCCGGAGGAGACGAGACGATGACGCCAGAACCGGATGCCGTTCCCGCGGACGAACTGGGCCGCGGGGCGCCGGGAACACCGGCGCGCGGACGCGGACCGAACCGTGGCGGCGGGTTCTCGCAGACGGATGACCGTGCCCCCACTGCCGGCTGGGGCGCCGCTCGCAGTGTCGCCAGGAACGTGGTCCGCTCGCGCGAGTTCCTGCGCGCTCCTCGCGCGATTCTCCGGATGAACCACGAGAACGGCGGGTTCGACTGTCCGGGCTGCGCCTGGCCCGACGACCGCAACGGCCTGCACCTGGACATCTGCGAGAACGGCATCAAGCACGTCACGTGGGAGATGACCCGCAAGCGGGTCGACCGGTCGTTCTTCGCCGAGCACACCGTCACGGAACTGGCCGGATGGACGGATTTCGCGCTGGAGGACCAGGGCCGGCTGACAGAGCCGCTCAGCTACGACTCCGAAACCGATCGGTACGTCCCGATCTCCTGGAGCGACGCCTTCACACTCGTCGGAACCGCACTGCGCGGGCTGGACAGCCCCCACGAGGCGTCGTTCTACACGTCGGGCCGGTTGTCGAACGAGGCCACTTTCCTGTACCAGCTCTGGGTGCGCGAGTTCGGGACGAACAACCTGCCGGATTGCTCGAACATGTGCCACGAGGCTTCCGGGCGCGCCCTGACCGCAGCGCTCGGCACCGGCAAGGGCACGTGCGACATCACCGACTGGGACGTGGCGGATCTGCTGATCGTGATGGGCGTCAACGCCGCCTCCAACGCGCCCAGGATGCTGACCTCGCTGGCCGAGGCGCATCGCCGCGGCGCGCAGATCGTCCACGTCAACCCCATGGTGGAAGCGGCGTCGCGGCGCACCATCGTGCCGCACGAGTTCCTGGCCATGGGCACGTTCCGGACCACCGAGACCGCCACGATGACGGTGCAGCCGCGGATCGGCGGAGACCTGGCCCTCCTGCGGGGTGTCGCCAAAGCCGTGCTGGAGCGTGCCGAAACCGATCCCTCGGCGATCGACGAGCAGTTCATCGAGCGCTACACCCATGGCTTCGACGCTTACCGGGAGACGGTACGGGCGCAGGAATGGTCCGAGCTGGTCCACCAGTCGGGGGTGCCGGAGCGGGAGATTCGCGACCTCGCGGAGCGCTACCTCACCGCCCACCGCACGATCGTCGCCTGGTGCCTCGGCCTCACCCAGCAAGAGCACGGCTGCGACACGGTGCGTGAGATAGTCAACCTGTTGCTGCTCCGGGGCAACCTGGGTCGCGAGGGCACGGGGGTTTCGCCCGTGCGGGGACACAGCAATGTGCAGGGAAACCGGACGTGCGGAATCGATCACCGGCCGGACGAGGAGCTGCTGGCCCGCCTGGACGAGGTGTGCGGCATCCAGGCGCCGCGCGAGCACGGGCTGGACACGGTGGGCACCGTCCAGGCCATGCTGGAGGGCAGGGTGAAGGTCTTCGTCGCGCTGGGCGGGAACTTCGCGCTGGCCGCGCCCGACACCGCCACCACGATCGCCGCTCTGCGCAACACCGACCTGACCGTCCAGGTCAGCACGAAACTCAACCGCAGTCACCTCGCGCACGGCAAACGAGCGCTGATCCTGCCGTGCCTGGGAAGGACCGAGCGGGATGTGCAGCGCTGCGGCGAGCAGGGCGTCACCGTCGAAGACTCGATGAGCATGGTCCACCTCTCGTACGGCACACGCCGGCCGCCCTCCCCGGAGCTCCGCTCGGAATGCGCGATCCTGGCCGGGATGGCGAGAGCGACCCTGCCGGATTCGGCGACACCGTGGGAGCGCTACGTCGAGGACTACGACCGGATCCGCGACACGATGGCGAAGGTCCTGCCGGGCTTCGAGGACTTCAACCGCCGGGTCCGGATGCCCTTGGGCTTCCGCATCCGGCAACCCGCGCGGGAGCGGGTGTTCCTGACGGGGAGCGGGCGGGCCGAGTTCGGTGCGGCGCCGCTGCCCGATGTCGTGTTGCCGCCGGGCCGGCTGATGTTGTCCACGATGCGTTCCCACGACCAGTGGAACACGACGATCTATTCGGACAACGACCGGTACCGCGGGGTGCGCAACCTGCGGACGCTGCTCTTCATGAACCCGGAGGACATGGCCGAGCGCGGCCTGGCCAAGTTCGACCTGGTCGACATCACGAGCTTCGCCCGGGACGGCAGCACCCGCTCGGTCTTCGGGTACCGGGCGGTGCCCTACGACCTCCCGCGTGGCAACGTGAGCGGGTACATGCCGGAGCTCAACGTGCTCTGCGCGCTCGGCGACTTCTCGGTCGCCAGCGGGCAGCCCCTGATGAAGCACCAGATCGTGGAGGTGGTCCCCGCCCGGGGCGGGGACGCGCGGGCAGGAGAGCTGCCGTTGGGAACCGCATTCGCTGAGTGAACAGGTCGAATGACCCATCGCACCCCAGCGCGAAGCGGACGCAGACTGGGGTGCGTGACGGCTTCCACCGAACAGTTGCTCGCCTCGATCCTCGAGTGCGTGCCGCAGCCGGTCTGGGTGTGTGACGAGGCCGGCCGGATCCTCTACGCCAATCCGGCGGCTGTCCGTGCGGTCGGCTACGACGATCTCGCGCAGCTCAGGGGGAAGTCAAGCCATCACACGATGCACTACAAGCGGGTGGACGGGAAACCCTATCCCGCGGACGAGTGCACGATGCTCGCGCCGCGCGCTACCGGCGCCCCGACACAGTCCGATCGCGACTGGCTGGTCCGCCGTGACGGTTCGATGTTCCCGGTCGCGTGGTGGTCGGCACCGCTGGAGCTCGAACACGGCCGTGGCGTGGTGACCGCGTTCACGGACATGACCGAGTACCGGATCGCCGAACTCGCCTCACGCGAGCACGAAACCGCGCGGATCCGTGCCGAGGAGTCACGGGCCGCGCAACGGCGGATCGTGGAGGAGACCGTCGCGATCCGCCGCCGGACCGCGCGGGATCTTCACGACGGCGTGCAACAACGCCTCGTCGCGTTGCTCATTCACCTGCAGCTGCTCAAGGATGCGTTGCCCGAGGCGCTGGCCGGGCTGGCGGACGAGGCCGTGGCGGAGGCCGTGGCAGCCGTCGAGGACATCCGCGCTGCGGCGGCCGGGATTCATCCGATGATCCTCACCTCCCGGGGCTTGTGCGCGGCCCTGCACGCGCTCGCCGCGCGCAGTCCCCTGCCGGTGTCGGTGCGTTGCTCGACACCGTCGCGGCTGGCAGAGAGTGTCGAGGCCAACGTGTACTTCTTCGTGTCCGAAGCTCTCGCCAACGCGATCAAGCACGCGGCGGCGACACGCGTCGCGATCCAGCTCGGGGTCCGGGACGGGACCCTGTTCGTCGAGGTCACCGACGATGGCGTTGGCGGCGCCGCCGTGTGCGGCACCGGCACGGGGCTTGTCGGTCTCGCGGATCGGGTGACCACACTCGACGGGAGGTTCCGGCTGGAGTCCCCGGTCGGGGGCGGCACCGTCGTCGCCGCGGAAATTCCACTATGACCGCCAGGGTGGGCGTGCCGTGGGCGGCCCCGTTCCGCGGACGCACCGGCGTGCAGGTGCGTTGACCTGGTGCTTGCTGTGCTCGGCGCCGCAGCTCCCACGGCTCGCGGTCGTCTCGAGCGGCCCGTGATCGGCCGGACTCACCCGATTGGAGGTGGTGCGCGTTATGCCGCGGCGAGTGGTCCGGTCCTCTCATCGAAAGCCGGAGCGAGAGCACCGCTGCCGGGGGATGCCGCGGGGCACCGCGGCAAGCGGACGCACGAGGGGCGAGCATCGGAATGAAACACGTGACCCGCGCCGCCGGGCTGCTGGGCGCCGGGCTGGCACTGGTGGGCGTGACGGCCCTGCCGGTGGACGGTTCCGGCACCGGGACGACCGTGCCGCAGGCGTTGGCCCTGCGCGAACCGCCCCGGATCGGCGACGTCGGGCGGCCGCACGAGGTCCTTGCGCAGCAGCCGCGCCTGGCCGCGCCGCCGTCGTTGCCGCCGCCGACCTCGCTGCCGCTTCCCGGCCCGCGGGTCAAGGCGTCGCCGGTTTCGCTCGGGGCCGGGATTCCCGCCGCCGCGCTGGCCGCCTACCACCGGGCCGGGGACAAGCTCGCCGGGTGCGGTCTCAGCTGGACGGTGCTTGCCGCGATCGGGCGCGTGGAGTCCAACCACGGCCGCCACGGCGGCTCCCAGGTGTACGAGGACGGCTCGGTGCTGCCGCGGATCCGTGGTCTGGCACTGGACGGCACGGGCGGCACCGCGTCCATTCCGGACACCGATCGCGGCACCCTCGACGGCGACCCCGTGCTGGACCGCGCGGTCGGGCCGATGCAGTTCATCCCGTCGACGTGGCGGGCCTACGCCGCGGACGGCAACGGTGACCGCAAGGCTGATCCGGACAACATCTTCGACGCGGCGCTGGCGGCCGGGCGGTACCTGTGCGCGGGTGGCGGGAACCTCGCCGATCCGGCGCAGTTGCGGGCGGCGGTGTTCCGGTACAACCACTCCGACGCCTACGTGGACCTCGTGCTCGCCCTCGCCGACGCGTATGCGCGCGGCACGGTGGCGGCCATCGCGGTGCCGGCCGTCGTGCCCGCGCCGCCCCCGGTGAGCACCCCGCCGCCTCCTCCGCAGGTGACCGAGGCGCCCGCGCCGAGCACGACGGCGCCGGCCACGAGCACCACACCCAGCACGAGCACGACACCCACCAGTCCGACCATGTCCAGCTCCAGCACCACCAGCTCCACGCGGTCGCCGACCTCCTCGTCGCGCCCGTCGTCGAGCTCGGCTCCCAGCAGGACCAGGTCCAGCACGACAACGACCACCACCACCGGATGAGGGGGGACCGCGGCGCCGGAGGGCAGAACCTCCGGCGCCGCGGTGTTTCCTCCTCGCGGTGGGGGAGATCACCGGAAAATTCCGCTCCTGCCGTGAAGTTCGGGCACCGGGAGAGGTCTTCCGGGTGAACGCGACAGATTCCCGGCGGAAGGAAACCCCAGTGACCACAACGGACAGAGTCAGCGCGGAGATCGCGGCCCTCCCCGACGGCGGGGTGGCGGTGGTGCTCGGCACCCGGCCCGAGATCGTCAAGCTGGCGGGGATCATTCGTCACCTCGGCCCGAAGGCGCGGATCGTCCACACCGGACAGCACTACGACGAAGCCATGTCCGACGTGTTCTTCACCGAGCTCGGGTTGCCGCTGCCGGACGTCCGGTTCGCGGTCGGCGGAGCCACCAGGGCGGGGCAGATCGCCGCGGCGCTGGAGGCGCTCGACCTCCTGTTCGCCGACGTCACCCCGGCCGCGGTCGTCGTGCAGGGCGACACCAACGCCACCGTCGCCGGAGCACTGGCCGGCAACGCCCGGTCCGTCCCCGTGGTCCACGTCGAAGCGGGGCTGCGCAGCTTCGACCGGACCATGCCCGAGGAGCACAACCGGATCGTCACCGACCACGTGTCCGATCTACTCTGCGCGGCCACCGACGACAACGTCGGCAACCTGGCCAGGGAGGGAATCGCCGGCAGCTCGGTGATCCGCACCGGCAACACCGTCGTCGAAGCCGTCCTCTCGCAGCTGCCCCATCCCGCGCGGCGCGAGCGGCTCCTGGCCGAACGGGGGCTGGTCGCCGACCGGTACGTCCTCGCCACCATCCACCGGCCGGAGAACACCGACGACCCGGCCGCGCTGGCCACCATCCTGGCCGAGCTGAACCGCATCCCGTGCCGCGTCGTGCTGCCCCTGCACCCCCGTACTCTGCGGGCGGTCGAACAGCACGGGCTGGCGCACCTCCTCGACGGATTCGACGTCACCGGACCGCTGGGCCCGTCGGAGTTCCTCGGGCTGGCCGCCCACGCCGCGCTCCTGGTGTCGGATTCCGGTGGCCTGCAGGAGGAATGCACTGTCCTCAAGCGACCCTTGATCGTGGTGCGCCGCTCCACCGAGCGGCCGGAGGCGATGCGCGATTTCGCGGTGCTCGTCTCGCCGGGACCGCTGATCAGCAAGACCGCGGGCAAGTGGCTCGACGACCTGCCCGGCCTGCACGCCCAGCTCGCCCGTGCGGAGTCCCCGTTCGGCGACGGCCGCGCCTCCGAACGCATCGTCGCGGAGATCGCCCGCCGGTTCGCCTCCTGAGCGGCTGCCCCCTTCAAATGGAGTAGGGCGGCGACATTCGCGACAGGTCGCCTCATCGCGGACGGTCCTCCTGGTGCAGTTTCGAAACTCGACAGGAGGCACGAAGAAGTTGGGCCATGGCCCTGACCGGCGGGGTGATCGCCGCCGCGCTGCTGGGCGGGGCGATGCCCGCCGCCGCGGCGGGCGCCCCCGCGTGGGCCCGGTGTCGCAGCCGTACCAGGACGGCCAGACCTACTACACGATCGCCGCGAAGCTCCAGGCTCCCCGGCCCGGCTGCGACGACGGCACGGCGACCGTCACCGTGCGGTCGACGGTGCACCTCCTCGGCCCCAATGCCGGGTTCGGGCAGAACGGGTTCGCCAAACTGGGCACCGACTTCGACACGGCCCCGGGCACGAACACCACACCCGACATGCCCGTCGGCGGCACCCAGACCTTGGAGACCACCGTCGAGGTCCCGGCGGCGGACCTCACCGCCGGGAACGTCAAGTACTGGATGATCCTAGAGACCTACCACGGCGGCTCCAAGGCGTGGGAGATCAGCGACTTCTCCGCCACCTACACCTACACCTACGACACGTCGACGTGGGCGGACCTGGGGGTTACCAAGAGCACCGAGCCCTCGGTGGATCAGGTGCAGCAGGGTGAGCGCATCAGCTACGCGATCGTGGTGACGAACCACGGCCCGGGGAACTCGACCGGGCACACCATGACCGACCCGGTCCCGGCCGGTCTGGTCGACGTGCAGGTTCCGGAGGACTGCTCCCTCGCCGGGGGTGTGGTCACCTGCACGGGTGGACCGCTCGCCGCGGGGGAGAGCCGGACCTACCTCGTCACGGCGACCGCGGCGGACGTGCCCGCGGGCACCGACGCGGTGACGGTGACCAACACGGCACGGGTCAGTGGGAACGAGACCGATCCGGACACGGCCAACAACACCTCGGCCGCGATCGTGACGGTGAACGTCCCGATGATCGCCGGGGGTGTGGGCGCCGCGCTGGGCCTGGGCGGTGCCGCGTTCTGGCTGGTCCGCCGTCGGGTGGCGGCCTGACCTCCCGCACCGCGGACCGACGGGCGGCCGCGGCACCGCGGCCGCCCGTTCCCGGAATCGCGACATGTTCACGCGGCTCGCCCGGTCTTCAGGGTGGAGTCGCGACAGCGAAAGGACGAATCGAGATGTACGCAGGTGGAATCGGTCCCCACACCGGTGGCACGGCCGGCGGGATGGGGGCGCTGGCGGCCACCGGGTCGCCGGTGCTGGGGTTGCTCGTGGGGCTGGGGGCGGTGCTGCTGTTCGCGGGGATGACCCTCGTGCGGAAGAACGTCGTGGCCCGCAACCTCGCCGCGCTCGGCGGCACCGCGCCCCGGCCGTTCGGCGGCGCCGTCTGACGCCGCGGTCCCGCGTTCATCCCGGTCCCGGCACCGGGATGAACGCGGATCGCAGGCACGGCTGAGAGAGCGAGAGGACTGTGGGATCAGCGATGTGCACAGCTGAAAGTGGCCCGGCGAACCGGCCGGCGCCGACGAGGGAGGGCGCGTGACGAGCGAGAGCGCCGCCGTTCCCTGGTCCGGGATCCCGGCGAACCCGTCCGGGCACACGCACCGGTCCTGGCTGGGATGGCTGGCCGCGGCGCTGTGCTTCGGCGTCGCGGTGGCCCTGATCGCCTTCCAGGACAGCTACCGGATCTTCGAGACGTGGCTCGCCGGCGAACTGGTGACCGCTGTCTCCGGGCAGTTCACCTTCGCCGTGCCCGGGCATCCGGTGCTGTACTTCCGGACGTCGGCCTCGCCCGGCGTCATGGGCATCAACGTCTCCCTGGCCTGCAGCAGCGCCCTGCTCGTGGCCCCGTTGTTCCTGACCTCCGGCGCGCTGTTCCTGTCCAGGGCCCGCTCCCGGGTGCGGCTCGTCCTCGCGACGCTGCTCGGCTTCCTCATCATCGCGGTCGCCAACAACATCCGGCTGATGCTGATCGTGATGCTCGGAGGCCGCTTCGGCGAGACCGGGCTCGACTGGGGCCACGTGCTCATCGGGTCGCTGGTGATGCTCACCGCGGGCGGTGTCGCGATCCTGCTCTACATCAGGATCACGACCGGACGGCGGCGGGAGGCGGACGGCCGATGAGCCTGCTGGAAGTCTCGATCAGCCTGTCGTTCTTCCTCGGACTGGTCTTCCTGGCCTATGTGTGCATCCTGGTGCGCGGGTTCGTCAAGGCGAAGCCGGAGCGGCCGGGCGACCCCGGCGAGCTGGACTGGCACTTCGTCATCCCCTGCCGCGACGAACAGGCCGTCATCGGCGGCACGCTCGCGTACCTGGAGAGCACCTTCCCCGAGGCGCACCTGTGGGTGATCGACGACGCCTCCAGCGACGGCACCGCGGCCATCGTCGCCGAGCGGGCGGCGGGCAACCCCCACATCCACCTGCTGGCGCGGAAACTGCCGGACGCCCGCAAGGGGAAGGGCGCCGCGCTGAACCACGGCTACCGCGAGATCAGCCGGCACGTCGGGGATTCGGAGTTGCGGGCCCGCACGATCGTCGTGGTGGTGGACGCGGACGGCAGGCCGTCGGCCAACATGCTCGAGCTGTGCGCGGGACCGGACGCGTTCGCCGACGAGACTGTCGGCGCCGTGCAGGTCGAGGTCCGGATGGTCAACCGGGACGTCGCGCGGCCGCTGCCGGGCAAGGGCCCGCTGGCGAACAAGTTCGCGGCGATGCTGGCGCGCATGCAGGACATCGAGTTCCGCGGCCCGATCTCGGCCATGCAGATCATCCGTCGCCGGACGGGCACTGTGAACATGGGCGGCAACGGCCAGATGAACCGGCTCACCGCGCTGGACAGCATCGCGGGGGAGTCGGCGGAACCCTGGGGCAACGCGCTCCTGGAGGACTTCGAGCTGGGGCTGCGGCTGATGCTCGCGGGCTGGCGGACGGCGTACAGCCGCGGGTCCTGGGTGGACCAGGAGGCGTTGTGGAGCCTGCCGCCGCTGGTCGTGCAACGCACCCGGTGGGCGCAGGGATCCATGCAGTGCCTCCGGTACCTCCCCAGGGTGTGGGGATCGCCGTGCTTCTCCACCGCGGGCTTCCTGGAGATCCTCTACTTCATGCTGCGGCCGTGGGTCCAGGTCGTCGGCTCGATCGTGTACGTCATCCCGCTGGCGGTCTTCGCCTTCAACGCCGCGGCCTACCGCGACTTCATGGCCGGCTTCCTGGCCAACGGCGGCCTGCTGCTCATGTTCGCCTACGGCGTCGTGGGGATCGCGGAGTTCGCGATCTGGGGCTGGTTCTACCGGTCCCGCTGCGAACCCGGGGTGACCCGCCGCTCCGCCGTCTACTACGGACTGTCGGTCGCGCTGTACTCGGTCCTGAACTACGTCATCGCCTGGCGGGCCTTCGGCAGGTTCGTCAGTGGCCGGGGCAGCTGGAAGAAGACACAGCGCAACAGCGAGCTGGCCGGGGCGCGGGCGCCGGCCGTCGGCGCCGTCACGAAATGAGGTCGGGAACAGTGCGACGCGCAATCGCCCGGGGCGCCTGGGCAAGCTTGTTGGTGATCGTCACGCTGGGCGGGGTCGCGCTGGCCGCCGCGGGCTTCATCCAGAGCCCGCCCGGCCTCGGCGCGGGAGAGCTGCGCACCAAGTGGGACGTCGGGGCCTGCCACCGGCTCGACCAGCCGGTGGAGACCTCGTGGGCGTTCCTCACCGACACCAAACCGGTGGTGCCGTGCGACAGCGAGCACACCACCGAGACCTACCAGGTGGTGGAGCTGCCCGCCGACCTGTCCGCGCAGCCGGAGCGTCCCAGCCCGGTGCTGCTGCAGAAGGAAGGACCCCCGCTGTGCGGCGGCGACGTGCTGAACGCCTACGTGGGCGCGGACGAGCGCGACGCCGTCCGCGACCTCACGACCGTCGCCTTCTTCCCGACCGAGGAGGAGTGGCGCGGCGGCGAGCGGCGGATGCGGTGCGACGTGATGAACGTGCCCCGTGGGCAGCTGACACCGGTGACGGTGTCGTTCCCCATCAAGGACTCCCTGAAGACCCCGGACGGGTCCCGCTTCCGCACCTGCCGTCTCGACGGCAGCGAGGTGACGTGCGACCAGCCGCACAACCGCGAGCTGGTCAATCCGTGGCTGCTGTTCGGCCCGGACCAGGTGGAGAAGGGCCGTGACTTCATGGTCGGCGTGGCGCACCAGCTGTGCGGTCCCGAGGCGGAGGCCTACCTGGGCGCGCCGCCCGCGTCGCGGCCGGATCTCACGGTGGTGGTCGAGGTGCCCGGCGACCCGTCGATCCGGCAGGACAGCCGGGTGGGCCGGTGCTGGCTGGCGCCGTCGGACCCGGCGGTGACCCTCGACCGGAGCGTCCGGGCCTACCCGGCGGGGGCGAGCGCGTGACCACCGTGCGGCGCACCTGGTCCTGGCTCACCGAGCCGGGACGGCGCATCCCCGTGGTCTCCACCGCGCTGGGCGTGCTGTGGACCGTGATCATGCTGGCCCGCCTGTTCGTCGGCGGCGCGGTGGGGCTCGCGGACAACTTCGACGGCCACCGTCTGATGTGCCAGCTCCAGGTCGCCGCGGTGCCCAACGGCCACGACACCTGGGCCTACCTGAACCCGATGTACGACACCCACGTCTGGTACGGCGAAGCGTGCAGCGCGGGTGGCACCGGCGAGCCGTACCTGAGCAGCCAGTGGTACTTCCTGTGGCTGGCGAAGCTGCTCACCCCGGTGTTCGGCTTCGACCACGCGCTCGACCTGCGCGTGCTCGGGGTGGTCGTGTCGGTGTTCTTCGGCCTGGCCATCGGGCTGATCTGCGCCGCGCTCCCGCTGCCGGTGTGGGTGCGGGTGCTGGTGGTGTCCCTGATCGGCCTGTTCACCGCCGACTCCACGATCGCCCCCTACTTCGTCTCGCCGCTGAGCGAGCCGGCCGCGCTCATCGGGATGCTGCTGATCGTCGCCGCGCTGCTCCGCCTGTTGCGCCGGAACTTCGTGACCGTCGCCGACCTGCTGCTGGTGTCGGCCGCGGTGTTGTGGACGGTGATGGCGAAGACCCAGACGATCACCATGTTCGCCGGGGTGCTGCCCGCCATGCTGGTCCGGCCGGTGCGCTTCCCGTGGCTGGAGAAACTGCGCAGGACGCGCCGCGAACTCGGCCCGGAACCGCCGCGCGGGCTGGGGCGGCGGGCGCTGGTGGGTGCGCTTCGGCGGGCGCCCGCGGTCGTGATCTGCGGGTTGCTCGTGTTCGGGTGTGTCCAGTTCGCGAGCTCGCAGTCGCGATGGCTCACCGAGATCTACCACTTCCACCAGGTGTTCGGGACGATCCTGCCCCTGGGTTCGGACCCGCGGCAGGACCTGCGTGACCTCGGCGTGGACGAGAGCCTGGCCCGGTACGACGGCGAGTCGATCCTGGCGCTGTCCGGGCCGGGAGAGGTGCCGCAGGGCTACCGCGAGTTCCTCGACGACATGAGCATGACCAGGATCGTCGAGTTCTACGCCACCCATCCGGCGCGGATCTTCGCGGTGCTCGACCGCGGGCTGGACGCGGTGACCCAGGCCCGGCCCGGTTACCTCGGCAACTACCTGCCGGACAGCGGGAAACCGGCCTACAGCCAGGAAAACCGGGTGTTCGCCGGGGGAGCGCTGTTCACCCTGTTCCGGCCGGTCCGCTGGGTGGTGTTCCCCGTGCTGTGGCTGGGTTCGCTCGCGCTCGGCGCGTGGCTCGCCCTGCACCGGCGGCTGGGCGCCGCGGGGCGCAGCATCGGCTGGCTGCTGGTGGCGCTCTCGCTCAACACCATGGCGCAGCTGGCGTCCGTGCTGCTGTCGGACGGGCTGAACGACATCGTCAAGCACTCGGTCTTCGTGGTCTACAGCACGTTCCTGTTGTTCCCCGCGCTGGTGGCGGCACTCGGCGCGATCGACAAGATCGGCCGGCCCGACCAGTTCCTGCCCGGCCAGAAGCTGCCGAACACCGGCGTGCCGTGGCCCTGGCAGCGCAAGCGCGCGCGGCCGGTCGCCGCGGTGCGGGGTGGCGAGCGGGAAAGGGAACTGGAACCGGTGTGAGCGGGGGTTCCGGATGGGAGGTTCGGTGAGCACAGCCGCCGCGAGGCCGCGGATCGGGTGGAAACCACGGGTCTACGGCGCCCTCGGGAGCACCTGCCTCACGCTCGGCTTCGTCGCCCTGCTGTTCGTGGTCTACCAGCTGTATGTCGTGCCGGCCCGCACCGGCGCGGAACAACGCACGCTGGAGCAGGAACTGATCCAGCAGTGGGAGCAGCCGGACCCGTCCGGTCTGCCCGCGCCGGTGGTCGGCAACCCGTGGGACGCGGCGGTGCCGGCCCAGGGCCAGCCCCTGGTGCGGTTGTCCATCCCGCGGCTGGGCGCGCGCTGGGTGGTCGTGGAGGGTGTGACACTGGCCGACCTGCGGCGCGGTCCGGGCCACTATCCCGGCACCGCTTTTCCCGGCCAGCCGGGCAACTTCGCCGTGGCCGGGCACCGCGCGCCGCGCGTGTTCTGGGATCTGGACCGGCTCGCCGCGGGCGACGCGATCCAGGTTCAGGCCGGCGCGACCGAGTACACCTACACGGTCACCGGCACCGAGATCGTCCGGCCCGATGACGTCGGCGTGATCGCGCCGGTGCCCGGCGATCCGGGCGCGCAGCCGGTCGAACCGGTTCTCACGCTGACGACGTGCAACCCGAAGTGGGCCAGCTACCAGCGGCTGATCGTCCACGCGAGCCTGTCCGGCGTCCGGACCGTGCCGATCGAGGCGGGCTGAGCCGGATGTCCACATGCGACACCTCCTCCAATCGGACGAGGCGCCGCGCGGAGTTCCGCAGGTGCACGGCACCACGGTGGGGCGACCGGACACCGGGCGCGTCATGTCGGCGTGAGTTCGCCCCGTCTTGTCTGCGCGGGCGGTTCCGCTCGCACCGTCTCGATCGGATTGGAGCTTTTGCGATGGAGGAGGAGACATGACGCGACCACGACAATGGTGGAAGTCGTCCATGGTGCGCCGGGCCGGCGCGGTGGCCGGGGTGGCGGCGGTCGTCGCGGCGGCCGGCGCGTCGTTCGCGATGGCCACCACCCCCGGGTCGCCCGGCACACCACAGGCGCCGACGACGATCTACGCCGAGAACTTCCAGAACCGTCCGGCCGCGACCCCGATCGTCCGGCTGAACCAGTACGCCGGGGCCAGCGGCCAGCGATACACCGCCGACGCGCCGTGGCTGCGGCAGTGCAACGGCTGGATCGCCTCGTCGGCCCAGCCGGTGGCGCCCACCGCCCAGGTCAACGACTGCGGGAACCAGGGAACCTGGAACGCGGTGCAGCAGATGGCCTACGCGCTGGGCGCCTACACTGGCGTCGCCCCGGGCAGCAACTACGCGGTGTCGGCCATGACCTCGGGCAACCCGGATGCTCCGCACGTCGAGTTCAAGACCGCCTCGAACATCCCGTTCAGCGGCAGCAACCGGTTCGTCACGTTCAGCGTGGACGTGGCGGCGATCAACTGCCAGGCCACGCACCCGCTGCTGCAGTTCTCGCTGCTGGACCAGGCGGGCGCGGCGATCCCGGTCGGTTCCCAGATCGACGGCTGCGCCGCCAGGCGGACGGTCAACGTGCCGCAGATCGGGGTCACGCCGGCTAGGACCGCCAACGTCGGCACCTACACCTCCAACGGCGCGGTGCTGGTCAACGGCAGCTCGATCGGCGTGCAGATGGTCAACAACCAGCCCAGCGGCACCGGCAACGACCACGCCTTCGACAACATCAAGATCCTGGACGTTACGCCGCAGCTGGACAAGTCGTTCAGCCCGGTGGAGGTGAACACCGGCGGGACGTCGACGCTGACGTTCACCATCACCAACACCAGCGAGCTGGCGGCGAAGAACGGCTGGTCGTTCACCGACGCGCTGCCCGCCGGGCTGACGGTGGCAGGCGCCGGGACGACGAACTGCCCGAGCGGTGCGGTGACCGCGGCGGCCGGCGCCACGTCGGTCAGCGTGACCGGCAACCTGACCGCGGGGATGGCGTCGTGCACCGTGAGCGTGCCGGTGACCTCCGGCACGGCAGGCAGCTACACCAACGGTCCCGGCAACATGTCGCTGGTGGGGCTCAACCCGCCCGCGAACACGACGGTCACGTTCGTGGAGCCGGACCCGAGCGCCGACCTGGCGCTGAGCAAGACCGCACCGCAGGACGAGGTGCAGCCCGGCGACCGCATCACCTACACGCTCACGGTGATGAACCTCGGCCCGGCGGAGTCCTCCGGTCACACCGTGACCGACCCGATCCCGGCCGGCCTGGTCGACGTGCGGGTGCCCGCGGGCTGCTCGATCGGCTCGGACAGCGTGATCACCTGCACCGGTGGCCCGCTGGCCGCCGGTGACTCGGTGAGCTACGAGATCTCCGGCACGGTGGACGCGGTCAACGGGGACGGGGCGGCGAAGTACCTGACCAACGCCGCCCAGGTCACCGGGAACGACCCGGACAGCGACCCGGGCAACAACACCGGTTCCAAGACGGTGCGGGTCGTGCCGGTGGTGAGCCTCGCCATCGGTGGTCTCGGCGCCCTGGCCGGCGCCGGCGCGTGGTTCCTGCGCCGGCGGTCGACCCTCAACTGACAGGGGAGAAGGCGGCTCGTCGCACCGCGGCGAGCCGCCTTCACCGGCTACGGCCGGAAATTCGCGGCCTTCGGTCCACAGTCGATGACGACCTTCCCGTGCACGTGCCGCCCCGCCTGGAGCTCGAACGCGGCGCGGATCTGCTCGACCGGGAAGGTCGCCGCGATCGGCACCCGGAGCCGGCCCGCCGCGACCAGGCCGGCGATCTCCTCGAGGGCGCCCTGGGGCGCGTTGGCGCCGTTCGCCGGCGTGATCCCGTCGATCTGGGCGGCGATGGTGGTGATGCGTGCGTCGGGCACGCCGAGTTCGCGTGCCGCCTGCGCGGTGTCCGTCCCGTGCAGGTCCATGGCCGCGGTGACCCCGGCCGGAGCCAGGGCGCGGACCCGGTCGGCCAGGCCGTCGCCATAGGTCACCGGCTCGGCTCCCAGGGCTCGCAGGGCCTCGGCCGAGGACGCCGACCCCGTCCCGATCACCCGCGCACCCGCTCGGCGCGCGAGCTGGACAGCGAACACGCCGACCCCGCCTCCCGCGCCACCGACGAGCACCGTGTCACCCGGGCCGGGGCCGACCACGGCCAGCGCCGCGGCCGCCGTCCGGCCCGCGATGGCGAGGGTGGCGGCGGTGCGGTCGTCGACGCCCTCCGGGGTGCGGTGCGCCTCGCCGCCCACCGCGATGGTCCCCGCCTCGTCCACCACGACGTGGTCGGCGACCGCGCGGGACAGGGCGCCGCCGAACACCCGGTCGCCGACCGCGAACTCGCGCACGCCGTCGCCGACCTGGTCCACGACCCCGGCGTAGTCGGTGCCGAACCCGCACGGCAGGCTCAAGCCGAATCGCGCCGCGGTCTCCGCGTCCGAGGTCATGAACCAGTCCATCGGGTTCAGGCCGGCCGCGACGACCCGCACGCGGATCTGTCCCGGACCGGCCACCGGCACGGGCACCTCGCGGACGGTCAGCGCCTCCGGTCCGCCGAACGACTCGAACTGAACCGCCCGGCTCGTCGTCACCGGCGTGGTGACGTTCGGTTCTGCCATGCTCACCTGTCTCCTGTCGCGGCTCAGCAAGCAGACTATGCTCCGTTTCAACACCAGGCTAGCACAAGTGGAGCGTGATCCGTTTTGGCCGCCGAGGAGACCCGCAGACCGCGCGCGGACGCGGCGCGCAACCGGCAGCAGCTGCTGGAGGTCGCGACCCGCTTGTTCGCCTCGTCGGAGACCGAGCCGTCGATGCGCGCGATCGCCAGTGCGGCCGGGGTCGGCATCGCCACGCTCTACCGGCACTTCCCCACCCGGGAGTCGCTGGTCGACGCGGTCTACCGGGACCAGGTCACGCGGCTCACCACCGGCGCCCGCGAGCTGCTCGCCGAACTCGACCCGCCCGCGGCGCTGCGACGCTGGATGGACCTGTTCGGCGAGTGGATCGCCACCAAGAACGGGATGCTCGACACGCTGCTCGCAATGATCGAATCGGGGGAGATCGGGCACGCCCACACCCGGACCGAGCTGCTCGGGGCCATCGACGAGATCCTGGACGCCGGTCGCGCGAGCGGGCAACTCCGTGGCGACGTCCCCGCCGAAGACATCGCCGCCGCACTGATCGGCATCTTCACCGTGGCCGGTTCGCCCGGGCACAAGGCGATGGCAGACCGGCTGCTGAACCTCCTGATGGACGGGCTCCGGCCTTCCTCGCGGCGGCGTTGATCCACATGCGGATCCCTAGTCCCGGAACTCGAACGTCCAGTGCGCACGCGGTCCCGGCCCGACCACCAGTTCGGAGTCGCCGATCCGCTCCACGTGGCGGTGATTCACCGCCTCGCTGAGCGAAAACTCGACACTGCGCAACCCGATTTCGGCCAGTGGCACGACATCCAGCCGGATCGTGGTGCCGCCGCGCGTGGCCACCGTGCCGTGCGGGGTGGTCCGGACCGCGAAACCGCCGGCCCGCAGCAGCGGCACCGTGTCGGCGTGGTCGCCCGCGGTGATCCCGATCCGGATCGCGGTGACTTCGCGCATCAGGTGGCCGGCGTAGTCGTCCGGCAGGACGCGTTCCCGTCCCACGTCGCCCGGGTACGAGGCCGGCTCGGTGTTGCTCCGCGGGTCGGCGAAGAACTCCGGCCGGTACTCCATGCCCCACGCGCCGAAGGCGTCGTAGCTGGTGATGCCGCTGGTGAAGACCACGTCGAACCACGGGACCGGGACGCCGTCGCCGAAGTCGCGCGTCTGCAGGGACAGGACCGGTCCGTCGCCCAGTGCCCGCAGCCGCTCGGCCGCCGCCGACAGGTCGCCGTCCCGCTCGGCCGACACCGCCAGCCCGCCTGCGCCGAGGACACCGTTCTGGCCGGCCAGGTCGCCGACCCCGAACAGCTCCAGGTACGTTTCCCGGCCCAGCACGTAACGGGCGGTCCACGTCTGCTCACCGCCGGTGGTGGTCCGGACCTGGAAGTTGGCGAATTCGCGCAGGAACTGCGAATTTTCGACCGCGTCCGCCGTCTCGCGGTCGATCACCCCGTACGCGTGGTTGAAGTACAGCAACTGCCTGTCCCCGGCGGCGGTCGCCGTGGCGCCGGCGGTTCCGGCGAATCCCACGACCATCGCGCAAAGCATGCTGAGAATTCTTCGATGTCTCCCCATGCCGACGACAGTAGAACCGTGTTGCCGGAATTGTTCCGGCCGTCACCCGTTTTGCGCAGTACCGGTCCGGTCCTCGAACAGGGCGGCCAGGCTCTGCGGGACGCTGTCGCCGAAAACGCTTTCCAGGACGGCGCTCTCGTCGGGTGGGTTGGCGGCCCGCGTGAACATCGCCTGTTCGTACTCGGCCAGTGCGGTTTCGGCGTCGTCGTGGGCGGCGAGCGCTTGGGCGAGTTCGGCGCCGTCCAGCATGGCCAGGTTCGCGCCTTCGCCGTTGGGTGCGGCGAGGTGCGCGGCGTCGCCGACGAGCGTCGCTCCCGGCACGCGCTCCCAGCGGTGCCCGGTGGGCAGGGTGTGGTGCGGGCGCAGGACCGGGGCGGTGTCGCTGTCGGTGATCAGCGCGGTCAGTTCCGGGGCCCAGCCGTCGAACTCCCGCGCGATCCGCGCGGTGGCCGCCGCGGGGTCGGCGAAGTCCACGGCGGCGAACCAGTCCAGCGGCCGGGTGAGTTCGAGGTAGCCGTGCAGGGTGTCGCCACGCTCGCGGTGGGCGAAGATCGCCGCGTCCGGGGTGGGGCCGTGCGCGATCATCGATCCGCCGCCGACCGCCTTCGCCGTGGCGGGGTGCCGCGTGTCGGCGTCGAACAGGTACGTCTCGACGAACGCGGTGCCGGTGTACTCGGGTGTGACGCCGGTCAGCAGCGGCCGGACCCGGGACCACGCGCCGTCGGCGCCGACCAGCAGGTCCGTGACGACGATGCGGCCGTCGGTGAAGGTCACCTCGTGCCGCCCGTCGCCGAGGGTGCGGGCGCCGCTCGCCTTGTGTCCCCAGTGGACGGTGCCGGCGGGCAGCGCGTCGAGCAGCATCCGGCGCAGCTCGCCGCGCTGCACCTCGGGACGGCCGCCGGTGCCGTCGTCGGACTTCTCGAACAGCACGGCGCCGGTCCGGTCGAGGATCCGCATCGCCTGGCGGCCCTCCAGCACGAGGCCGCGGAACTCCGCCATCAGGCCGGCGGCCGCCACGGCGAGCTGACCGTTGTAGTCGTGGATGTCGAGCATCCCGCCCTGCGTGCGCGCCATCGGCGACGGCTCCGCCTCGTAGACGTCGGCCGGGATGCCGTGGACGTGCAGCACGCGGGCGAGGGTGAGCCCGCCGAGGCCGGCGCCGATGATCGTGACTGGGCTGCGCATCGGGATTCCTCCAGTGTCGGGAACGTCGTCGCTGCCGACACTGGCGGGGTTCGCTGGCACCGGGCGCACAGCACGCTGACAGCGGCCTGTCAGGCGCCGCCTTCCGGTGCGGCGGGCGGGTCGTCGACGTGCACCGCTTCCGGGACGTCCGCGTGCCATTCCGCGAACTCCTCGACCCAGCGGGAGATCGACTCGGCGGCGTAGTGGCTCGGGTCCCAGCCGGCGTGCAGGCCGAGCCGGATCTGGCGCCCGTCCAGCATGATCCGCACCGCGTGCAGGCCGAACGCCGGGGCGTTGGTCATCACCGCGGCGCCGCGGCCGCTCGCCGCGAGGCCTTGCGCCATGAAGGCCGAGCTCATCTCGATCGCCTCCGGCACATCGACGCCCGCGGTAGCGACCGCCTCGTCGAACGCCAGCCGCGCCACGTTCGTCCGGTCCATCAGCACCAGCGGGTGCCGCGCCAGCTCGCGGATCTCCACGTCGGAGCGGCCGGCCAGCGGGTGGTCGCCCGCGACGTGGACGGTGATCCCCAGGTCGACGAGCCGCCGGGAGGCCCACTCGGCGGGCGGCGCCACGGTGGACACCCCCAGGTCCGCGCCCAGCACCCGCGTGCGCTCGAACACCGCGACCGGCTCGCATTCGAGCGCGTCGATCACCGGGTGGCGCGCCCCGCGTTCGGCGGTGAACGGCGCCAGCGACCGGACGATCGTGGTGAACGGCGCGACCACCCGCCACCGCGCGCCGCGGATCTGGTCCAGCCCGACGGCGTCGCGGGCCATCTGCTCGCGCAGCACCAGGTCCCGCGCCGCGTCGAGGAATCGCCTGCCGGCGTGCGTCAGGCTCAGCGCGCCGTGGCCCCGCTGGAACAGGGTGACGCCGAGCTCCTGCTCCAGCGCGCGCAGCTGCCGGGACACCGACGGTTGCGTGACGTGCAGGCGCCGTGACCCCTCGGTGATCGAACCCGCCTCCGCGACCGCGAGGAAGTACTTCACCACCCGCATCTCCACGGCGCATGCCTCCCGAGCATCAACTTCTTGCGGAATCAGTATTCGACAGCATGGCACGTGGCCACTGAGAATTCCTGGCACGTTCACCCGCATCACACCGGAGGCGACATGTCCGAGGACGAGACGGCCGCACGTCAGGGCAGGCGTGCCCGCATCGCGGCCTTCGTGGGCACCGCGGTCGAGTGGTACGACTTCTACATCTTCGGCACCGCCGCGGCGATCGCCTTCGGGCCGGTGTTCTTCCCGACGTTCGACACGTCCTCGGCGCTGCTGGCGTCGTTCGCGACGTTCTGGGCGGGTTTTTTCGCGCGCCCGATCGGCGGCATCGTGTTCGGGCACCTCGGCGACCGGCTGGGCCGGAAGAACACGCTGGTCGCGACCCTGTTGATCATGGGCGTGGCGACGTTCGCGATCGGCGTGCTGCCGGGGTACGCGACCATCGGGGTCGCCGCGCCGATCCTGCTCGTGCTGCTGCGCGCGCTCCAGGGCTTCGCCGTCGGCGGGGAGTGGGGCGGCGCCGTCCTGCTGGCCACCGAGAGCGGGCCGGGCGGCCGCGCGCTGCGGGGCGGGATGTTCGTGCAGCAGGGCTCGCCCGCGGGCAACATCCTCGCGACCCTCGTCATGGCGCTGGTCGCGGCGCTGCCCGGCGACGCCTTCGCGACGTGGGGCTGGCGGATCCCGTTCCTGCTGTCGGCCCTGCTCGTCGTCATCGGGCTGGTGACCCGCCTGAAACTGGAGGAGTCGCGGGAGTTCACCCAGCGCGTCGAGCAGGCGCCGCCGGTGAAGCTGCCGATCGCCGAGCTGCTCGCCCACCACTGGCGGCGGGTCGTCGCCGCCGTGTTCGCCAGCGCGCTCGGCATCGGGATGGCCTACTTCCTCAGCACGTTCATGCTCGCCTACGCGACCTCGCAGCTCGGGGTCAGCCGCCAGGTCATGCTGAACCTGCTGCTGGCCAACGCGGTCCTGCAGTTCCTGTGGCAGCCGGCGGCCACCCGGCTCGCGGAGCGGATCGGCGCGGCCGGTTGATGGTCGGCACGCTGGCGGCCACCGCGGCTCTGGCCGTGCCGATGTTCCTGCTCGCCGGCACCGGGAAACCCGCGCTCATCCTGCTCGGCATCGGGCTGAGCACGATCACCGGGACGGGCTACTACGCGGTGCTCGCCGGGTTCCTCGCCCAGGCGTTCCCCGTGGGCGTGCGCTACACCGGCATCTCGTTCTCCTACCAGCTCTGCTCGACGGTCATCGGCGGCACGACGCCGTTGCTCGCGCAGCTCTTCCTCACACTCGGCGATGGCCACTGGGCGGGGGTGGCGGTGTTCTACCTCGTCCTCATCGGAGTGACCGCGGGCGGCGTGACCGTGCTGTCCGCGCTCGTCCGCAGGTCCGCCACGGCAACCGTCACCGCTTCGGTCTGAACAGGACGTTCCTCATGCGCATCGACACGATCATCACCAACGCCCGCATCACCACGCTCGACCCGGCGCGTCCGCACGCGCACTCGGCCGGCGTGCTGCACGGCCGGATCGTCGGCTTCGACGAGGAGCTCGACGGCGTCACCGCGGACGCGCGCCACGACCTCGGCGGGGCGCCGGTCGTGCCCGGGTTCAACGACGCCCACCTGCACTTCTCCATGCTGGGCAAGGAGATGACGCAGCTCGACCTCTCCGCCGAGGCCGCCCCGACGCTCGACGCGCTCTACCGCCGCGTCGAGGAGTGGGCGGCGGCCAAACCCGAAGGCGCGTGGGTGATCGGCAACGGCTACGACCAGAACAAGATCGGCGAGCACCCCACGCGGCAGGTGCTCGACCGGATCGCCGGCGGCAGGCCGGTCTACCTGGTGCACACCTCGAACCACATGGCGGTGGCGAACACCGAGGCGTTCCGCCGGGCCGGGCACCCCGATCCGGACGTGGTGGCGGCGCCGCCCGGCTGCAGCGTCGTGTTCCGCGACGGCGTGCACACGGGTCTGCTGCAGGAGCAGGCCATGACGCTGGTCAGCCACGTGCTCAAGCCGGTGCCGCAGGAGGATCTGGTGGCGGCGCTGGAAGCCGCGTCGGCGTGGGCGTTGCGCCACGGCCTGACCAGCGTGACCGAGCCGGGGATCGGCGGACGGCTGATCGGCCACGGTCCCGCCGACGCCCGGGCGTTCCAGACCGCGTACGAGCGCGGGAACGTCCGCACGCGCGTCACGGCGATGCCGTTCATCGACGCGGTGCACGACCTGGGGCGGGTCGACGACGGCCTGGACGGCTGGGGGCTGGACCTCGGGCTGCGCAGCGGGATCGGCGACGAGTGGTTCCGGCTGGGGCCGGTGAAGATCGTGTCCGACGGGTCGTTGATCGGCCGGACCGCGGCGATGTGCTGCGACTACCGCGACAGCCCCGGCAACCGCGGGTTCCTGCTCGCCGAAGCCGAGGCGTTGCGGGAGAACATCCTGCGCGGCCACGAGAACGGGTGGCAGATCGCGACGCACGCCATCGGCGATCACGCGCTGGACGTCGTGCTCGGCGCGTACGAGGAGGCCCAGAAACGCCTGCCGCGGCCCGATGCCCGGCACCGCATCGAGCACGTCGGGGTCGCCTCCGACGAGCAGGTCGCGCGGATCGTGTCGGCGGGGGTGATTCCGGTGCCGCAGGGGCGGTTCATCTCCGCGCTGGGCGACGGTTTCCTGGCCGCGCTGGGCGCGGATCGCGCGGAGCGCGCGTACCGGATGCGCAGTTTCGTCGAGGCCGGTGTCGAGCTGCCCGGGTCGACCGACGCGCCGGTGGTGCCGGGGGAGCCGTTGATCAGCATCCACGACATGGTCAACCGCCGCTCGGCGTCCGGCGCGCCGATCGCCCTGGGCGAAGCGCTCACCCCGGCGCAGGCCCTGCGGGCGTACACGATCGGCTCGGCGCACGCCGTGCACGAGGAGTCGCGCAAGGGCGCGTTGCGGCGGGGCAACCTGGCCGACCTCACCGTGCTGTCGGACGACCTGCTCCAGGTGGCGCCCGAGCGCATCCGAGAGCTGCAAATCCGCGCGACGATGGTGGGTGGCGTGTTCGGTTATGACGCGGAGGGCGAGCTGGCCCCGTCCTGACGCGACGATGGCTCAGGGGAGGTACGCACTCGCCCGAGCGCCATCCTGAACGCTCGCGGAGCGTGGCCTTCCCGGGGGCCGAGGCGGGTGGCGGTTCGCCCTCCGGGAGGTGTTGGCCCGTCCGCCGGTTGTGGCGGCGGGTCAGGACTGCGGGGGCCGAGGCGGGTGGCGGTTCGCCCTCCGGGATGTGATGGCCCGCCGACCGCAAGCAG